>JAIXLE010000267.1 GCA_026931725.1 Bacteroidales bacterium
GTCCCTGCCCAGTTCCTTCTTCACCGCGGACTCGTAGTTGTCCGACAAATAGCGCAGGAACAAAAACGCCAGCATGTAGTCACGGAAGTCGTCCGCATTCATGGCCCCGCGCAGCTGGTCCGCGATGGCCCACAGGGTCTTGCCAAGTTCGAAGTTTGAAGGGTGAAGGGTGAAGTTTGAAGACATTGGTTACTCACTCTTGGATCGGATCTTTTTGATGATGGTTGTTAGTATCGCGATGAGTTCGTGGCACTCCTGGAGTAAAGGTTGCAAGCGATCCGGGGCGACGAGTTCCGTTTCCGCGAGCAATCGCAGCCAATAGAGGGTTTCGCGGGCTTCCTTGCAGGCGATGGAATACTTCGAGACGAAATCGGCCTGGCTCTGGCTCGCCTGACCTTCTTCGACATTCGCCCCAACGGAAGTACCCGACCGAATCAACTGTTTTCCCAGTGTACGCCCCACACCCGGCTTCTCATCCAGCACCTGACAAAGTCGAACGACCCGCTTGGCAAACTCAAACGTTCGAGCCGGAATATCACTTTTCATCTCTTCTCCCTATCTGTCTTCCTTTCAAACTTCCCCCTTCAAACTTCAAACTTCTCAAGGGAACAACTGCTGCATCAGACCTTTCTTGTGTGTCCGCAACGCCACCAGCTTTTCAGACTGTGCGGCGATTTGCGCATCCAGCGCGGAGAGAGATTCGGCGATACGGCGTTGTTCGGCAGGGTTTGGAATTAACGCTCTGTAAGTAAGCAGGGCCTCGCGATTGATCTTGGGAATCTTGCCTCGTGCAGAGTTCCTGATGGCGTAGTCGAGAAACGCTTCGGAAAGGAGCAGATATAAGAGGTAGCTTCGATCCAGGTCACTGCGGGCAGGGCGAACCGGATAAATATCTGCGCTGCAAATCCCCTTGAAACCAGGCGCGGCAACCTTGTTCAGCGCTGGACGAATCTTCGAATAGAGAATGTCGTTCTCATCGAAAGAATAGTTCCCACTAATTACACCCTTGGCTGCGGCAGATTTCACGTTAACTAGCTTGCCGGTATCCGACTCAATGTTTTCGCTGCCGATCTGTGGAAAATCACAGTACGGCCGCTCGGTCGGATCAATTTGGCCAGACGCAACAATGATGACTTCGCCCAGTGGTTTCTCCTCCCACTCCCCCGCGTTGCGGAACTCGGGGAAGCGGAGTCGCGGCACACGCTCGCCGACGCGGGGGAAGAGTTGTTGCATCAACCCTTTCTTGTAGGTCCGCAGATGCTCCCACTTCCGCCCCTCCGCCGCGATTAACTCGTCCAGCGACGAAAGACAATCGGCGATACGGCGTTGCTCGGCAAGGGAGGGGAATGAAATTGCCAGAGATTTAAGCTGTCCTCCGGTAATCAAAGGCTGGCCAGATCCGAAGATCATCTTGTTCAACCCGATATTTTTCAAATAGTAATGGACAAAGTCGAAGCAGGTATTTGTGTTTAGCATAATCACAAGCGTGTTGTCAGTTACGCCGAAATTGCCAGTCGCCTTGGTTAGGAATCCGGCATTTGCGCCTACACGTGCAACTAAGATGTACTCGCCACTGTACGTTGCATTCTCAGTTGTTCCGATGATGCCAGTAGAACCATACAGATCAAAGACTCCCTTGGAATTTGCCTTGTCTTTGCCAGATGAAATGCTTTCGCTAATCGCCGCTAACGTCTTCTCTTCCCACCCCGGTTCCTTCTGGAACTCCGGGAAACGCAGTTTCGGCAGCAGCGGTTGTTTCATGTTCATCATCCGGTACCCTGGAGTCGATCCGTCACGAGTCTCCATTCCGCTTGCAGGCTCAGCGTGTCGATCCATTCAGCGATATAGCGTTGGTCGATCGCTTCGGCCTGGACCTTGAGGATGCCGACGATGTCCCGCAAGTGTTTTTCCGATCCGCCGAGTTTGAAGTATTCGAGCTTTTTGATGATGACATCTTCGGGAGAGGCGACGAACACTTCATGCCGATCGTCGATGAGCATTCGACTGCCCCGCGATAACTGGGAACGGTCGAAATCGGAATCGGACGCGATGATGATATCGACCTTCAAACCCGTGGTAGTCTGAATGATGTTGAACTGGAAGCGGGCGTTCACGGCTTCGCGCGCCGCATCGAGCGAACAATAAAAGACCGGCGGTGGAAAGGCCGCACAAAACGGAACAACCCTGGCCGAATCGAGTTGCAGCACCATGTCGATATCGTTCGTGGAACGGGGCTCGCCCTGGAGAGATGCCGCAACAGAACCAACGATGCGATAGGAGATATTCAGCCGTTCGCAAATATCCGCCACGAACCGCGTGAGTTCAGAAGGCAGCACGGGACATCCTCCGGGCGGTGGCGTGGTCAAGTTCTTCGGCGGTCCATCCGGGGTTCTGCCGAGCCAGGTTGGCTCGAATGGCCGTCCGGAAGAACATCCAGAGTTGATCGACAACGGCAAACCGTTCCGCCGGTGTTTTGGTGCGGAGCAGGGCGGCCATTTCATCGCTGAGAATTTCGTCGGTGAATCGCCGCGGCGTTGCTGGCATGGCGGTATCCTCGGTTGGTGTTGTCATTATATTCCGCCCCCTGATTGCTCACGGCCTCCTCACTGCTCGTAGGCGTTGAGGCCGGAAATCGTGCGGCCGTTGGCGAGCGTCTTCAGCAGCGGGAGCAGATCATCCATGAGGGCCAGTTCCTTTTCCCGGCGTTCCCGCCAGCCGAGTTCCAGCGGAGCCAGCAAATCCGTGAGTTGTTCGCCGTCAAAAATCATCCGGCCAATAATGGTATCCACGAAGCCTTGCAGCACGTCGGTTGCCAGAGCGTGCCTGCCGGCGACGGCGGCGAGTGCCTGCGCGTTCCGCTCGGCCTTGAACCGCTGGTAGCCCTCGCGGACGGCCTTTTCATCCAGCTTCTTGCCGGTTGCGAGCGACTGGACGTAGTCGGTGATGAGATCCCGTTCGTCCAGGAACCTGGCATCCGAGGCGATCAGGCCGATGAGTTGCTCGCGGCTCAGTTTCGCCTGGCCGGGGGTCTGCTGCGAGAACTTCGCAATCAGCCCCATGATGTAGTCGTAGTCGATGACCGCCGAGGCGAAAAGGACGAACTCGAAATCGAGTTGATCCACGGCCGGGCTGGGCTTGTCGCCGGTCTGGCCCTGCTGCCGCCTGAGCCGCTGCGCGGTTTCGAGATACGCGCCGCGGAACCCCCGGAGCGTGTCCCTGGGCAGAATGTCCTCAATGGCTGTCTTGTTCTCCGGCGTGAGATCGGTGTACTGGTCGAGCTGGGTTTGCAGCCGTTGCACATCCTTGAACTTGTGGATGAAGGCGGCACGGGCCTCATCCCCCTTAAGGTTGGGCACCGCCTCGGGCTGCGCTTCGAGCTTCTGCGACTGCATGAAGCTGTTCAGGTCGGCGACGGCGGCCCTGAGCTTGTCGATGACCTGCGGGGCCTTGTCCACGAGCCAGATTTCGCGGGCCTTCTCGGCACTCGCACCGGAGAAAAGCGCAATCGCCGCATCGACCGCGTCCTGCTGACCACGGAAATCGAGGACGTTGCCATACGGCTTGGCCCCGTTGAGCACCCGGTTGGTGCGGGAGAACGCCTGAATCAGACCGTGGTGCCTGAGGTTCTTGTCGACGTAGAGCGTGTTGAGATACTTCGAGTCAAAACCGGTCAGGAGCATATCGACCACGATGGTGATGTCGATCTTCTCCCGGCCCTTCCCGGGCATGTCGGCATTTGGGTACTGC
>JAIXLE010000080.1 GCA_026931725.1 Bacteroidales bacterium
GGGTACCGGGGCGTGGGGAATCCGGTCGGCGACCGAGACGATCCGGGGATGACACCGCCGCGAGCGAGAACGGGGAAATATCTTGATGACAGGAGAAGCAGGTATATTCAGCCAGTTCGGGCCAATCGCGTTTGTGGGCGGTCGGTGTGGCGGCTTCCGCGGCGCGACGGCGTAGGAGTTCGGCACCTTTGCGTGCGGACCCGAGTTGTCCGATCATCCAGGTCCAGGCTTCCACGTCCGCGCCGTAGTTTTTCTCCGTCCAGTGCTTTTTGTACAGCGGTTCTAACTGATAGGCCGCAAGCTCGAACCGGAGTGCTGGGTGTCCCGCCGCGATCAGTTGATGGTCAACCTCACGGGTGGCATCCCCCACATGACAGGTCGCGCAGAGTTGGGCACGGAAGGCGAGATCTTTCGTCGGCAGGAAGCCGAAGGCCGCTTTCTCCGCGGCGGTCATCGTTTTCCACGGTGCGGTATAGTGGGCGGTGAGCCATTTCTCGGCCGCGCCGTGACAGTTCTCGCAACTGGCCCCCTCGCCGTGCGCGGCCGCGTGAGGCGAAAGTTCCCCTTCCAGGTTCGGTGGGGCGGAACCATGACATTTCAAACACAGCAGCGTCTGATGGGCAGGTGTGGGGGTCTTCAACAGTTCCACCATCCGGCGAGAACGGTCGTTGAACAACACGGCATACGCTCGGCGGTGTGGGTCCGTATCCGCGAAAATGTGAGATTCACCCCCGGCTCGTAAGGGTGCGACATCGGCACCGTGGCAAGACGCGGCAGCACAGGAGACATTCCCCATGACACCCGCCGGAGCCATCGTGTCGGCAAGATGGGATCGAACAGACTCCGAAACAATGGGCAACACGCGGGGCGGTTCCGCGCCGACAGTGGCCACGGCGGCCCACACGGCACCACTAATCCCACTGAGTATCAGAAATCGGATGGTGGTGCGCATCGCCTATCCTGCCCGCAATCGGAAGGGTCATCACCACGAACCCTAACACGCCCATGAGCAGAAGCACGACGATGGCTCTGAAAATCATTCCAGGATACCGCATTCCACGGCCTGACATGCCCAAAGTACCCAAAATAACGAGAACTCGGAATACAACCGTGACAGAAAAGCGATAAACTGCGGTATCTCTGACATGGCTTTATGAACTTCATCAGGCCATGCTTGATTCCCGGTTTCATCCTGGCTACGCTTGGGTGGAGATCATATCCCGACTTGAGGGTTCCGTTATGGCTTCTGAAACATCCCGAGCGGCCCCACTCGCCAACGAATACTTTCAAGTCAAACGGCACGATGACATTGCCGTGATTATTCCCTCACCGGAAGTGGAACAGTTGCCAGAGAATCTGATTCTGCCAGCGGCTCAGATGATACTGGCACCGTTGAAAGACGATCCACCCTCGAATCTGATTGTCGATTTGGCTGGGGTACGGTACTTCGGCTCGGCGTTCATCACGTTCCTGTTACGGTGCCATCTGCTGATTCGCCATCAGGGAAGTGAGCTGATCCTGGCTGGGGTGAACGACCGTATCCGCGAACTGTTGAAGACCACGGCACTGGATACACTCTGGGCGCTGTACGACACTCGGCGCGAAGCCATGGAAGCCCTCGGTGGTTCGGATTAACCCTCCGAACGAACAGCGTTTCCCGCAAACCCCTCGCAACTCTCGGCGGGGGGTTCGTCGTTTGTGGGGTTCAGACGTAAAACAGTTCTCCATAACAGACTGTTTCCCCCTCACTCCGAGTACCCAGGCTAACGTATGTTTATCCTTTCCGCCTTCGCCGACGAAATCAGCCCCGATCCCCGTGAGCAGATCGCGGTACTGAAAGCGTGCAACATCCGCCACATCGAATTCCGCTCCATCTATGTCACGAACGTCCTCATGCTGAGCGATGCCCAGATTCAAGAGTTCAAAAAACTCTTGGATGGCGAAGGGTTCGGGCTCTCCGCGATTGGCTCGCCGGTCGGCAAGTATCCGATCGACCAACCGCTCGAACCGCAATTGGACAAACTGAAACGAGCGATCGAGTTGTGCGGGGTCTTCGGCACGCCGAACATCCGGGTCTTCAGCTTTTACCCGCCTGCGGACAAGGCATTCGATGGCAACTGGGCACCGTACCGCGAGGAAGTGATTCGCCGCATGGGTGTCCTAGCGGACATGGCCCAGAAGGCCGGTGTCAAACTGTTCCACGAGAACGAACACAAAATCTTTGGCGACGAACCGACCCGCGTCGCGGACCTGATGCGATCCGTCAACAACCCGGCGTTACGGTGCGCCTACGATGCCGCGAACTGGGTGTACTGCGGTTACGACCCCGTACAAGGCTGGGAACTGACCAAACAGTATGTGGAGCACTTCCACATCAAAGACTGGAAAGGCACCGGCGAGCAATCGCACACGGGATGCCTGGCTGGGTTCGGTGGCGGCCGAATCGAGGTCAGCATCCGCGATGCGGTCCAGAGTGGGTATCACGGTTTCGCCACGATGGAACCGCACCTGCGCGGCGGTGGCCCGACCGGCGGCATCACCGGCGCGGACCTCTTCCCCGTGGCTGTTGAAGCCTTCCGCAAAATCCTCCACGCGTGCGGTGGCCAGGAAGGATAACGCCGAAATCCATCCCATGACCGCAGGCATCCTGAACGGTCATGGGATGGGGCATCAGGACGTGGGGAGGGGAACGACGTGGACACGACCGCAGCCCGCCAACGGATCGAACAAGACCTCGCGGCAATCGCGGCGGAGGAATCCGTTCGGATTCTGTACGCCGTCGAATCGGGCAGCCGTGCTTGGGGTTTCCCATCGACCGACAGTGACTACGATGTCCGCTTTCTCTACGTTCATCCGCCATCCTGGTATCTGGCCATCGACCGGGACACGCGCCGGGATGTCGTGGAACGTCCCATTGTGGACCTGATGGACCTCAGCGGTTGGGACATCAGCAAGGCGTTGCGTCTGTTCGCCCGATCCAACCCGACCTTGTGGGAATGGCTGGATTCGCCGATCGTTTACATCGACGCATTGGGGTTCGCCGATCGCCTCCGCGACGAACAACCGCGATATTTCTCCCCGATCGCTGGGCGGTATCATTATTTACGGATGGCCCGAGGGAATTTTCGGTCCTATTTGCAAGGCGATCGCGTCCGATTGAAAAAGTATTTTTACGTTTTACGGCCTCTGCTGGCGGCACGCTGGATCGAACAGAAGCAGACGCTGGCCCCGATGCTTTTCGCGTCACTGCTGGAGACGATCCCCGACCACGCGCGACTCCGTGAAGCGATCGCGTCCTTACTGGCTCGCAAACTGTCCGGGGAAGAACTGGACGAAGGTCCACGCATTCCCGCCATTCAGGAATTCATCGAAGCGGAACTGCCTCGATTGGAGGCACTGGCTGGCGACTCACCCCAGGTACAAGGTGCGATCGAACCCTTGAATGTCCTGTTCCGTGAGTATCTGGAACGGGCCTGGGCTTGATGGCGCGTGACTTCCCGCAAGAGAAGCCTTGCGGATGGAAGCCCGACCGTACTTCTTCCTTATGATTGTTTATTCTTTCTCTCCCGTGAACGGGGAGAGGCACCCGGACCCCGACTGATTTCATGCTTTCCATTCATGTCCGCATCAACGACCAACATGGGAAACCCACTCCGGTTCGTGTCCGATTCACGGGACCGGATGGGGTCGCGTACACACCCGCACACCGTGCCGCCGAGTTCCCGACGGGCCGTGGGGAGGTGATCGGCGGTCATCTGCGGTTGGCGGGTGAAGTGTGGCACACGATGGAAGGAACCTGTGAAATCCGTCTCCCGGCCAGTGTCCCCATCCGCGTCCAAGCGACGAAGGGACCAGAGTACCAACCGCTCGATCAGACCGTGACCCTCGGCACGGGTCAGATGGCATTGCGATTCACCATTTCACGCTGGGCAGATGAGTCTGCATCCGGTTGGATCAGTGGCGATAACCGGGTGCATGGACTCAGCCCGCACGATGCCGCCCTGGATGGGGCTGCCGAAGGACTGGGGATCGTCCAACTGCTCGCTAGGGTGGAAGAGGTCCACTCGATCGCGGCAGGACGCACTTTTTCGGTCCCAGTGAACATGGGAGCATTCAGCGGCCAGCAACCCGCCAGGGAAACCCACGGCACCTGTGTCGCCGTCAACACTTTGAATCAGCATCCTCTCCTCGGCACGGTCGGACTTCTGCATGCGCACCGTCCCGTTTATCCGCTGAGTTTCGGCGGCAGCGATGCCAGCGATGATTGGTCGATCAGTGCATGGTGCGACCAGTGCCACCGCAAACGCGGCTTGACGGTTTGGGTGAATGCCTTTGAGGCCGTCGCGGGCATCCGAGGGGGGGAAGCCCTGATTGCCTGTATTTTGGGGAAAATGGATGCCCTTGAAGTCGGTGCTGCGCGGAAGACACCGTTACTTCCCTGGTGTTATCGGCTTTGGAATGCCGGGTATTTCCTTCCCCTGATCGGCGGGAGTGGTCATGAGGCCAACAGCGTCCCTCTCGGTTCCCCACGGACATACGCCCGCATTCCCACGGGAGAAGCCGACCCGCTCACCAGTTGGGCGGAGGCGATACGGTCCCGCCAAGTCTACGTCACCAACGGCCCCTTGCTCCGACTGCAACAGACCCCAGTGCAAGCAACCGCACAACCGGCCTCCCTATCCGCGTCCTCGGCCATGTCCCAGAATGCGTCCTCATCCATGTCCCAGGAGGTGTCCCCGGCTGTGTCCCAGGATGTGTCCCAGATTGAGGCATCCGCCGCAAGTATTGTCCCGTTTGAGCGGCTGGAACTGGTTCACAATGGCATCGTGATCGCGTCCGTGGAAGCGTCCGCGCAAGATGGCCGTTGGACTGCCGTCGCGTGTTGGCCCGTTCCGCGCGAGTCCGTGGGTTGGTACGCCGTTCGGTGCTTGGGAGGAATCGGGCATCCGCTGCACCAACAACCGACGTTTGCTCATTCCGCTCCGGTGCTGTTGGACAAACCGTTGCACGATCCGATTTCCTGCGAAGCCTTGCGGAAACTTGTACAACAAACCCGCGATTGGCTCGCCACGCACGGCCAGTTCGCCGAATCACGCCGTCGGCAGGAACACCTCGACCGCTGCGATGAAGCCCTGGCCCGACTCCCAACCCCACCTCAAAATGATGAAAATTCTTCAGGAGTCACACCTCGGAGTTGACGATAAGACAGTTGGAGCGGTATCGTAAAGTAGGGTTCTCGGCATTCTGGGAGTTTGAATCACACGCATGGTCCGTTCGCTGCTCATGCTGTTGGCCGCACTGATGACGGGAATTCCCACGGGAATTTGCGTCTGTGGTGTGTCCGCGGGGATGGCGAACCTAGCCGCCTATGAGACAGCCGCCCGCTCATCCACACCACAGAAATCGTGTTGCCATCACGATTGTGCCGATGAGATCCCCTCTTCCGATGAACCAGGTCATATCCCCGGTTGCCCAGCCGATGATGCCCGCATAACCGATTTATCGGCTCCGCCGGTTATCGTGTCTCTTGATCTGATGCCCGCGGCTTCACAAGCGAGCCTCGATACCTGGATTCCTGAGCCGAGTCCGCGCATTTCTGAAGCCTCTTCTTCTCCCTTGGCGGCCGCTCCGCCACCCTTTCTCGCGTTCCGCGTCCTGTTGATTTAGCCTGTCATACTTTATTGAACCGTGTATCGGCACAATTGTGTGACCGAATACGCTGCCGTTCTCGTTTCTATTTCCGTGTTCCGCCTTCAGGAACATATCGAACTGATACGCCTCTCTCGGAGATTGGCCATGACCAAGCTCATGCGGGTTGCCCGTTGGTTGGCACATTCGATTCCCCCATTGGTGATCTTTACGACCCTGGGTGGCTTGCTCTATTGGGGACACCACACGGGTTGGGCTTTCCCCAGTTTCGCTACAGTATCGGGCCGCCAACCCGCCGCGGAACCGGCGTGGTGCGGGGAACATAGCATCCCGGAAGAAGAATGCGTGGAATGCAACCCCGCGCTGATGCCACGTCCGCAGTCGTTCGGCTGGTGCAAGGAACATGGTGTCCGCAATTGCCCGACCTGCCACCCGGAATTGGCCCAAACCCGTGCGCCCGTTCAGGTGACAGATGTGGACCGCGCACGGGCCGCTCGTGCCCTAAGCGTTCAGGAACGGCCCGAGAACAACCCCCTCTGCAAAATCCCGGATCGCCGCATCCAGTTCGCCTCGGTCGAGTCCGTCGAAAAAGCCGGTGTGGACGTGGAACCCGTTTGGACCTCACGCATGGTCGAAACCGTGCCAGCCAACGGCGAAATCCAGTACGACCCAACCCAATTGGCTCGGCTGTCCACTCGTGGACCGGGGACCATGTTCCGGGTGTTCAAAAATGTTGGGGACCATGTCTCCGCAGGTGAGGTCGTGGCCATCGTGGATGCCGCCGCCGTGGGAGAGGCCAAGGCGGCCCTCCTGCAAGCGATCGTCAGCTATCGGTTGCAAGGGCGGGTGCTTGCCAACCTGCAGCAGTCCGCGGGTGCGGTGCCGCAACAACGGATCGCGGAAGCAGAATCCGCCCTGAGTGAGGCGGGAATTCGCGTGGTCACCGCCCGGCAAACGCTCATCAATCTGGGACTACCGATCCGGGCCTCGGTTTTGGACAACACCGCCACGGAGCAACTCGCCAATGAACTGCATTTTCTCGGTTTACCGACATCCCTGGTGACCGAATTCCATACCGAATCGACAAGTACCAACTTGCTCCCCATCACGGCTCCTCAAGATGGAGTGGTCATCCAACGGGACGTTGTCCCCGGTGAAGTGGTGTCCAGTGGACAAACCCTGTTCGTGATCGCCGAACCAGCCAAAATGTGGCTCACATTGGACATTCGCCAGGAAGACGTGGGACAACTCAAAATCGGACAGACCATCCGCTTTCAACCAAACGGCAACTCCCGCACGGTGTCGAGTACACTGGCGTGGATCAGTTCGGACGTGGACCACAAGACCCGAACGGTTAAAGTCCGCGCCAGTGTGGACAATGCCAACGGCCTGTTGCGGGCCAACACGTTCGGTCGGGGGCAAGTGGTCTTGCGTGATGAACCGGAAGCCGTGGTGGTCCCCAAAGATGCCGTCCATTTTGAAGGGTGTTGCCGTGTCGTCTTCGTCCGGGACAAGGACTTTTTGAAGCCCGGTTCGCCCAAAGTCTTTCATACCCGCTCGGTGCGAGTGGGGACATCGGACGGCCGCAATACGGAGATCATCGCGGGTGTCCTACCAGGGGAACTCGTGGCCGTTAAAGGCAGTGGGACACTGCAAGCCGAACTGCTCCGCGGCAAACTCGGCGAGGGGTGAGGCTGCCACAAATAACGGCCCGGTCGGGTCGTTGATTGTGTGTCTCTCATGCTGTTCGATCCTGGTGAGGCTTCGTCGTGCTGAATCGCATCATCGACTTTTCGCTCCATAATCGCGGCATCGTGGTCATGGGAGCGTTATTAGCTGCCAGCCTGGGCGCGGCATCGCTAACGCAATTGGATGTCGATGCGTTCCCGGATACCACGCCCGTGCAGGTGCAGATTAATACCGTCGCCCCGGCGCTGGGAGCCGAGGAAGTCGAACAACAGATTACTTTCCCGATCGAACAGTCTCTTTCTGGTTTGCCGAAACTCAATCAATTACGTTCTGTCTCAAAATTTGGCTTGTCCCAAGTCACTCTGATCTTTGCCGATGGGACCGATGTTTACTTTGCCCGCCAAGTCGTCAATGAGCGATTGGGGACGGTCCAACTCCCTCAAGGAATTGACCTGCCCAAAATGGGGCCGGTGTCCACCGGACTCGGTGAGGTCTTCCATTATGTGGTCACAGGTGTTGGCAATGATGTGACGGACCTGCGCACGATTCATGACTGGGTCATCCGGCCTCAACTGCGGACAGTCCCAGGCACCGCCGAGGTCAATAGCTGGGGCGGTTACGAAAAGCAGTACCAAGTCCGCTTGGACCCCAATCGGCTAGTGGAACACGGTGTGACCTTCGAGCAGGTACAGGCGGCCTTGCAGTCGAACAATCAGAACGTCGGCGGCGGCAACGTCGAACAAAGTGGACAGATGTTACTGGTACACGGCAAGGCCCGAACCTCGACCGTAGAGCAAATTGGGAACATTGTCATCACCGCCCAAGACGGCATCCCGGTACGGGTGAAAAACGTGGCGGAGGTGCAAATTGGACATGTAGTGAGACGCGGGGCCGTGACCGCGGATGGGAAAGGGGAGGTCGTCCTCGGACTCGGGTTCATGACGATGGGCGAGAATAGCCACACCGTGACCTGGGCCATGAAAAATAAGCTCGATTCCGTCGCCCAGAATCTGCCGCCGAACGTCCGCATAGAACCTGTTTATGACCGAACGGAACTGGTCACACACGTCATCGCCACGGTGAGGAATAACCTCTTTGAAGGGGGAATCCTGGTGATCGCCGTCCTATTCGCCTTCCTGGGCAATCTCCGGGCGGCCGCCATTGTGGCGATGGCAATTCCCCTGTCCATGCTGTTCGCCTTCAGCGGGATGCTGCAATGGGGCATTGCCGCGAGCTTGTTGAGCCTGGGGGCCATCGACTTCGGGATGGTCGTCGATTCGTCCGTAGTAATGGTGGAAAATTGCGTTCGCCGATTGGGACACGATAACCCCGGACAATCAAAAATTGATGTGGTCCGCGATGCGGCCGTGGAAGTGCGGAAACCGACACTCTTCGGCGAACTCATCATCATGATCGTTTATCTCCCGATTCTGACGCTGGAAGGAATTGAAGGCAAGCTGTTCCGTCCCATGGCACTCACCGTGATTTTCGCCCTCCTGGGATCCATGATCTTGTCGATGACCCTGATGCCCGTCCTGGCGAGTCTCTTTTTGCCCAAACGCATTCGGCACCATGACCCACTTCTGATGCGGTTGGCTCATGCGATTCACAACCCGATCCTGCGGCTGGCGATGCATCACAAACTGGCGATCATCGGGTTCGCTCTGTGCGTCCTCGTCGTGGCGTTTGGACTCATCGCCCCCAATCTGGGGACCGAGTTTGTCCCACGTCTCTCCGAAGGAGCCATCGCCATCAACGTCGTCCGGCTCGCGGGGACAAATCTGGACGAGACGATTCGGGCGAACACCCAAATCGAAAAAGCCCTACTGAATCGGTTCCCCAATGAGATCAAGCATGTCTGGAGTCGAGTCGGGACAGCCGAGGTCGCAACTGACCCCATGGGAGTGGAACTCACCGACATCTTTTTGTCCCTCAAGCCCCGGTCCCAGTGGACGCGCGCCAAGACCCAAACGGAGTTGACCGCGATCATTGAAAAGGAATTGCGGGACATCCCCGGCCACAAACTTTCCTTTTCCCAGCCGATCGAATTGCGGATCAATGAGATGTTGACAGGCGTGCGAACCGATGTCGCCGTCAAGGTCTTTGGGGATGACCTGGAGACGCTGGTATCCAAAGCTCAGGAAATCGAGCGCATTTTGAATACCGTCCCCGGCGCGGCCGATGTCGCCGTGGAACAGGTCACGGGGCAACCTGTACTGGCCATCGCGGTGAAGCAGGACGAATTGGCCCGATACGGCATTCCCGCACGGGCGGTCCTGGACCTCATTGAGAGCATTGGGACAAAGCCCATTGGGGAAATTTATGAGGGACAATTCCGCTTTCCCCTGACGATTCGTCTGGCGGACTCTCACCGAGACAGCCCCGAGACGATCGGAAAAATGCTCGTGTCCGGCCCCAACGGCGAACAGGTTCCCCTGTCCCGCCTGGCCGATGTCAAATTGGTGGAAGGTCCCAGTACCATTACGCGGGAATGGGGACAACGGCGTGTCACGGTGACCTGCAACGTCCGTGGGCGGGATCTCGGTGGGTTCGTGGCCGAAGCACGCGAAAAGACCACGGCGGCCGTGGCAATGCCTTCTGGCCGTTATCATGTCGAATGGGGAGGACAGTTTGAGCAACTCGCGCGGGCCCAGATGCGGTTGCTGGTGGTGGTCCCCGTCGCATTCGTCTTGATCTTCGCGTTGTTGTATGCGACATATGGGACCATCTTGGACTCTGTCCGTGTGTTTACGGGCATCCCGTTCGCCTGGGTCGGGGGTATCTTTGCCTTGTGGCTACGGGACATGCCCTTCAGCATCTCCGCGGCAATCGGGTTTATTGCCCTCTCTGGGGTCGCGGTTCTTGATGACATGATCCTAGTCAGCACCGTGCGGGCATTGCGTCGCAAGGGCATCCCCTTGGACGAAGCCGTGCGACAGGCGGCCGTGACGCGGTTGCGGCCGGTCCTCATGACCACATTGGTTGCCAGCCTGGGGTTTTTGCCGATGGCGTTTAGTACCGGCCAGGGGGCCGAGGTCCAGCGCCCCTTGGCCACGGTGGTCATCGGTGGTGTCATCGGGGCGATGATCATGTCGCTACTGGTCTTGCGTGTCCTCTATCTGCTGTTTGGCGGCAGTGTCCCCGCCAGCGAAAAGGTGCAAGAGTCGCCCGCGTCCCCCACGCAGTCGACCGAATTGATGTCCGTGTGAACGGAAATGGGGATGTCTCATCAGGAGGAAGGTATGCGTATGCGGTTGTTGAGTCTGGCTGTTCTGGCCAGTAGTTTGGGACTCGGCATCGTCGGTTGCGGGGCGGGTTCGTCCGCACCCAGTTCCTCGCCTGCGTCCAAATCGGCCACGGCGAAGGCGGATGCCCACGATCACAGTGGTTGGTGGTGCAACGAACATGGCATCCCTGAAGAGGAATGCAGCATGTGTTCGCCCAAGGTGGCCAAGGCATTTCGAGACAAAGGGGACTGGTGCGACAAACATGACCGCGCCAAGAGCCAGTGTTTCGTCTGCGATCCTTCCTTGAAAGAGAAATTCGCAGCAAAATATCGGGCTAAGTATGGTGAAGAACCACCACCGATCGAGAACTAATACACAAACCCGATGTGGGTGCCTCAAAATCTACGCTTGTCGGACAACCGGGGACGATCGTCCCCGGTTCGGTGTGTCCTACTGAACCGGGGACGATCGTCCCCGGTTGTGTTCCTCTCCGGTTTTGTTCCTCCCTCTCAAAATTGGACAGCCTCACTGGGTGCGTGTATCAGAAGATGTTCTCATGGGGTCGTCATCCGCGATAGGAAAGATGGGACATGGGACATCTGGTTGTCCACCATCGGAGTCGCCGTTCCGCGAGGACGGCCATTCAAACGACAACGACCAGCATTTCGTGCTGGTCGTTGTCACAATCCAATCGTGGGAATGCCAGAGAAAGGCGTTCCCATGATTGGATTCCTTACCCTTTGGCGGCGACTCGCGCCAGACCGCGGGCGCGTTCCTGGGCCTTGTAGCGGCTTTCTCGCTCAAACGGCGTAGCGGTTGGCATCGCGTTGGCTTGCTGTTCGGTTTCCTGGCACAAGGCTTGTGTCACCGCGGAGGCTGGGTAAGCTTTGGGGGTCAGCACCGTCACGGCGGTCTTGCCCGATGTTGTGGACACTTGCACAAAACCACCATCCACGAAGTACCGCTGTTCCGTGCTGATACCCATCATCCGCAGTTCACCTGGCCCCAATCGTCCGGTGAGCGGAGCCCGCCCCGGTAGCACCCCCAACTCCCCATCGAACAACGGCAACACCACGGAGTCGGCGATCTCATCCAAGATCGCCTTCTCAGGAGTCACTATCACCACCCGAACATGCTTGGTTTCAAACATGATGATCCTCAACTGCAAGTTCCGACCTTCGGTTTCCAGTTTGAGGTTTCTCGCAAGATCTCATACCGAAGACATTCCGTCACGAGAGACGCTGAAACCTCAAACGCTGAAACCTCAAACCGTTATTTCCCTTCGGCCATACGTTTGGCGGCTTCTTCCGCTTCGCTGATCGGGCCGACGTACATGAACGCGGACTCGGGCAGGTGATCCCATTTGCCGTCGCAGAGTTCCTCGAAACTGCGGATCGTGTCCTCCAGTTTCGTGAAGTTCCCGCTCTTGCCGGTGAATGCCTCGGCCACGAAGAACGGCTGCGACAGGAACCGTTCGATCCGGCGAGCACGAGACACAACCTGTTTATCTTCTTCCGACAGTTCTTCCACGCCGAGGATGGCGATGATGTCCTGCAGTTCGCGGTAACGCTGGAGAATCCGTTTCACCCGGTCGGCTACGGTGAAGTGGCGTTCCCCCACGAGGGCCGGGTCCAGGAGTCGGCTATTCGAGGCCAGCGGGTCGATGGCGGGATAAATCCCTTTTTCCGAAATCGACCGTTCCAGGTAGATGAACGCATCCAGGTGTTGGAAGGTGTTCGCGGGAGCCGGGTCGGTGGGGTCGTCAGCCGGGACGTACACGGCTTGCACCGAGGTGATGGCTCCCTTGGATGTCGAAGTAATCCGTTCTTGCAGTTCGCCCATCTCGGTGGCCAGCGTGGGCTGATACCCCACCGCGCTGGGCATCCGCCCCAGGAGGGCCGACACTTCGGAACCGGCCTGGCTGAAGCGGAAGATGTTATCCACGAACAGCAGTGTTTCGGTCCCGGTGCTATCGCGGAACCATTCGGCCATCGTCAGGGCGGACAGGGCCACACGCAGACGGGCACCCGGCGGCTCGTTCATCTGGCCGAACACCATCGCGGTGTTGGCAAGCACTTCCTTGGCATCCGGGCCGGTGCCGGTCTTGGTTTCCTGCATTTCGAGCCAGAGGTCGTTCCCTTCGCGGGTTCGTTCTCCGACACCCGCGAACACCGAGTACCCTTTGTACTCCTTGGCGATCCGGGTAATCAGTTCTTGCAGAATCACGGTCTTGCCCAGACCGGCTCCGCCGAACAGACCGGCTTTGCCCCCTCGGACCAGTGGGGTCAGCAGGTCAATCACCTTGATCCCGGTAACGAGTACTTCCGCCTTCGGGGAGAGTTCATCAAACTTCGGCGGTTCGCGGTGGATCGGGCGGGTTTCCACGGCCTTTACGGGGCCACGACCGTCAATCGGTTGGCCCAGCAAGTTGAACACCCGGCCCAGTGTTTCCAGCCCGACCGGCACCGATACCGGGGCACCCGTGTCGGCCGCATCCATCCCACGAACCAAGCCGTCCGTGCCACCGAGAGCGACGCAGCGGACCCGGCTACCGCCGAGGTGTTGCTGGACTTCCCCGGTCAGGTTAATCGTGGTGCCGCCTTTTGTGGTGCCCGTGATTGTGAGGGCGTTGTAAATTTCGGGCAGGTGTCCTTCCTCGAATTCGACATCGAATGTCGAACCGATGATCTGGACGATTTTGCCGATTTTCTTCGTCTTGAGGGTCGTGCTTACCATTTCGGTGCTCTCCAGTTCGTATCAACAAGCCGGAGGGACAGCCTCACGGCACACGATAACTCAATTGATGGCTCACCCATTTTGATGGGGATTCACATGTACACTGGACTGATTCGTGTTGATTTTAGTTCAACGCCTCGGAACCGCCGATCAGTTCGCTGATTTCGCGGGTGATGTTCGCTTGCCGGGTTCGGTTGTAGAGCCGGGTCACGCTCTTGATGAGGTCACCCGCGTTCTCGGTGGCGGCCTTCATGGCGACTCGCCGAGCGATCTGCTCACTCACCGCCGCATCCAGGAAGCATTTGAACAGGCGCACCTTGAAGGCAACGGGGACCAACTCATTGAGAATGTCGGTGGCGTTCGGCAGAAACTCATATTCCACTTTTGGCCCCGCTGCCGCCGAAGTGGAACCCGTGGACACGGGACTGAGTGGCAGCATAGTTTCCGCAATTGGCGTTTGCCGAGCCGCGTTCAGGAACTTCTGGTAGACCACGATGAGTTCGTCGATCTCGCCACGGGTATACATATCGATGTAGCGGGTGGCGAGTTCTTCCACTTGCTCAAACGTCGGCTTATCCTCGAAGATCACATATTCGTGAGTCCGTGGCACCCGTTGGAACTTGAAGAAGGCCACCCCGCGTTTGCCGGACACTTCCAGATCGAAGGCGGTGCCATCAGCATGGTACTTGCGGAGGACACCGTTGGCTTCGCGGAGGATGCCGCCGTTGTAGCCGCCGCACAACCCCCGGTTGGAGGTCAGCACCAGCACGAGGGATTTTTTCACGTTGGGCCGTACCGCCAGGAGCGGGTGCGAGACTTCGCTAACATTGCGGCTCAGTTCCGCGGCCAGTTCGGCGATTTTCCGCGTATACGCCTCGGCTTCCTGGGCTCGTTTCAGAGCTCGTTGGAACCGTGAGGTCGCAATCAGTTCCATCGTCTTGGTGATCTTTCGGATGTTCCGAATCGCCTTCCGACGACGAACGAGTGTTCGCAAATTCGCCATAGTGTAGTTCCGGGTTCCGAGTTCCGGGTTCCGAGTTCCGAGTTCCGAGTTATAAGATTCCGAGTCGGACGTACCTAGCATCGTGTCCGGGTCGACTCGAAACCCGGAACTCATAACTTGGAACTATTGGGTTACGCCTTGAACTGTTGGTTGAACATCGTGAGGGCCGCTTTGAGTTGCTCCTCAATTGCGGGCGTGATTTTCTTTTCTTTCACGAGCGCATCTCGGACTTCGGGTTTCTGTTCCTTCATGAACTTGAGGAACTGTTCTTCCCACGCTCGGACTTTCTTGCGATCGACGGCATCCAGAGCGCCACTGTTGGCGGCGAAGATGGCCATGATCTGGTCGATGACGTTCAGCGGTTGGTACTGCCCCTGCTTCAGAATTTCGACCATGCGGTAACCGCGGTCGAGTTGCTTCTGGGTGGCGGGGTCGAGTTCCGTCCCGAGTTGGGCGAAGGCTTCCAGTTCACGGAACGCGGCCAGCGCCAGTTTCAGACCACCGGCGACCCGCTTGTCTTTCATCGCCCCAATCTGCGCGTTCCCACCGACGCGGCTCACCGAGATCCCCACGTCAACGGCGGGCAACACACCGGCATTCTTGAGGTCCGGTTGCAGATAAATCTGACCATCGGTAATCGAAATCACGTTGGTCGGAATGTACGCGGACACTTCCCCTTCCAGCGTTTCGATGATCGGCAGAGCCGTCAGCGAGCCGCCGGAACCGGGCACTTTGGCGATCTTGTGACCGGGGAAATTCTTCAGATCGTGTTCGGCCTGTTCCTTCCCACCCGCGGCACCGGGGCCAACGTAGACCATACCGACCGCGCCCGGTTCCCGCTTTTGCGTGGGATGGGCTTGACCGTTCACGCCCCAATCCGCGGTGACTTGGGCCGCATCGGCGGATTCGGGAACGATCACCCATTTATCGGCGAGCTTGGCCGAGCGTTCGAGTAGGCGGGAGTGCAGATAAAACACGTCCCCTGGATAGGCTTCCCGGCCCGGCGGACGACGCACCAGAAGCGAAAGCTGACGATAAGCGGCAGCTTGCTTGGAGAGGTCGTCGTACACGCAGAGCGTATCTTGGCCCTGTTCGTACATGAAGTACTCGGCAATCGCAGTGCCGGAGTACGGAGCGATGTACTGAAGCGGAGCCGGGTCAGCCGCCGAGGCCACGACAACAACGGTGTAGTCGAGCGCGCCCAGTTCCCGGAGACGTTCGACGACACCGGCCACCTTCGATTCCATCTGACCACAAGCGACGTAGACGCAGATCACGCCTTCTTCGCGCTGGTTGATGATGGTGTCGAGCGCAATCTGGGTTTTCCCCGTTTTGCGGTCGCCGATGATGAGTTCTCGCTGACCACGACCAATCGGGGTCATGGCATCAATGGCCTTGATCCCGGTTTGCAGGGGTTGCTTCACGGGCTGGCGATCGACGATCCCTGGTGCGGGCGATTCGACGAGCCGGTATTTGTCCGTGATGATCGGACCTTTGCCGTCCAGCGGATTG
This sequence comes from Bacteroidales bacterium, assembly GCA_026931725.1. Classification (GTDB taxonomy): domain Bacteria; phylum Planctomycetota; class Planctomycetia; order Gemmatales; family Gemmataceae; genus JAIXLE01. The sequence continues at coordinate 15,817 of JAIXLE010000080.1, forward strand.
CCGAGGGGGTCAATCACGCGGCCAATCAATGCTGGCCCGACCGGCACGGAGAGCAGTTGCCCCGTGGTGCGGACTTCCATCCCTTCACGCACTTGGAGGTAATCCCCCAAGATAATGACGGACACGGAAGCCTCTTCGAGGTTGAACGCCAGCCCCTTGACACCCGCTTCGGGGAAGTCGATCATCTCCCCGGCCATGACTTCGGAGAGCCCGTAGCAGCGGGCGATCCCGTCACCGACTTCGAGGACACGCCCGACTTCGCGGGTGTCCACTTTCGAGTGGAACTGGTTGAGTTCCTCAAATATGACGGAAGCGATCTCGTCCGCTTTGAATCTCATGTGTGCCTCGGGCCAGCAATTGGTTGCGGTAAGTCTGGAGCTTGGTGCGGACGGAGGTATCGAAGACGCGGTCGCCCGTCCGAATCACCATGCCGCCGATCAGTTCGGGGTTTTCCCGCACGACCAGGATCGGTGTGCGCTTCATGATCGTATTCAATGAATCTTGCAGATGCTGCTTCTGCGCATCGGTCAGCGGGGCGGCGACTTCGACCAGCACCCGTTGCCGACCAAACTGGTGTTCCAAAAGGGTGCGATAGGCAACCCAGATCAGGCGGAGCATCCCCAGCCGATCTTTTTCGTTCAGTACGCGGAGGAAATCCAGAAACAGCGGTTCGGCCTGACCGTCCAGCAATTTGACGAGGAAGGCATCCTTGGATTTCTTGGATTCCAACGGGCTGTTGAGGTATTCCTCCAGCTGAGGAATATTTGGGTACAGATCCCGCAGCAGGGAGACGAAGTTGCTCGTGACCGCCGCCATCACCCCACGCGACACCGCCACAGCCAACAGTGCCTCGGCATAGGTCCGGGGAATCCGCCCCATCGCGGCATCGGACCCGGTTTGGGTCAGAATGTCCGCGTAGGTCTGCTCGACTTTCTGGAGCTCTTCCGGGGGAACCGCCCCCGGCGTCCGAATCTGTTCGAGAAAAGACTGGTTCATGGTACGTTCGCGTCCCTGGGGCCGTTGTCTCTGGGGCGTTAGGCGTGGCGGGAGTATGTGGAAGACAACTCGGCGATGGATTCATCCAGGAATCGGCTATGATCCTCGGGAGTAATCTGTCGACTCAGTGCCTTCGCGGACATCGTGGAAGCGAGCGCGACGGCTTTTTCGTATAGCTCTTTCAAAGCAACATCCTTGGCCGCTTCGATTTCCCGCTTGGCTCGCTCGCGTTCCGCCTGTGCTTCCCGCACGCCGACTTCTTTTTCCTTGGCCCGCAAGACATCCGCATCCCGGCGAGCTTCTTCCAACAACGCCCGAATTTCTTCCTGAGCCTTGGCCATTTGGGCATCCACCTGCACGCGCATCGCTGCCGCTTCTTCCCGTGCGAGGCGGGCTTCTTCCAGAGCCTTGAACTGGTTTTCTTCCCGTTCATCCAGTGATTTGCGGATCGGCCCCCAAGCGGTGAAGTACAGCACCGCCAAGAGGCAGAGAAACACAACCACTGTGACGACCGAATTCACCCAGTTCGGGTCGATCGGGCTTTTCTGCTCCGCGTGCCCGGCATCCGCCGCCAACGCCAGCGTCGGCAGCATCAGGACACACAACGTGGTGGCCACCACCCAATTTCGTGCGAACATGGTTTCCCCCTCTGCAAACCTTCTGCCGGTCCCGCGTGCGTTCGGATTACTGAATACCCGGAATCTTGCCGACGAGGGCGAAGCAGATGACCAGCAGGGAGATAATGGCCACCCCTTCCACCAGAGCCGCCAGCACGATCATGTTGACCTGAATCGGACCTTTGGCTTCCGGCTGACGGGCGATCCCGGAGAGAGCCGCCCAACCGACCAGACCAATCCCGAGGCCAGCACCAATCAGGGTTAAGCCCGCACCGATACCCGCACCAATCCCGATCCCGCCGTGGTTCGGAGCCACAGCCGCCGGTTCCGCAGCGCCCGCGATGGTGGAAACAGCCAAAACCGCCAGCATCGCGCACAGTGAACGAAGGGTCATGACGAACAATCCTTTATCAGGTGAGAAAACGCCCAAGTCTTTACCCGACCGCCCCGCGCGGCCATTGGGTGAGTTAGTGTTCCGGGTTCAACTGCATCCCGAGGAAGATCGCGGAGAGTAACGTAAACACAAATGCTTGCAGGAACGCGACAAACAGTTCCAGCACACTCAAAGCCGTCCCCATGAGAATCGTGGCGACCGTCACGCCCCCCGCGATATGTGCCGCTTCTTCCCGCACCGCCACGGCAAAGAGCAGAATCACACCCAAGGCGACGTGCCCCGCGAACAGGTTCGCAAATAGACGAATCGCCAACACCGTGGCCCGGATGATCGCCCCCATCACCTCAATCGCGGCAATGAGCGGAGTAATGACCACAACCAGGAACAACGTCATGATGAAGTTGTCCCCTTTCAGTGTCGGAATGAACGAGCGGATATAGCCTATCGTGCCATTCCGAAGCAGCGACGAAACGTGAATCACCAGGAAGACGATCCCCGCCAGAGCCAAGGTCACCCCGATGTCCGCCGTGGGAGCCCCCATGAAGGGCACCATCCCCAACAGATTACAGGTCAGGATGAACAGGAAGAGCGTCCACAGGAATGGCAAGTAACGATCCGCCGTCCGAAACGGGTTGTGCGGCTCGGAGGGATGATGTTCCCCCTCATGCACTTGCTCGCCGTGATGTCCTTCACCGATATTTGGTCGAGCGACTTCATCGCGGACGAACAACAGGAGCATTTCCAAGAAATTTGCCAGCGCCCCGCGTGGCGGCACCCCATTGGCGATCCGCCGAGCGAACGGGATATACAAAGCCGCCACAATCCCAGCCGCCACCACGAGCAGCACCTGGTACTTGGTCAATCCACTGTCGTGGATGGTGTGATCGAGAACGTGTGCGAGAGGATCGAGTGCCATCGAGCATCGCCTTATTGTTGCGAACCGGAACCGTTTGGCCCGGAAGTTGCGTTATCAGGATCCGTTGTTTGGTCCCAACGCCGTGATAGCCAGAACAAATGGATCGTTCCGCCCACAACGCCGATCACCGAACCGCCAGCCAGGCCGATTGGCGACCACCCGAACCGATGGTCCAACCCAATCCCCACAAGGACTGGGACAACGATTTCACCGACTGCGGTGCCGATCCATGCGAAGATGCGATAATCAGCAAAGTATTTGTCTGCCATTTATCGCATCACACGTTCGGAGTTCGTCGCCACGGTTACACCGCGTATCAGCAAAACCGTCTCCACGACCAACACCACAAGATAGGCAATCGTGGCCCAAGTTGTCAGCACTTCCATGGTCCACCGCGGATTGACCCCGTTGGCGAGCCCCAGCACCACACCAACAACGCAAACCATGCGCAAGCCAACACCGGACACCACAATCACCAACCACTCAGTCGTGCGCTCGCTTCCCACCAAGTCTGCCGCCAGGAGCGTACATCCCGCGGGAACCAGGAGCAGAGCCCAAAGCAATGCGGCCAACGGTGTACGGTTCCACCCCTGAACGGAATATAGTTGTGATATTCCGACCAGTACCGCGAAGCTCACCCAGGCCAAAATCGCCTGTCGGCCCAAAATCCATCGGAGTGATCGCGTTTGTGTAATAACCAGCTATCCTCCCGACGTTGCTACTATTGTCCAGAGAAGCGTGGTATCGTCAACGGGCAATCGTGAATTTTTTCACAAGCCCTGCCCCTTCTGGATCGTTCACGTCATTAGTTATTCAATAACAAGGATTTACGGTGATGTCATCTCGTGTGGAATTTTGGAATGATCGGAAATCTCACCGCCAGCTGCGTGGAAATGCCAAACGCGGCATCGGGAGAACCTTCCGCTGTGCCCGCGGTGGGAACGGGGTCGAGAATCACGGAAATTGTGCGCCATTCTGACCATATTGTCCGGGAATGCCGAACTCACGTTGACAGAGCATTCCTATTTTCTTTACATTTTCCGTAAGGGTAAGGCCATCGTGTGATTTGCGATGCGCGGAATCGGGAATATTATTCTCAGATGCAATATTCCTTCCATTAACTGTCACAAATTCGTATAATCAACTATTGCGAATTTTTCTGGCGGTTCCTGAGAATGCATCCCGGTAAACGATCCTTGGCCTGATCGCAATCAGGTGAGGGATTCGTAACCGTTGGTGCTCCGGCGAGTCTGTTCTCACTGCGCCGGAATGGGTTTTTCTTACCCACAACCTTCGTCCAGGAGGGATCCTGGCGAATTCTCGCATGGAAGCCCACCTTCCGCCCGAACTGGTATGCTCAGTTACGGAGGGAGCGTTCGCCGATGAATAAGACGACGTTGCGTGAACGATCAAAAAAAGAGCTTTCCACTCTCGCCCGCCGGCGTGGTATTGCTGGCTGGGAGACGATGACTAAAGTCGATCTCATTGAGGCACTTTTGGCCACGAATGCCAAGAGTGGTGATAAAAAATCGGCCAAATCCCCCGCGACGGCTTCCGCGAAATCCGCTACCAATGGGAATGGAAAATCGGGTCATTCCGCGAAAGAAACGCCGTCCGCGGATGCGGCGATGCCCAAGAATACCAAATCCGCGCGCCCTGCGACTCCGTCGGCTTCGTCGAAACCTTCGGGTAAAGCGGCCTCGCAACAACCCGTCCCGATTCGCCCCGAACCCGTGGCCACGCTCGACAAGAACATCGCCTCACGCGCTGCGCGAGCTGGGGGAGTTGTTAAAGATCAAATCGTCCTGACCGTGCCCGACCCCTACTGGCTGCATGTCTATTGGCAACTGTCGCTGCAATCCATTCAACGCGCGGAGGCCGCACTCGGACAGGATTGGCATGGTTCCCGGCCCGTTTTGCGTGCCTACGACGTGACAAGCCACGATACGACCAGCACTTCGGAAGCGGTTGTCCGCGATGTCGAAATTCATGGCGGTTGTAACCATTGGTACATTGATATTCCGCAACCTCCTCGCTCCTACCGCGTCGACATTGGTTACCGCACACGCGGGGGACGATTCTTTCCCTTGTGTCGGTCCAATATCGTCACACCACCGAAAGCTGGAGCCACGGAGTCCCTGGAAGAGAATTGGACAAACGAAGTCGATGACAAATTGGCTGACCGCTACCTGGCTGCCGCCACCACGGCGGAAACCGGCTACCCACAAGATGATGCGTTCCGTCGTGCCAACAAGGATTCCCCGTTTGGCCCCGGAGCCGCACTACCGGGTAAGTTGAAGAAATTCTTCTTTGACATTGATGCCCAACTCATCGTGGTCGGCCGTACCGACCCTTCCGCGACCGTGACGTTGAACAACGAAGCCGTCAAGTTGCACCCCGATGGGACATTTGCTCAACGCTACACCCTCCCGGATAGCCGGCAAATTATCCCCGCCGTGGCCACCTCATCGGACGGTATGGAAGAACAGACCATCGTGCTGGCGATCGAGCGGAATACCAAACGGTTGGACCCCATCTTGCACGATCTGTACGGAGATTCGTAGCGCTCTCTCCGTGATAAAGTCAACCGGGGAAAGAGTGAAACCCTTCCCCGGATTCCTTCTGGTCAACTATAATTGTTTCATGTCGTTCCCCGCACAGCATATTCTCTGGAAACACGGGCTCTCCGCACTCGGCGTGCCACCGGGGTTGTTTGCGGAACCGCCACCCACACCCGAACTCACCCTCCTCCGTGTATCACAACGGGCGATGGCGACCACATTTGAAATCGCCTTCCCCTATGGCACCCCAGATGCGATCGCCGCCGCCGAAGATGCCTTTGAACTCATCGACACGATCGAAGATCAACTCACGGTTTACCGTTCGCACAGCGTAATCAGCACACTGAATGTGTCCGCCATGAGCGGATTTGTAACAGTGGAACCCGGTTTGTTCGACCTGCTCCGCACAGCCGCGACGATCACTCAAGAAACCGCGGGTGCGTTCGACATCACCATCGGTTCCCTCATCAAAGCCTGGGGCTTCTTTCGCCGTGAAGGGTGCGTTCCCCCGGCGGCGGAGCTGAAGCGTGCCCGAACCGCCAGCGGCATGAAACATGTCCTCTTGGATGCGGAAACGTCCTCCGTCAAATACCGTGTTCCCGGATTGGAGCTGAATCTCGGGGCCATCGGAAAAGGGTACGCGCTCGACCGTGCCGGGGAACGACTCCGCACACGCTGGGGTATTTCTTCGGCCTTGTTGCAAGCCGGGGGGAGTAGCGTTCTGGCTCTGGGAACGCCACCCGGTCAGCCTGCGGGTTGGCCCGTGACCATCCGACACCCGACCAACGATCACCGGACATTGGGCACGATTCGACTTTCCGATCAAGCCTTGGGCACCTCCGCAGCCACTTTTCAATACTTTATGCACAAGGGTCGTCGGCTCGGGCATTTGCTCGACCCGCGTACGGGCTGGCCCGCTCAGGGGACGGCCTGCGCGAGTGTCGTGACGCAATCCGCCACCGTTGCCGATGCCCTCTCGACCGCGTTTTTCGTACTCGGCCCGACAGAATCGCGTGCATTCTGCCGTTCTCGCCCGCATTTGGCCGCCGTGCTGCTCCCGGATACGGTCGGCGCGGAACCGGGTACGGTGAACCTGACGGCCCACCAGTATCTTCCTCCGGGTCCGCGTGATGTCTTCTTGGCGCATGCTGACGAAGTCTGACCCGAGGCTTGCTCACCCAAGGGTGTTTTTCACCCTGCTGCCCCCTTGTTCCGCATGAATCCACTGATTCCGATTCCGATTCAAATTCTGTATGCCGGGCTCGCCGGAACGCTCCTGGCCATGGTCGTAGCCGCCGTAACCAACGGCTGGTCGCTACGGGTGTTCCTGCTACTCGCCCTGCGGCTAGCCATCGGTTGGCACTTCCTCTTTGAGGGGATGCACAAAATCCATTCGCACATGATGGGGCCGACCGAATCGACACGCCCGTTCACCAGTGCGCCTTATTTCGCTGTCGCGCAAGGTCCGTTTGGCGAGTACATGCGGACGAAGTACCTGGGAGACGACAAGGCCGCGATTGCCGCGTTTCTCACCCCGGTCAAGCCGCTGAGTGCCACGGAATTTGCCGCGCTGTCGCCTTCCGAACAATCCACGTTGGTCCCCACGGCGGCCGCCACGGACTTAGCCGCCATCACGGATGGAAAATCGCTCGAACGTGCGAAAACAGCATTCGCCCGTTGGGTCTACGGTGTCGATGCACGGGATGCAGATGTGGCCTTCATTTCCACCGGAGCCGTCGCACAGACCGCGCCGGATCGTTTGAAACATCTGGAATTGAAACGCAAGTTCCTGGCCGATCTCGAAGCCCGCGATGCCCTCGGCCTGGGTAACGGGTTCGGCATCGAGCAAAAGCGAGTCGCGGCCGCACGGGCGGACGTGCGGGCTACAGAAGCATCACTCGCGGCGGATGCCCAGTCGTTCCTCGCGGACCTCAAGACACAAGCCGGTGTCAAGGCTCCCGAACCGCAACCGAAGCCGATCGCACAAGCCGATATTCAAACGATGTGGGCGATCACCATTATCGGAGCGTGCTTGCTGTTCGGGTTCGCCACGCCGTTTGCGTGCCTTGCCGGAGCCGGGTTCCTGGTGCTGACATACCTGACCCATCCACCATTCCCCTGGTTCCCCCTGCCGCCGAACACGGAAGGCAACCCGCTGTTCATCAACAAGAACGTCATCGAGTGCCTCGCACTGCTGACCATCGCCAGCTTCCCCACGGGTCGCTGGATGGGGTTGGATGCGCTGTTTGCCCTGGCTTGGCGTCTGCTCAACCGCAAACGCACCCCCGAGACGGCGGCACCGTGAGCAATGGCATCCTGATTCGATTTGTTTCTTCATACCACACACTCTCACACTGTCTGCCGTGCTGGCGGTAAGGCAGTGATTACAATCGGAGGCTTCTATGGCGCTCGATCTGACAGCCGAACAGAAAGAAGTGGGTCGCAAGAATTTTGAAGCCGTCGCCGGGGATCTGACCCGCCGCGACATGATGAAAAGTCTGGCAGCTGGCGCGGCGGTGGTCCCCGTTTCGGCCGCGGTCTACTTCGGTTACCAATCGTGGAAAGGGAACAAAGCCGTCAAAACCGCCCTCATCGGCTGCGGGGACGAAGGCGGCGTGCTGATGGGCGACCATAACCCCGAATTCCTCGAAATCGTCGCCGTGGCCGACATCCGGCCCAGCAACCAGAAGCGAATTTTTGAAGGGGAGAAGAACGGCCCCCGCAAAGGGTTGAACCACTACTACGGCAAAGAATCCGCCAAGAAGATTCGCACCTTTAGCAACTACGAAGAACTGCTGGACCCCGGTGTCATCAAGAGCCTCGGCCTGGAAGCGGTCATCATTGCCCTACCGCTGCACATGCACGACACCGCCGCGATCAAGTGCATGGATGCCGGGTTGCACGTCCTGTGCGAAAAACTGATGGCCCGTGACATCAACCGCTGTAAGAAGATGATCAAGAAGGCCAAGGACACCAACAGCCTTCTCTCCATCGGCCACCAGCGGCACTACAGCATGTTGTACGCTCATGCCCTGGAAGTCGTGAACTCGGGTGTCCTCGGCGACATCAAGCACATCCGCGCCCTCTGGCACCGGAACAATTCCTGGCCTTTCACCTATACTGATGCTCAAGCCAAGGAATGGTACACCGGCAAGGACATTGATGGCACGCTGTGCGACATTCCCGCTCTCCGCGATGGCTGGTGCAAACCGATCCCGCTGGAAGATGCCGAACCGTTCCTGAAAGACCACGAAGCGCTCAAGAAGGCGGACTTCCGAACGCTCAAAGAGATGGTCCGCTGGCGGCTCTACGACCGCACCGGCGGCGGGCTGATGGCGGAACTCGGTAGCCACCAACTGGATGCGGCCAGCATCTTCCTCGGCAAAGTGAAGCCGCTCGCCGTACAAGGCGTCGGTGGCAAGTTCTTCTACGGTCCTGGAAAGAACGATCGAGAATCCGATGATGGTGTCTTCGTGACGTTTGAGTTCCCTGGCCCCCAACACCCCAAGGCGGGCAAAGGCGGCAAGGACTCCAGCGACATCGTCGTTGTCACCTACTCGTCGATGAACACCAACAGTTTCGAGAACTACGGTGAATGCCTGATGGGCAGCCGAGGAACGATGATTGTGGAAAAGGAAGCCGAAGTCTTCCTGTTCAAAGAAAACCAGCCCGGCAAGAAGGACAGCGGCGGCAAGGAAATGGGTGTGACCGTCACCGCGACGAAGGACGGCAAACCGGCGATGGAAGCCAGTTCCACCTGGGGTGGCGGCGGGGCGGCCGTGGTCAAAAAAGCCACCGCATCGGCTTGGGACACCGATGTCCGAGGCTACCGCACCGAGATGGAACACTTCGCCTACTGTGTCCGAACCTGGGATAAGAAGAAGGGTTACGAAAAGGGCAAGGATGGGAAGTACGTCCAGAACCTCCCCCGTTGTCACGGCGAAGTGGCGATGGCCGATGCGATCCTGGCGTTGACTGCGAACATGGCGATGGACAAGAAGCAACGGATCGAATTTGAGGCCGACTGGTTCGATGCCGACAAGGCCGACGTGCCGGAAACCAAGTACGGCAAAGGTCAGCCTGTGTAAACTCAGCGGTAACTCTCTGCCGTGAGAGGCCCGCAGTCATCAGAAGCCGGGGGGAGGATCAAACTTCCCTCGGCTTCTTGCCATAGGCGTGCTAGTCAAGGCGATACGGCGAATCCGCGGCGTTCTCATGGCGGATTTCATCGACAGGGTCTTGCTTCAACCAGCCCGCGTAAAGCCGATTCGCACCGTTGAAGACCCAGCCATCTTTCTCACCCACATTCCGATAGGCATGGACCACCCCTGCCGGGACGATCAGCGCGTAGGGTGATTCTTCCCCGACATCTCGCACCTGTTTGGCACCATGAGTCGGTGAGGTCGGGCGAGCATCCCAGAGATAGACGCGGAAGGTCGATGGTCCGATGAAGCAGAAGTAATCCGCCTGATCGATATGTTCGTGCGGTCCACGGGCCACACCGGGCTTGGTCATCGAGACGTAGGCCATTTGCGGGTGGAACTTTGGGTCAATCAGGTCATTGCGAAACAGTTCCGCCAACCAGCCCCGCTGATCGGTGAAGAATTTTAACGGAATCCATTTCACATCCGCGATCGGGCACGGTTCGACATACTTCGGCAATGCGACATTCATCGGCGATCCTTGCCGTGAGAAGGAAATACCAGTACACGCACCACCAGATACCGAAGTGGTCCCAGACCGTCAAGGTATTCGCCCCAGAACCACGGGATGCGTTATCGAGATCAGGTCATCAGGCCAAGGCTTCGTCGATTCGTTTCATTTCCTCATGGGCAATAGGCAGGGGTTGGCCGCCGTTGCGGTACTCGTGATCGGTGGGGTCGATCCCCAGGGCCGTGAACCAAGTGTGGAACAGATGGCCGATGTCGTATGGTTCCGTGGCCACATCCGTTCCTTTGTCGTTGGTCTTGCCGACGACGATACCCGGTTTCAACCCGAGTCCTGCCATGGCGACTGACCACGCTTCGGGCCAGTGGTCCCGGCCAATGTGACCGTTGATCCGTGGGGTTCGGCCAAACTCCGACATCGCAATCACGAGGGTCGATTCCAGCAACCCGCGTTCGGCCAAGTCCGAGACAATGGCGGCAAAGGCCCGATCAAACTTCGGATGGAGATTCGCGGCCCCGTTGAAGTGATCGCCGTGAGTGTCCCAACCGTAGGAGGCGACTTTGACGAAGGTGACACCGGCTTCGAGCAATCGCCGCGCCAGGAGCATGTGACGGCCAAATTCATTGCGACCGTAGCGGTCCAATTCCTTCTCGGGGACTTTGGATTCATCGAACAATTCCATCCGCTTTTGGAGTTGTCCGGCCATCTCGAACGCGAAGCTATTGGCTTCGGTGTTCTCGGGTCGGCGGCCCGTCGTGTATCGCTGATCGGCCAGTTTGCGAAGGAGATCGCGTTCCTCGGCATCCGCAACGGAGAGGCTATCCGGGCGAATCAGATTCTCGGGTGGCTTGCCGTCGCCGAGCGCGAGCGCGCCGTATTTCGGCCCGAGGAACCCGGCATCTTTGTAGATGAACCCGCCACTGCCGGGTTTGATCCAAACATATGGCGGCAACCCGCTATCACCCGCACCGAGCCATTTGGCGACGGCGGAGCCGAAATAGGGATAGACGACCCCGCGATTTTTCGGATCGCCGCGTTGAATGCGTGCCACGCCCGCCGAGTGGGAGTTATCCTGCGTGCGGACACTGCGGACGATCGTGAGCTTATCCATGATCTGCGCGGACTGCGGCAGTGTCTCGGAGATATGGATACCGGGAACATTGGTCGGAATCGCCCGGAAGGGGCCGCCAAAAGTGGTGTTCGGCTTCGGATCCCAGCTTTCCAGTTGGCTCATGCCGCCGTCCGTCCAGACGAACAGCACTTGTTTGCGTTGTTTGCGGAGCGCTTCTGCCAAGATGGGCGTGGCCAAGGCTCCGAGTCCCAGGCTAGCGATCCCGCCCGCGGCGACGGTGCCAAACAGTTGTCGGCGGGATAACCGATGATCGACTGGTGTGCAGAGCGGATGACGGGGCATGAGTTAGGCTCCACTCAATAAAATATCGTGTCATGGATTCGCATTCGCGCTTTGGCTGATAATTTGCAAAACATTTTCATGATCGAACCAATGCGGAATCCCGCCCGGAGCAAGGAAGACGCAGACACCATCGCGTGCAAAGAAGGCACCAGGGTGGTCAACTTCGATCTTCTGGCCGTTCACCAATTCGACGGTAAAGCCCCGAAATGGCCGCTGGCTCCGATGGGATTCTAGCACAGCCAAAAAATTTTCCTGGTTCATCTCCCCCCCCACCGCTCAGCGTTATCTGTGTGAGATTGTACTCATACCTGTCGGGAATGGTTCTCTACTCATCAGTGATTCACCATGAACTCCATCGACGCGAGCAGTGCCCAGGCGATATTCTTCACAGCGGTAACACGATCTTGGGAATGTTTGCTCAGGATCGTGCTGACCATCTGCGTTTCCTCGGCTGTCGGTTGCCGGGTCAGAATGGCGAGGTACAGTTCTTCCGCGATTTTCTGATGATCCGTGAGGGCGGAGACACGACCGACGAGGTTGCCCGATTTCGGCTCCAGCAGTTTGAGGACACTGTTATCGTGCAGCACGAACAACGCGCCTTGCAGGGAGGGTGTGAACTCGTCTTCGGGTTCGCGGGCCTGATTCGCATAGGCTTTGACGAATTTCTTCGTCAAAGCTGCGGAAGGTTTTTCGCCGATTGCGGTCAGCACGGATGCTGCCAACTGCTCCGCCGAAAGTCTGCGTTCCAGTGCGGTCGTAAAGAGCTTGGCATCGGCATCTGTCACGCCAGCGGGCAGAGCAGATGATCGCTGATACGCTTGGGTGCGTGCCAATTGCTTGAGGAGCCACTTGACATCAAATTGATGGTCAGCGAAAGCATCCGTGATCGCGTCCAACACTTGGGGATGGGAAGCGGGATTCCGGCTGTGGCTGAGATCCAGGGGGTGAATCAAACCACGTCCCATGAGGATGAACCAGAACCGATTCGCGGAGGTCTGAACGAATTCTCGGTTACTCGCCGTGGGGAGCATTTCGGAGAGCGTTTTCAGCGGGCTGAACTTCAACTGGCCGGGTGTCTTGGCTTTCTTGTCGGGAGCGACCAGATATTCATCACCTTTTTTGAAGGCGGGGATTTCTACCATTTCCCCGCCAGGGAGAGCGGGAGCCGTCAGCTTTTCCTTTTTGGTGAACACGGACGCGAACGCGGTTTTCGCAGTGGTCGGTTTTTCACCCACGGTCGGCGGGTTGGCGTTGACAAGGTAACTGTTTTTCAAAAAGGTGTGCAATCCTTGAAAGTGTGCTTGTTTGTAATCTTCAATGAATAGGTGATCGTGACATTCCGCGCAGCCGAGATTCTTGCCGAGGAACAATCGCCCGACATCGCGGGTGAGGCCCGAATAATCGACGGGGTTTTGGCCGTAGTTTTCGAGTCGTTTCGAGAGGAAGAACGCCGCCCCTTGGGTCGATTGATCGGCGGGGTTGCTCCAGAGCATGTCACGAACCATTTTGTCCCACGGTTTGTTCTGGGTGAACGATTGGGACAGGTATTCCAGCCAGAGGGCGTTATCGCCGAGCCGTTCCATGAGGGCGATATGCATCACATTCGCCATGTGGGGGCCGAACTCGGGGCCATCAATAAGTGAGTCGATCAGTTGGTTGCGTTTCGTGGCGGAGGGGTTGTTGAGGAAGGTTTTGGCTTCCGTGAGTGTGGGGATACGGCCCGTGAAGTCGAGGTACACCCGCCGCAGGAACTCGGAATCGGAAGCGGGTGGGCTGATCGTTTGCTTCGCCCCAACCGCATGCGTGGTGATGAGACGGTCAATTGTGGTTATGAGCGGTTCCGCCGCGGAGGCAGGGGCAACCAAACATACAAAGATTGCGAACAACCCCAAGACACGCGAAGCGATCCCAGACATGATGGAATCTCCGCAACTTATTGAAAGCAACGACCAGAACATCGGCTGAGTAGAGCCGGTATCGGCAGGAGGATAGTACAAGTGTATCGACCACCACGAGAGGATTGCAAGAAAAAAAACGTAACCGTTCACAGGGGGTAGCCGGTTCGGTTCGTAGCTCGTACTCCATCTGACGGCATGATGTCTCCACCGCCACTCCCCGACACCCTGTTCGCCGCCCTGCCGCCGGCCGTGCAGGCGTACATCCGCTCACTCGAAACCATTGCCGCCCAGGTCGCCATCCTCCAGACCCGCGTCGCCGAACTCGAAGCCCGGCTCGGTCAGAATTCGTCGAATTCGTCCAAACCGCCCTCATCCGATGGCCCACAGGTGAAGCCAGCCCCGCCCCAAACACCGTCTGGCAAGAAGCGGGGCGGCCAGCCCGGCCACACGAAACACACGCAGGTGATCCTTCCGCCCGATGAGATCATCGACCACAAGCCGACCCACTGCCGTCACTGTGCCACGCCTCTCGCCGGTGAGGACCCGGACCCAACTGTCGACCCCAACGTGTCCTAGGAATCTCCTGCGGATACGAGGACCTCAATGACCACAATGT
>JAIXLE010000141.1 GCA_026931725.1 Bacteroidales bacterium
ATCCGCCCCAAACAAGCGTCCGGCAGGTAAATTTTCACCTACCGGATGCCTAACACGGAGATTTCGACATCCAGTAGCCCGATTTCGGTGATGTGCTCAACGCCCGAAGGCGATCACTGCATTAACACTGTCTGGTTCACTTTTGACAATGAACCCAGAATAGGTGCTCAACGCCCGAAGGCGATCACTGCATTAACACAGTCGCCGTGGGTTGAATTCGTCCTTGTTTCTTGGGTGCTCAACGCCCGAAGGCGATCACTGCATTAACACGTTGCTAAGTGTCGATTGGACTCCTATTCAGCCAAGGTGCTCAACGCCCGAAGGCGATCACTGCATTAACACTTCGATTTTGCCCGCATGAATTCCTGGTGGATCCAGTGCTCAACGCCCGAAGGCGATCACTGCATTAACACCAGCTCCTGGTAGATCGGCAATAACGCCCGCTCATGTGCTCAACGCCCGAAGGCGATCACTGCATTAACACGACGCACTGGAGAAGATTGAAAGTGCGGCAGACTCGGTGCTCAACGCCCGAAGGCGATCACTGCATTAACACTGAGTACAGCCACGGCCTGGACTTGGCAGCAAACCCACCTCGGTGCTCAACGCCCGAAGGCGATCACTGCATTAACACCCGTCTGACGGGGATAACACGATGACCCCCGATCGGGGGTGCTCAACGCCCGAAGGCGATCACTGCATTAACACCGGGTTGACGACCGCCACTGTCGATGGCAACGATGTGCTCAACGCCCGAAGGCGATCACTGCATTAACACAATCCTAAAGATTGCCGAGGGGATCGGGTTGGCCGGTGCTCAACGCCCGAAGGCGATCACTGCATTAACACCGTGAACAGGCTAGGTGCCGACTGGCGGAGGAGCGTGCTCAACGCCCGAAGGCGATCACTGCATTAACACTCAGAACACCACGTCGCACCAAAAACAGGTCAGGCGTGCTCAACGCCCGAAGGCGATCACTGCATTAACACAGACCTCTGGCCGCTTTCCGCGTGTCCTCTTCTAGTGCTCAACGCCCGAAGGCGATCACTGCATTAACACGAATTGGTGGGCACGGTCGCTCACCCGGCCCCGCGTGCTCAACGCCCGAAGGCGATCACTGCATTAACACGACGTTGGCCACGGAACAGGGTGCGACGCAGGATGGGTGCTCAACGCCCGAAGGCGATCACTGCATTAACACCCGAAAACGAAAACACCCCGCGTATTTCGCGGGGTGGTGCTCAACGCCCGAAGGCGATCACTGCATTAACACAAGAAGGAGTTGGGCATCTCCGGCGACTACGAGATGGCGTGCTCAACGCCCGAAGGCGATCACTGCATTAACACTCCCAATGTCGTCCGCATGTCCGCTACGCTGGCATGTGCTCAACGCCCGAAGGCGATCACTGCATTAACACGACCAGCCCGCCAACGTGGCCATATCGACGCGCCGTGTGCTCAACGCCCGAAGGCGATCACTGCATTAACACTTCGTTGTACTCAGCTTCAAGTTCGGCTACTCTCTGTGCTCAACGCCCGAAGGCGATCACTGCATTAACACATGTCTAATTTGTCGTTAGGCAGTGACCCGGAATTGTGCTCAACGCCCGAAGGCGATCACTGCATTAACACGTGGAGCCGACCGGCGAGCCCCACCTGCTGTTCGGCGTGCTCAACGCCCGAAGGCGATCACTGCATTAACACACTCACAAATGGCTGGCCGTGGAATCGAACCACGCCGTGCTCAACGCCCGAAGGCGATCACTGCATTAACACACTGGATTACTTTCGTCAACCTCCATCGAAACCGATGTGCTCAACGCCCGAAGGCGATCACTGCATTAACACCATTGTTGCGCGAACTGCTTGCGATGATCAAAGTGTGCTCAACGCCCGAAGGCGATCACTGCATTAACACAATCGGCGGTGGCACGGGATTCCTCCAGGGGAAACGGTGCTCAACGCCCGAAGGCGATCACTGCATTAACACCACCGCTCCTTGCCAGCTCTCGGCGGCAGCAATCCGTGCTCAACGCCCGAAGGCGATCACTGCATTAACACAGTTTTCGAGATTGCATCGCAGCCCGAGCCGCGTACGTGCTCAACGCCCGAAGGCGATCACTGCATTAACACGCCAGGTTCCGGGACCGAGTCCAGCTGGACAATCGGTGCTCAACGCCCGAAGGCGATCACTGCATTAACACATCGCTGGTGCTGATCAACACCGGTAACGCATGGATGTGCTCAACGCCCGAAGGCGATCACTGCATTAACACTTCGTTGTACTCAGCTTCAAGTTCGGCTACTCTCTGTGCTCAACGCCCGAAGGCGATCACTGCATTAACACTTACGGTTACGACGTGCGAGTTGGCCGCACGTTCAAGTGCTCAACGCCCGAAGGCGATCACTGCATTAACACCGCCAGACGAACGTCTGCACCCCGGCCGCCCGCAAGTGTGCTCAACGCCCGAAGGCGATCACTGCATTAACACGTACTGAAAAAAACCTGTGTTTTATTCTTGACAGGATGTGCTCAACGCCCGAAGGCGATCACTGCATTAACACGGGCGCGGGCGTGCCTGACGAAAACCGCCCGGTTGTGCTCAACGCCCGAAGGCGATCACTGCATTAACACGATTATTCGGGAGTGTAAAGTAAGGGCGTAGTCAAGTGCTCAACGCCCGAAGGCGATCACTGCATTAACACCTCGCGGAACTCGGCCACAGTCCCGCTGGTTAGGTCGTGCTCAACGCCCGAAGGCGATCACTGCATTAACACGGTCGACATGGGTTTTTGGAGCGGGAACGGCGGAAGGTGCTCAACGCCCGAAGGCGATCACTGCATTAACACTGGACTGCTACGCCCGCAAGGGGTTCGTGCTCCACTGGGTGCTCAACGCCCGAAGGCGATCACTGCATTAACACCGGGAACAAGAAATACAACCCGGTTCAGCAGAAGTTGTGCTCAACGCCCGAAGGCGATCACTGCATTAACACACCGTCAAGAACCGGGTCGGCCGGGTCGCCGTGCTGTGTGCTCAACGCCCGAAGGCGATCACTGCATTAACACTCCTTCCCGGAAGGGCACCGCGGGCCGTTCGTCCTGTGCTCAACGCCCGAAGGCGATCACTGCATTAACACAGCACCGCGTTGGCGTGCTCCCCGGCCAGCCAAGTGTGCTCAACGCCCGAAGGCGATCACTGCATTAACACGTTCCAGGCAAGATCGAGAGTGGGTTGAATCGGTCGCGTGCTCAACGCCCGAAGGCGATCACTGCATTAACACGGCTGTCACAGCCCACTAACATGAACGCATCCTCTCGTGCTCAACGCCCGAAGGCGATCACTGCATTAACACTTCCCCGTCGCAGCTGCGAGTTTCGCACAGAGTTCGTGCTCAACGCCCGAAGGCGATCACTGCATTAACACCCGGCCAGGCTCCCCCCGTCGCACCCCACCAGCACGTGCTCAACGCCCGAAGGCGATCACTGCATTAACACATTGCCACGGTGCGGCATCCCCAGAAATACACGAGAGTGCTCAACGCCCGAAGGCGATCACTGCATTAACACCAAGCTAACCCTGAGACAGCTGAATTTCCTGCTCGTGCTCAACGCCCGAAGGCGATCACTGCATTAACACCGAAATGCATTGCATTTAAAACAGATTTGTACTTTTGTGCTCAACGCCCGAAGGCGATCACTGCATTAACACCCCTGACTTTATCATTTCGCTTCGGAACGGAAGGTGGTGCTCAACGCCCGAAGGCGATCACTGCATTAACACATAACGGGGTGAATCTGTTCGTCCGCTCGGAGTGGTGCTCAACGCCCGAAGGCGATCACTGCATTAACACCGCGGGCGGCGATGCTGTGCAGGAGGTTATCCTTGTGCTCAACGCCCGAAGGCGATCACTGCATTAACACCTTCCGGCGGTGGGGTGGATCGGCCGATATGGATGGTGCTCAACGCCCGAAGGCGATCACTGCATTAACACAGCTCAGAAACCGGTGGTCGTAAAAGACCCGTATGAGTGCTCAACGCCCGAAGGCGATCACTGCATTAACACGCAAGGAACGATCGCCGAAACTGCCATATATCCCGGTGCTCAACGCCCGAAGGCGATCACTGCATTAACACCACGGGTCACGGTGGCTCAGCAAGCGTGGCTGGATGTGCTCAACGCCCGAAGGCGATCACTGCATTAACACCCCGTTGGCCCAAAGTGAAGAACCGCCTTTGTTTGGTGCTCAACGCCCGAAGGCGATCACTGCATTAACACACGAGATCGGCCAAGGCGTTCAGAGCGATTTCGAGTGCTCAACGCCCGAAGGCGATCACTGCATTAACACCCGGCTGGAAACGAGGGTAGGGGCTTTTCGTGAAAATGTGCTCAACGCCCGAAGGCGATCACTGCATTAACACGTTTATACGATCTGCCAGCGTCCGAGCCTCCGTAGGTGTGCTCAACGCCCGAAGGCGATCACTGCATTAACACTGTTCGTCCGGGTTGAACTTCTCGTAGTTGGTGATGTGCTCAACGCCCGAAGGCGATCACTGCATTAACACACCCCGAAGCCGATCAGGGTGTGGCCCTTGATTTTGTGCTCAACGCCCGAAGGCGATCACTGCATTAACACAGTTCCTGGTTCGTCAGGGATTCGACATCATCATGTGCTCAACGCCCGAAGGCGATCACTGCATTAACACGAATCGCGGTCTGCTCGAACCAGGGGTTCACGATGGTGCTCAACGCCCGAAGGCGATCACTGCATTAACACGCCGCGGCCGGGTCCACGGCCCCGCCCGGCGGCGGGTGCTCAACGCCCGAAGGCGATCACTGCATTAACACATCAGTTCCGTGGCCGACGGGAGCGTAAGACATGGCGTGCTCAACGCCCGAAGGCGATCACTGCATTAACACACAATGGAATCGCCTGAAACTTCGCACCTTGCGTGACGTGCTCAACGCCCGAAGGCGATCACTGCATTAACACGAAGGTGACACCCGAACATCGACGTATGATTCAGAGTGCTCAACGCCCGAAGGCGATCACTGCATTAACACGTACCCGTCCCCATAGGCGGCGAGGGCGATGAATTGTGCTCAACGCCCGAAGGCGATCACTGCATTAACACATCAGACACGGTCTCAGTCACACCTGATGTATACTGTGCTCAACGCCCGAAGGCGATCACTGCATTAACACGTCGGCCAATCGTTGGAATAATCACTTGAGACATATGTGCTCAACGCCCGAAGGCGATCACTGCATTAACACTTCACGCCGTATCGGACCACGTCAGCGGGGCCGAAAGTGCTCAACGCCCGAAGGCGATCACTGCATTAACACAGTGCTGGTCGATGATCTGGTTAAGCTGCTGGATGTGCTCAACGCCCGAAGGCGATCACTGCATTAACACGGCGGGCGGGAACGTCGAACTCTGTCGTCGGGTTGTGCTCAACGCCCGAAGGCGATCACTGCATTAACACCGCGGGTCATCCATCACGTCCGCAATCCTTGTCCGCTGTGCTCAACGCCCGAAGGCGATCACTGCATTAACACGCCATGGTACACCCTGGTTGAGATTCAACCGGGGGGTGCTCAACGCCCGAAGGCGATCACTGCATTAACACGGCCTGGGCCAGCCCGGATTCCAGGGCCGCCAGAGCGGGTGCTCAACGCCCGAAGGCGATCACTGCATTAACACACCAGCACGGGCACGCTGGGAAACGCGGTTGGGTGTGCTCAACGCCCGAAGGCGATCACTGCATTAACACTTTCGGGCGTTGCGTGGACATAGTGCAGCGGGTTGTGCTCAACGCCCGAAGGCGATCACTGCATTAACACAAAGGTTGGGTTCAGGCGAATCGACAGGGTCTGATGTGCTCAACGCCCGAAGGCGATCACTGCATTAACACGCCGGGGACCATCCCCAGCGGCTGCATCGGCTCGTGTGCTCAACGCCCGAAGGCGATCACTGCATTAACACCGAGCACGTCCGCCTGTTCCACTTTCCAGTCACTGTTGTGCTCAACGCCCGAAGGCGATCACTGCATTAACACGGGACGTTCCACGGGTGATGGGCCGATCGGTGTGAGTGCTCAACGCCCGAAGGCGATCACTGCATTAACACAGTCCCACTGGCAAGAGCCAGCAATTCCGGGCCAGTGTGCTCAACGCCCGAAGGCGATCACTGCATTAACACAAGGACGGCGACTCGGCAGTTTGTACCGCACCACAGTGCTCAACGCCCGAAGGCGATCACTGCATTAACACGATCACCCGGTGAAACTTCGCCATCCCCGCCGTAGGTGTGCTCAACGCCCGAAGGCGATCACTGCATTAACACGGCAAGGGGAAGCAGGTGAATTGGGTGCCGTCTCGGTGCTCAACGCCCGAAGGCGATCACTGCATTAACACCCAAGCCGCGCCGACAATCACTTGCTCACCGGAGATAATGTGCTCAACGCCCGAAGGCGATCACTGCATTAACACCCAGTAGTTCCACAACTCGCAGTCACGCCGTACACCGTGCTCAACGCCCGAAGGCGATCACTGCATTAACACCCAAGTCGGCCATCGAGTGGCTGTCACAGCCCACTAAGTGCTCAACGCCCGAAGGCGATCACTGCATTAACACGGGGACAGGGTCGCCAGGCTGGAGCAGCGTCACGTGTGCTCAACGCCCGAAGGCGATCACTGCATTAACACTCGCTATGGGAGCGACCCTTCCCGAACGATTGGTAGGTGCTCAACGCCCGAAGGCGATCACTGCATTAACACGTCGCCGGGAAGTCCCGTTTCTGAGCGGGAATTCCGTGCTCAACGCCCGAAGGCGATCACTGCATTAACACCCGGACCTTCCGGCGCGGGAACACTACAGCGGATACATGTGCTCAACGCCCGAAGGCGATCACTGCATTAACACTGTACAGCGATGGGCTGCGGGAGGCGTTCGTCAAGTGCTCAACGCCCGAAGGCGATCACTGCATTAACACCAGCGCGGGCACGAACACGTCCGCGAGCATACCGGGTGCTCAACGCCCGAAGGCGATCACTGCATTAACACAAGCGGCACTCAAATACGGCGCGACTCACGGCCCGAAGTGCTCAACGCCCGAAGGCGATCACTGCATTAACACCTATTACTGACAGCAAGGGTGAGCAGAAGCTGTAGTGCTCAACGCCCGAAGGCGATCACTGCATTAACACTTAAAAAACCCTCGATATAAGCCCAATCTCCAAGTCGGGTGCTCAACGCCCGAAGGCGATCACTGCATTAACACTCGTGGGTTCCGGCGGCACATCCACGGGCACGCTCGGGTGCTCAACGCCCGAAGGCGATCACTGCATTAACACACACTTGTCGCAAGCGTCCGAGGATGCGAGCCACTGCGTGCTCAACGCCCGAAGGCGATCACTGCATTAACACAGCCGCTCGTGCAGGAGGCCAGGTGGCCGGGAACCGGTGCTCAACGCCCGAAGGCGATCACTGCATTAACACATCAGGTGGGACCGGCCATCGGTCAATGTCTGAATGTGCTCAACGCCCGAAGGCGATCACTGCATTAACACGAGGTCAACGGCTACGACGGTGTCCCGGTCGGGTGTGCTCAACGCCCGAAGGCGATCACTGCATTAACACGGGTTGCTCCTGGCCGAGCAGCAACCGGGCGTGATGTGCTCAACGCCCGAAGGCGATCACTGCATTAACACGCAAGTGACAGATTCACGGTCTATATCCTCAAATTAGGTGCTCAACGCCCGAAGGCGATCACTGCATTAACACCCGTAGCTGGCGCAGTCGGCGCGGGCCCGCCGCAAGTGCTCAACGCCCGAAGGCGATCACTGCATTAACACAAGCCGCACTGTCAGTCTGGCGAAGCGGCTGACCAGTGCTCAACGCCCGAAGGCGATCACTGCATTAACACCACATTGAAGGTCGTCGATCCGTCACCCACGCCCGTGCTCAACGCCCGAAGGCGATCACTGCATTAACACAGAACCTTCTGGCGGCGAGTGCCAGCGACGGGATCGTGTGCTCAACGCCCGAAGGCGATCACTGCATTAACACGTCGAACGCTTGGGCTTCGGCGCGGGCCCGTTTCGCTTCGTGCTCAACGCCCGAAGGCGATC
This sequence comes from Bacteroidales bacterium, assembly GCA_026931725.1. Classification (GTDB taxonomy): domain Bacteria; phylum Planctomycetota; class Planctomycetia; order Gemmatales; family Gemmataceae; genus JAIXLE01. Next base: position 8,141 of record JAIXLE010000141.1, read on the forward strand.
ACTGCATTAACACCCTCACAACACATCACAAATCGACATCACACAACAGTGCTCAACGCCCGAAGGCGATCACTGCATTAACACTTAGCGATCCGCCCTTGCCGGACGCACGGACCCGAAGTGCTCAACGCCCGAAGGCGATCACTGCATTAACACCGATTCGTATTGCGGGTCTTTGTCGTCAAGGGCACAGTGCTCAACGCCCGAAGGCGATCACTGCATTAACACTGCACACGACGGGCAACCCGCAGGCCATCGCCTCCAGGTGCTCAACGCCCGAAGGCGATCACTGCATTAACACGTGAAGTGGAACCCACCGGCACCGAACACGTCGACGTGCTCAACGCCCGAAGGCGATCACTGCATTAACACTCGGTGTGAATGGCGGCAGTTCGTCGAAGTACCTGGGTGCTCAACGCCCGAAGGCGATCACTGCATTAACACGGTAGTACCCGCGTTCGCCAGGACGCAGATTCTCCGTGGTGCTCAACGCCCGAAGGCGATCACTGCATTAACACTGGCTGGTGCCGCGAATCGCTGATACGTCGGCCTGTGCTCAACGCCCGAAGGCGATCACTGCATTAACACAACGAGCCGGATACCTGGGTGACGTTCTGGCGGCAGGTGCTCAACGCCCGAAGGCGATCACTGCATTAACACCCGAAGCTAAACCGTGTGCGTCCCTTCGACGCCGCGAGCGTGCTCAACGCCCGAAGGCGATCACTGCATTAACACAGAACCGCGACCTGATCGACGCGGTTCGGGAGGTCGTGCTCAACGCCCGAAGGCGATCACTGCATTAACACACCACAACCGCAGCAGTCGCAGGCACCGCCTCAAAGTGTGCTCAACGCCCGAAGGCGATCACTGCATTAACACATCATCGGATCAATCAACTGAGCAGTGCTCCCGCCTTTGTGCTCAACGCCCGAAGGCGATCACTGCATTAACACACGGCGTACCACCCTTGCACCGATGGTGATGAGTGGTGCTCAACGCCCGAAGGCGATCACTGCATTAACACCGGGGTGTTTTCGAGTCGAGCTCGGCCAGTGTCCGTGCTCAACGCCCGAAGGCGATCACTGCATTAACACCCCGTATTTCGCCTCCGGGAGCGTGAATCCGTTCGGGTGCTCAACGCCCGAAGGCGATCACTGCATTAACACCGTCAAATTATTCTTCAAATCACGGATATAAGTGCTGTGCTCAACGCCCGAAGGCGATCACTGCATTAACACTGTGAGGGTGCAGCCCACGGCCACCCCTGTAAGCAGTGCTCAACGCCCGAAGGCGATCACTGCATTAACACCCCATGTCATCAATTTTGCAAACTACTTCCCGGCTGTGCTCAACGCCCGAAGGCGATCACTGCATTAACACACAGACAGCGGCCTTGCTCGAAAGTGCCAAGGCTCAGTGCTCAACGCCCGAAGGCGATCACTGCATTAACACTCTCTGTCCGGATCGAGATTACAACCCCGGAGAGATGTGCTCAACGCCCGAAGGCGATCACTGCATTAACACTGTGCGAGACAGAGATGACCTGCAATGCGATTGTGTGCTCAACGCCCGAAGGCGATCACTGCATTAACACTTACTGTCGCTGGCCCGGCTAGCAGCACGATCGAGTGCTCAACGCCCGAAGGCGATCACTGCATTAACACGGTGAACGTCCGTATACTGTCCGGTGATGAAAAAGTGCTCAACGCCCGAAGGCGATCACTGCATTAACACCGCAGAGTTCCGCGCTGGGCAGTAGATAGATGATTTTGTGCTCAACGCCCGAAGGCGATCACTGCATTAACACTCCGCTTCCCCAGGACTGGGAAGGTCTGCCGAAGGTGCTCAACGCCCGAAGGCGATCACTGCATTAACACACGGCACGGGCACCCCGCTGACGTTCGTGCCGAACAGGTGCTCAACGCCCGAAGGCGATCACTGCATTAACACAATATCGCAAATCGCGTGTATGCGTCCCCGTCACCGCGTGCTCAACGCCCGAAGGCGATCACTGCATTAACACTCACCCGCAGCAGACGCAAGCGGTCCTAGCCGACTGTGCTCAACGCCCGAAGGCGATCACTGCATTAACACAATCCAGCGGTGGACGGGGCACCTGGACCCACCGGGGTGCTCAACGCCCGAAGGCGATCACTGCATTAACACAGCCGTTCCCACGAGTCGCGGACACCTGAGAGGACGTGCTCAACGCCCGAAGGCGATCACTGCATTAACACTTTGGAGACGCTGTAATCAGTGATGGGAGAGTGGGTGCTCAACGCCCGAAGGCGATCACTGCATTAACACCCCGTCTTTAGACGTGGGGTAGTTTACCGTTTTCGGTGCTCAACGCCCGAAGGCGATCACTGCATTAACACTGGCGCGCCTTAAGTGCGCCACACGGGAAAACGTCGTGCTCAACGCCCGAAGGCGATCACTGCATTAACACCTGTTGACGTAGTAGAAATACATTGTGTCGCCGATTTTGTGCTCAACGCCCGAAGGCGATCACTGCATTAACACAGCACCAATGAAATTAAAATCCGCAATTGGGGAATGTGCTCAACGCCCGAAGGCGATCACTGCATTAACACCTGATTACGGTGTGGTCGACCTCCGGGGGGAGTCGTGCTCAACGCCCGAAGGCGATCACTGCATTAACACGCTGAACCACGTGGCAGTTTTGCGGCAAACGCCGGTGCTCAACGCCCGAAGGCGATCACTGCATTAACACAACGCTCTTGGTCTCGGCACCTCCGCGACGAAGGATGTCGGGTGCTCAACGCCCGAAGGCGATCACTGCATTAACACTGGAGTGTCGGACCTTCGGCGACGAATGCGTTCGGTGCTCAACGCCCGAAGGCGATCACTGCATTAACACACTACGCGGCACGCGGGTTGCGAGTCGTGCCGCTGGTGCTCAACGCCCGAAGGCGATCACTGCATTAACACAGGCCCCGCTGGTACTGGTGTACAGTCTTGGTGGGTGCTCAACGCCCGAAGGCGATCACTGCATTAACACGAGCCAGTCCGCATACACGAGGCGTGGCAGGTCGTGTGCTCAACGCCCGAAGGCGATCACTGCATTAACACGCGTTTCCCGAAGCTGCACATTGCCGTCAACGGCGAGTGCTCAACGCCCGAAGGCGATCACTGCATTAACACGTTCTCCTGGGCCCGCTGGTAGATGGCGTCAAAATCGTGCTCAACGCCCGAAGGCGATCACTGCATTAACACATTGAAATCAAGTGGACTACCTGAGACACTGACTAGTGCTCAACGCCCGAAGGCGATCACTGCATTAACACGAAAGTCTGACCAGAACCGCCAACAAGGACAATGATCTGTGCTCAACGCCCGAAGGCGATCACTGCATTAACACCTGGTGGTGGTTCCGGTGGTGACTCCGGCGATTCTTCCGTGCTCAACGCCCGAAGGCGATCACTGCATTAACACACCTGGACGGTGAGCGTGCGGCGATCATCGACAAGTGCTCAACGCCCGAAGGCGATCACTGCATTAACACAAGCTGCTGCGATCGGGCAGATCAGCGGCGTGATGTGCTCAACGCCCGAAGGCGATCACTGCATTAACACGAAGCCTTGCGCGTTCGGGTTGCCAACGGCTGCAAAGTGCTCAACGCCCGAAGGCGATCACTGCATTAACACGATTGCATGATCCCGAACTTCTGGCGTGCCGTGCGTGCTCAACGCCCGAAGGCGATCACTGCATTAACACCACACAGTCGCCCGTGAACAGCGTGTGGACGTGCAGGTGCTCAACGCCCGAAGGCGATCACTGCATTAACACGAGATCAGCAGGCCGGATCAAGTACCGACCTGCAATGTGCTCAACGCCCGAAGGCGATCACTGCATTAACACGGAAGCAATGACGCTCGCCCACGGGTGAGTTACGAGCGTGCTCAACGCCCGAAGGCGATCACTGCATTAACACGAAGTATACTGGTGTGATTGCGGATCGACGGACGGGTGCTCAACGCCCGAAGGCGATCACTGCATTAACACCGTATTGGGTGGCCGGGGCAGTCACGCCCCAACCCATGTGCTCAACGCCCGAAGGCGATCACTGCATTAACACACGGGTGGGGGCGTGGGTTCCGGGTCGCCAATCGTGTGCTCAACGCCCGAAGGCGATCACTGCATTAACACCAGGTCCGCTTCCGCGTCGAACTCGGTCCAGACGATGTGCTCAACGCCCGAAGGCGATCACTGCATTAACACTCCGCCGCGCCACCGATCGCGGTTGCAGCCTCGTGTGCTCAACGCCCGAAGGCGATCACTGCATTAACACGCGGCGAACTCCTGTTCCTGGGCGCGGATGGCAATGTGCTCAACGCCCGAAGGCGATCACTGCATTAACACAATCGTCAGCCTGTGGGTAGACGACGGACAGAGCGTGCTCAACGCCCGAAGGCGATCACTGCATTAACACCGTTCGTGGATGCTCAGGGGACGCGGTGGACGATGTGCTCAACGCCCGAAGGCGATCACTGCATTAACACAACTGATGATCGCACGAGGTCATCCGGACCACGGGTGCTCAACGCCCGAAGGCGATCACTGCATTAACACAAGACTAATCTTCAACGCAATAGCAATTTTTCCAGTGTGCTCAACGCCCGAAGGCGATCACTGCATTAACACGTAACCCGGTTTTTCACCGTGTCGCAATAGTCCGGTGCTCAACGCCCGAAGGCGATCACTGCATTAACACCGGAGCTTCACGCCGCGGGCCACATAGACCGGGCCGGGTGCTCAACGCCCGAAGGCGATCACTGCATTAACACGGGAACTGGCGGCAAAAGACCGCGAGACGAGTAATGGTGCTCAACGCCCGAAGGCGATCACTGCATTAACACGAGAAAGCGGCGCGAGCTCGCGCCATGGAGGGAATGTGCTCAACGCCCGAAGGCGATCACTGCATTAACACGTAGTCAGTGCCGCAAACACGCTATCGTTTGCCGTGTGCTCAACGCCCGAAGGCGATCACTGCATTAACACCTCTACAACGAAGGACTTACCAGCACCACGCCCCGGTGCTCAACGCCCGAAGGCGATCACTGCATTAACACTTTTTGTAGGTCGGATTCTTTGGTCGGATCGGAAGTGCTCAACGCCCGAAGGCGATCACTGCATTAACACAGGTGCAATCCCCGTCCTCAAGGTTCAACGTCACGGTGCTCAACGCCCGAAGGCGATCACTGCATTAACACAAAGCGGGACACGACAGAACCGCGTGCAGATCAAAGTGCTCAACGCCCGAAGGCGATCACTGCATTAACACACCGGGCCATGTCCGGCACGCTCACGTCCCCGGGGTGCTCAACGCCCGAAGGCGATCACTGCATTAACACGACCAAAGCACCGGGGCCGAACGGCAAGGCCATTGTGCTCAACGCCCGAAGGCGATCACTGCATTAACACACCCCGCTTCGTGCGATCCGGTGGCGGTGGATTGATGGGCGGGTGCTCAACGCCCGAAGGCGATCACTGCATTAACACGAGCAAGTGGCTACGGTTCCTCGGAGAGACGTTCGTGCTCAACGCCCGAAGGCGATCACTGCATTAACACGCTCGCGCCTGCCCTGGGCATGTGCAGACAAACCCGGTGCTCAACGCCCGAAGGCGATCACTGCATTAACACGCCTCTCGCGCAACTCATTCGCTGTTCAACACTTAACAACCCCGTTTTCAAGTACCACCTCCTTTTGAAAAAAAATCAACCACAAACCATCATCCCTTCTCTTCCCAATATACAGAAATACGCGAAAAAGGCTTCTTTTCCCGTCAATCATGCACCTGGTTAACTTGTCAAAGAACATAACCCGCAATGGGATAAGTACTTCCGCTCATTCCTCCAACACAGCGGCCAAACACCAAGCGATGCATGACTCCCCCCTGTCCTTACACTATTGTGTAACGAGGCGGCGTGTCGGGCCAGACCTCCCGGCGTTCCTCGTCTTTTACAAAACGAATGCCCCGCACGCAATCCCCGCATAGCGGAATCATCATCACATCATCTTCCGGGTCCAGGATCGTCGTCAATTCCCACCGCAACCGCTCCAAATCACGCGGCGACATCCAACACCGAAATACCGAATACTGAACCCGATGCCCACGCCCCTCCATCACCTTCGCACACTTGCGAAGCCGGGTTGCATGGCGAACATCATAACACACCAACCACCATCGCGAATCGTGCATCGGTTCTCCCTCATCCACCCGCGTTCAACGCAAGCGACTCTGCGCGAATAAACCCGGCTCCCCAGTCCACTCCTTTTCCAATAGCCGAGCCTCCAATTCTATCGTGCGAGCATAACTGAGTGAATAATTCAACACAGGATGCTTCCAGGATTCTTGCAATCGCCCTTCAAACAGCCCGATCGCCTTGCGTCGCCCAGGCTCCGAAAGCCAGACCTTAGCGCGGGTCACCTCAAAATCCTCCTGGGGATCCCACTGTCCTCGATTCAATGACCCAATCATTGGCATGTCCCATAATGGGACGCGAAATAGTTCCATCAGGTCCAAGACCAACGGGTACGCTGCCGAACGGGGAGTATGAAAGAAACCCAAAGCGGGCTCCAAACCGCTCGCCAAAATCGCGCGTGTGACGGCTGTATGCAACAAGCCATAACCGTACCCCAATAGGGCATTGAACCGATCCAACGGCGGCCGTCGTGTGCGAATCGCGGAATGCAGAGTTTCCGGCACCTGTGGGCCTAAAAGTTTCCGCAGGGCTGCGAAATAATGCACGGCCGATGCGCCTTCCAGACCGCGCAATGTCTCACGCGATGTCCCCTGAGCAATTTGGGACAGCAGCGGTTGCAGGGAATTGAGCGAAGTTTGAATCTCCGATCGCGCCTCTTCGTCACCTCGGCTGGCTCGCATCAGGTAGCGATACTGGGCCTCGACTTTCGCGGTCACGAGTTGCTGAGTGAGACGGAGACACGTGTCCTCATCGGTGAGTGCCTGATATTGGCGGATCCGCCGTTGGACCTGCCCCGCCGTGGGAACCAGACTCGCCGTATGATGTCCACTGACGCTCAACCAGTGGACACCGACGCCCTGTTCCACGCATTTCCGAATCGCCTGCGTCGTAATTTGGTTGAAGCCATGCATCAAGATCGTGTCCAAATCCTGCGTGGGATGCTTGGATTCGGGTTCATCGCGTGGTTTGACCAGGATCGAATCACCCCGGACACCGATGTAGGTGCCTTGTCCCAAAACGTGCAAAGTGGCCCCATCTCGATCCGGCGGGAATAGCCGAACGGGGTCACGTTCCGGTTCTCGGTCGTGTCGCACTTCTTCAGGCAGGCAGACCGGGGCGAGGGAACATTTTTCACACAGCCGGGCATTCTCCGTGATCGGGGGGCGATCCACGGATTGCCGGAGTTGATGGGCCATTGCGATAGCAGCTTGCAAATCGGCCCGTGCCTGGGCATCGATCGGCACACGAACGGTGACATTCTCCGCGTGATAACGGACACGGCCTTCGGGGATCGGCTCTCCAAAAACGTCCTCTAAAAGGACGGAGTAGGCGATGATTTGTAGCCGATCCGCCGGCCAGGGTTCGGCGACGTTGTTGGGGTCACGAGCGGGACGGCCGCGCTTGTGTTCGTAGGGCAAGAAACTGCCATCCCGGCGGCGGAGACAGTCCACTTTACCGATGAGGCCGATTGTCTCGCCGGTCAAATCCAGTGAGACGGATTCCGCGTCCTCATCGGCTTCGAGAGCCGCATGCAGTTGTCGCCCGGCGAAGACCTGGGCATTGGCGACACGGATTTCCTCGACTTCTTCGAGGTAAAACAGTCTCGCGCAATAGGCCAAGGCGTGCAGGGCCATGACCCGCACCGGCGGGCGGTGCGAGTCCATTACAGGTAATGGGATCATGGGGGTTTACTCAGATCGAATTTGCGGTAGACGCTCGCGAGCAGGCATTTCTTGGGGGTTGATGTCCACGAGGTTCCCCGTGGCATACCGTGTCCCCGCGGCCCCGACATGGTCGACCCACACCGGGAACGTGAGCCGACCATTTTGATCGAGTTGGAACGCCATCCCGGTGGGGGGGAGACGATCGCGGACGCGGTCCCAGGGTGTTACTTCATTGACCAGATGGGTACTCTCGCCGAGCGACAACCCACCGAAGCGGGACACGGACGACGGTTGCGACAGGGCATTCTGGACACGCTCTTCCAGCTTGGGACCGCTCCCGGTTTCCTCGGTCGAATCGAGCCAGACCAGCAACCGCACATCCGAGAGCAGTTGCTGATAGTCCGGCCGCGTGTTGCCGGAGGAACCAAGTGGTATGGAATCGACCCGCCAAACCGTGCGCAACACAACGCTCATGGGCGGTTTATTGAGCAGCACGGGCATGACCCGGCAACCCACATGGGATCGGCGATTGGTTTCCCCGATGAGCGACAGCAGAAACCCATAGCAGGTCGCGGGGGGCGGCAACGGTTCCGTCTCAAAATACTCCCGAGCCAGCCCCTTCCGAAAGCAAGCCACCGGGATCGTCACATAGACACCGAGCATGTCTCACCCCTTGGTGGTCTGTTTGGCTTGCATCCGTTTCTGGGCTTCCGCGCAGGCGGCTTTCACGCCGGGGACATGGGTCACACCGGGAATCTTTTGGCCGCTTGCGTCCAGCAGTTCGATCCCCGCGACGATGAGTTCCTGCGCGGCGATGTCCCCCGCCAATACGCGGGCTGCCAGTTGGGACGCGGTCACGGTCTTCCCTTCATCCGGCGTCTCAAAGCAATAGAGCAATCGCGGCGCGGGATCATCGGTGACCCGGAATACGACCGCATCCGGCGAGAAGTCGAACAGGTAACGCCCGTGGTTCCCCGCGACGGTGCCGAGGTTGCACAAGGCATCAATTGCCTTGGCGGCGCGGGACGGATCCCGGAGCCGTGTTGGAGTCAGGGCGATGCCATACTGGTAGCGGGTCGCGTGCAGTTCGGTCCCATAGGGCACCGGATTTGACCCTTTTTTCTGCGCGGACGGTGTCGCACCGGGAGAGGCCGCGTTAAAAGTGACATCCCCCGCCCACGGGGTCAGCGACACGGCCCGCGTCACTTCCAGCACGGCTCGACGGACACTGGCCGAGCCTTTGCCGTTGTCGCTTCCGTCGTCTTTCGCGGCTTCGGCGATCATGTATCCAAGGAGGTCATCATCGATATACGTCTTCCCAGATGCGGAAGCCCATCCCTCGAATTTATGGTCCTTCCATGCGTTGGCCCGTGTGTCTTCGTTCCAGGATCGGTTTGTGTCCTCGAATCCCGCCAGTCGACGGCGCAACGCGAACCGGATGGCCTCGGCGGAGACGGTGCTGTGGGTTTCCCCTTGCCAGAGGAGTTTTTGCAGGGTGGTGACGTTCCCTTCCGTCTCCGCACGGTTGTTCGCCGCGGTGCCATACGATGTCACAAAATTTGCGAATACATGCAGACTCATGAACAGATACTCCGTGAAAATTACTGACCGTTGGTAGAAGTTTTGGAATCGGATTCATCGGTATCGCCACGACCGGAATAACTGGCCAGGGCGAGCAAGCCCAGATCGCGGGCCAGTTGCCAATCTTTACGGATGACGGGCAGGACTTTGGCCCAATGCTCTCGCAGGACGACGTTGTTCCCGGCTCGGCTGAACAGGTCCGTCAGTGCGAATCGGACATGGGCTTCGGTCTTCGCACCCGCGAGTTCGAGTCGCAGTCGTTCGCGGAAGCGTTCCCAGCGGTTTTTGGTCGCCTGACTCAACGGTTTGTCCCCATCAGTTTCCGCGCGAATCTGTCCGAGTCGGCGGCCAATCGCATCGTGGACAGCTTCCACGACGAGACGGTCACCTTCCTCGTCCCACATTTTTGGGTCCGAAATCATGGCATGGAGCCCCTTTCGTTCAAAAGGCAGTTGGTCCCGATACGGCTTGTCCGTAGCCGGGTTGATCTTGGTCATGAGCTTTGTGAACCCAGCGTACCACGGACGTCCCAGAGCCAGGTTCTCCGCGACGACGGGACGAATGACGCTGTTGGACCGGAAGGACTCTTGCCGTTCCGTGACCTGTTTTTGTGCACCACGGCCGGTCGATTCTCTGACAGTACGAGTCACAATCCGGTTCGGCAAATTCGTCAAGGCACGCTCAAAGCGATCCAGTACCCGATCGGAAGCGGGTGGGACATGGATGGTGGCCACCCGCGACTTCTGCTGTTTGGACCATGTTGTCGGTTGGAAGGTCATCGCATAGCAACCGGGCACGGCCAGCGACTTGGCGGCGTGGCGACTCCGAATGCGGATTTGTGCCTGGAGTGCCGCATCGGCTGCGTTGCCGATCTGACAATCGCGTGCCGTACTCGGGGTCATACTCGGCCGGTCGTAAGCGAAGTCCTGTAGGTTCTCCACTTCCGGGACCAGTAACGCCGCGACCCCCCGATTCACCGGCAACGGCAAACTCCCCACCAGCGCGAAGTACAACGGCAAGACCATATCTGGTGGATATTTCACTATCGTGTCTGCAGCAAATTTTTCGTGTCGGACCACTGCACCTGGACAGATCGGACCCTTGAAGGGTAAGGGTTTTCGAGTCATCTCACCTGTACGCTCAACAAATTCTTCCCACCCATTTTGATGTGTGAAATATGAGCACTTGCGGTACTGCACAATGACACCGGGTTGGCCGTCCCCCTCTGGGTCGTAACTCACTGGGATGGTTTCCTTGGCCAGCGTGCGGACCCTTCCATGTTGCAAGAACGTCAACAGAAACCCCGCTTGCAGGTCCGCGAGGACAGCGGCTGAGGGCTCACGTTCGTACTGGCCGGGAAGCGTAATCAGTCCTTCCGCGTTGATACGGAACGCAAATTCAAACAATCGCTTGAGATAGTCTCGGGCATTCTCAGGCTTGCCGAACCGCAGCGTGATCGCGTGCGGTTGCACCTCCCAGGGGTAATTCCCATCGGGGAACTCGGCCTCCATCGCGCGGAGCGTGCAGGCCAGCCCGCCCAACCCGGCTCGGTGCATGAGCGACATGCCGGGGGCGAACAGGTGCATCGTCAGATGATCCGGCGGAGAAACTTTGGCTACTTTCGCCATTCGGCACCTCGCATGGGACAATATTGGATGGAACCGACCGGGGCGATGGGTAATCCCCGTTCTCGTGGCCATGCTTGCCACTCTTTGCCCTTGTACGGTGGCATCGGTAGGACCAGCCGGGGCAACTGTTTGGGATGTGCCCGCACCCGCGCACGATCTTCTTGCATGAGGACATTGATTCCCACGGACCCCTGGCGGAGCTCCTGCACCCGTGTGGCCGGTCCACCATCCAACCATTCACTTGCGCCGGGTTGTGGGACCGTTGGGTCGGATTGCTCCCAAGCATCCGTGAGATGCCTTTGGGATATGTCGTCCTCTGGTAATTTCGCCAACCATGTCCGTGCCGCGTCCAAATCGTCCTGGGAATACGGCAAAATCTGCTCGGACTCGATGACGACAAATGGCCGGGTCGGTTCTTTTGCTCGGCGATTGAGACGCCCGAGACGCTGGATCATGGCCGGGATCGGTGCCAGATCGGTCACGAGCAGGTCCGCGGATAAGTCCAAACTCATCTCGGCCACTTGCGAACAGATCGCCAGAGCCGGGCCGCTGTGTTGGAATGCCGCGATTACGTCCTTATGACGTTGGACGCGATCCTCATATTTGAATCGGCTGTGGTAGATGCACGGAGAGCGGGTCGCCATACTGGCTGCCGCGCTCATCACCCGGTTCACGGTGTTGCAGACCCAAAGTACCTTTTCCTCGCGGTCCAAAGCCTGTTGCACCAGATGCAGTGGGTCCATGTCCAAAAGCGTCTCACGGCGGTAGCGGGGACGTTCTTCCAGGTCCGTTGGGCCAGAGATCGGCTGCAAGTCTGGGATGATGGCCCGCAAGGCTTGTTCCCGCGCCTGGGGTAGGCTGGCCGTCATGAGCAGAGCCGGCAACCCCGGCAACTCCTTCAGGAAGCGGAGCAACGCCCCAAATAGGGCATCGTCGAACGCATGGATTTCGTCGAATACGAATGCCGCCTGGGACAACGCGGGCCAGCCGAACAAGCCCCGACGATGATTCTGAATTATGCCCAACACGGTATCGACCGTGCAGGCGACAACCGGCGTTTTCCAGGCTCGCAATGCGTCTCGCCGGAGTTCCTCCTCATCCAATTCGCGGCCTGTCCCCAGGATGATCTCAAAGTCCACATCGGATCGCCCGTGGAACAGGTCCGCGCCGACTAGCGATGTCGCATTTTTATCGTCGTACAAGTAGTCTCGAAAGCCTTCGGTTGCCGTGCCGGTGGTGGGGTAACAGAAGTACAACCGGCGTGTCGGATGGTTCCGCGCAGCCCACAGGTACGCGGCGACCGTCTTCCCGCTCCCGCATCCCGCTTTCACGAATGTGACCCGATTTTGGGACGCGGCAATCTGCGTCTGAAACGCGCGTGGTGTGTGTCCATCGAGTCCAAATGCGGCGACCTCCTGCAATTGTCCCGGTTGAGGTTTGTCCTGGAGGACATCCCGAATCCAGTTCCACCGATTGCGGTCATGTGGCCGAGCTTTGGGGAGCGCTGAACCCGCAATGTCCGCGGCAATGAGTGTGTTCTTCACCGCCGCCAGTAGCCGAGCATCGGGAGTGGACCGCATCGCCCGCCAACGCCGAGCCGCTTGCCGTTCCCACTGGGCAATCGTGTCAAACACCCGTTCGCTGCCCGTGAATTCATGGGTCACATTGGCCAAAACCGGCGGCGATTCTGGCAAGGAAAAGAGGACACGGAACCAATCCAGAATTTTGGGAAAGTCAGGATGTCCCATCAGTAGCTGCATTTCTGGTCCACAACCGCCCTGCGCGGGACATTCCCGTGGTGGGTTCGCGTGGTCCGCCGCGGGGTGGTGTCCCGCCACGGCCCATTCCACGATGGCAAAATCATTCTCGTTTCCGCCTACCGCGGGGAGCAACCAAGCGCGGAGATGTTGCAGCATGAGGACCGTCGCCCATTCATGTCGCAACCCCTGTGGATGTTGTCGAATGTCGCGGACCCCGCGAATCATTCCCTGAAAGTGGTCATTCGCTTTGCCCAAATCGTGGACCGCCGCCGCCAGTCGCACGCACCGAGTTAGCCGGTCCCGATACACGGATGGGTCCAATCCCAGTGCCAATAGCTGTTCCGTATCGGTCGCGGCCAAGACTTGTTCACCTGCGTGGTAAACATCTTGCAAATGTTGCGCAAGGTATGCCGAGGCGGGCGGTGCCTCATCCTTGTGGAAACTTTTGGCCCACAATCTCTGTGCATCCCGGTTCATCCCGCATCCTCCTGGGCCGGAAGAAAGAACCCACACCCGATCTGCGTGCGACCGCCCAACCCCTGCTCTTGCAAGGCGAGCGAATCTTCTGGGGTCAGTCCCGAGACGATCAGCGCATATCCCACGATCGTCACCCCTTTCACCCGTACCACTTTTCTCTGAGGTTCTCCCGCCCGTTCCCCCATCAGTTGAACGGGTAATTGCGGTGCGCCACCGATTCCTGCTTCCGCGAGCTTTTGGCGTGCCGTTGTGAGAAACTGCTCCGGTGTCTCCGCGTTCTTGAACGTAATGAGCCGGGAGTACAGACTTTCCACGGGTTGCAGCGTTTGCAGGGAGGGCACCCCCAGGCGCACGCCCGCCTTCCCGATCATCAACCGCTTCCCCGCCAGTGGTAACAGTTCCCGCACACGATTCTCCGGGAGACGCACCCGCAGTTTGGACAGCGCATTCAAATTCAAAACCCCGCCGCCCGCGATTTGTCCTGTCAGCAGAGCGAATCGAAAGGGGGAACTGGCTTCGTGGAACTTCGGCACAATGGTCGACAAAGCCGCATACAGCGGATACGCATGATCGACCGGCACAGAATCGCCACGAACCGGGAAGATCAGATCGATCATCATGGGCACAACTCCGTAAAAACGTCGAATATGTTCATCAGCACGTTCAGCTGTATTGATTAAAATCGAAAATGCACGCATCAATACGCGCATCACAAGCGACATTCTCAGGCGGCTGTACCTCCCTGAGCATGTTCAGAGTAAAGAGCTTCCCACCATCTGCGAGTTTTGTTCTGATTGAAACCCGTTTTATCATTTCGTGGCACAAATGCGATCAAAAAACAAGCATTCCCAGTGGCATCACTCTTATTGGCCCCCTACATCGTGAATTTGTGACGGTCCTTCATCTGGGAATGTGAAAATCAAGAACCCGTTGCCGGATACCGTCACATTTTGCCGCGGCGATTGTATAACGTCAGGAATGGCCGCTCCCGATGGATGTTTGCTGGCCGTGATTCGGGTTCTCCGTTTCCTGGTGGTTCACACTCTTGAGTTCCTCCGCAGATTATGCCCGCTCGGTCGGCTTGGACCCGAATAAACTGCCCGCCCATGTGGCCATCATCATGGATGGGAACGGACGCTGGGCCGTGGAGCGGGATCGGCCCCGTATCGAAGGGCACCTCCGCGGAGCCGATGTCGTCCGCACTGTCACCACGGAATGTTGCCGACTCGGTATTGGTCAACTCACGCTCTACTGCTTCAGTGCTGAGAACTGGAAACGCCCACCGGAAGAAGTCGATTTCCTGATGGGGTTGCTCAAACAGTTCCTCCTCGCGGAACGGGATCTCATCCGCGAACAGAACATCCGCTTCGCCATCATCGGTCGCCGTGACGGTATTCCCGCTGATGTGCAGGCCGAGATGGATACCAGTATCCACCTCGCCGCCCAGAACAGCGGGCTCACGCTCTGCCTCGCCATAAATTACGGCGGCCGCACGGAAATCGTCGATGCCTGCCGCCGGATCGCAGAGCAGGTGCGACTGGGCGAACTCCTGCCTGATCAAATCAACGAAGACACGCTCGATCGCTCCCTCTACACGGCGGGCATGCGTGACCCGGATTTACTCATCCGCACTGCCGGGGAAATGCGGATCAGCAACTACCTACTCTGGCAGATTTCCTACGCCGAACTCTGGGTCACGCCGCTAGGCTGGCCCGATTTCACGGCCGCCACGTTACACGAAGCATTCCAGGATTTCGCACGCCGCCGTCGTCGGTTTGGCGGACTCCATGACGTGCAGGGGGCCGTCTGATACTATGCTGCGCACACGATTGGTGGTCGGTTCGCTTCTCGCAGCCGGAGCGGGTACGGTCCTTGGGGTCGATCCGGGGCCGCTGTATCCGGGATTGCTCGTGTTGGTGCTGCTATTGGGCCTGTTTTCCGCTTGGGAATTACGTCAACTCCTGCACGCGGATACACGGCCTCACTTCACCATTGTGGGAGTGGGTGTCCTGCTTCTGATCGCGGTGAACTGGCTACCACAACAATCGTGGGTCCGTCTGGAACACGATTCCGCCCTCGTTGGCGTGCTGGCGGGGGCCATGCTCGCCGCGATGGTGTGGGAACTGCTCACCTACCGAGGAACCGTTCACGGCACGCCGCGCCTGGCCAACACCCTATTCATCCTCCTATACATTGGCGTGCTACCGACGTTCCTGCTGCGGATGCGTTGGTTCCCCGAATCGGTGGCTCTGGCCGCGATGACGGCGACGATCTTTGTACCGAAATGTGGCGACATCGGTGCCTACTTCACCGGGCGATTTCTCGGACGGCACCCGTTCGCGCCGACCTTGAGCCCGAAAAAGACCTGGGAAGGGTTTTGCGGCGGCTTGCTCACCTCCATCGCCACCGCGATCGGGCTGGGGATCGCGGCTCCGCTGTTCCCCCATGGGCTGCTCGAAGCGGTGGGATTCGGTATCGTGGTCGGCATCGCCGGGGTACTAGGCGATCTGGCCGAGTCCATGATCAAACGGGATGCCCAAGTGAAGGACGCGGCCACCTCCATTCCGGGATTTGGCGGGCTGCTGGATGTCATGGATTCCGTACTGTTCGCCGCTCCGATATCCTATCTGTGGTTGACCTCCTTCAGCGGATGGGCGGCACACACCTGATCGGCGCGAGCCTTCCGTGCCGATGGAATGTCTGTGAAGGAAACCAAGACCGCGGGCGGTTCAACGCAAGGGGCATCATGTCGGAATCATCGTCGATCTCGAAAAATGTCACGCTGGATAGCCGTGAAGAAGCCGTCATCCTGTTCGGCCCGCGGGATCAGCACCTTCGGACCATCCGCGAAGCCTTCGATGTCCGGGTCGTGGCGGGGCGATCTGCTGCAAGTGGAAGGGTCGGAAACCGCCGTCGCTCAGACCGAACGGGTCTTCCAGCAACTGCGGGGCATTTTGCGAAAGAATGGCCGACTGCTCACGGAAGATGTGCGGAACGTCATCGACATCATCAAAGAAGGCGATTCCCGCGGCGGCCCGGTCAGTTTCGGTCAGTCGGATTCCGGCAAATACCTGCGGCCCCGCACCGATGGCCAAGCGCGATACGCCCATGCCCTCAAGAATCATGATGTCGTCCTCTGTGTCGGACCCGCCGGGACCGGGAAGACCTACATGGCCGTTGCCTGGGCCGTGACGCTGCTGAAAAGCGGAGCGATCAAAAAACTCGTCCTCGTCCGCCCCGCCGTCGAAGCCGGAGAGCGGCTCGGCTACTTGCCGGGCGACTTCATGGATAAGGTCAACCCGTACCTGCGTCCGTTACTTGATGCCCTGACGGATATGCTCGAAGCGGAGCAGGTCAAGCGGTACATGGCCCATGACATCATCGAAATTTTGCCGCTGGCCTACATGCGGGGGCGAACCTTAAACGGTGCCTGCATCATTCTGGATGAAGGACAGAACGCGACCGCTTCGCAGATGAAGATGTTCTTGACGCGGATGGGGCATGGCTCCAAAATCGTCGTCACGGGCGACATGACCCAGGTGGACTTGCCCAAGACCGTGAAAAGCGGGATGGCGGATGCCGTTTCCCGCTTGAAGAATATCGAAGGAATTGCCATTGTTCATCTGGATCAGGCGGATATAGTCCGTAACCCGCTGGTGCAACGGATCGTCGAGGCTTACGACGACGAAACCCCGCGCCCACGGCGACCATCCGGGAGTTAACCGGATCGACGACCGGCCACGGACGGCCGGGGCGTGATGGGTAGAACGTCCATGTTCTCAGGATCTCGTAGGTCACCCCGACTCGCGCAATGGAACGGCCGTAGGCGTTCCTCACGCAGCGATGCCTTCGATTGGCGGGCCTTGTTCTGTCGGCGTGTTGTCGCTCGGCTCGTCGTTGTGGCTTGTACCTGCCTCTTTTTGACCTACCTCGTCGCGGGTGATGGCCCACCTTTTGCCTACCAGCTCGGGCAGACTGTTCCGCGTGATGTCCGGGCGCGGGTCGATTTCCGCATGGTCGATCAACCGGAAGCGGTGCGGATTCGGACACACGCCGCGAGCCCCGCACCAACGCACGGGGCACGGATCGACCAAACCGAGCCCCCCGTGATGGATTATTACCCAGCCGGGCTGATCCTCGTCCTGCGTGATAATCCGATTACCGCCGAGCATCTCCAGGTTCTCCACGCCGAACATGAAGCCTTTCGACGAACGCTGACACCGCTCCGCCTCGTGGGCCGCACACTCGCCGTCGCTGCCATCATTGTCCTGCTCACGATTACGGTCATTCTCTACACCGTGCGATTTCAACCCGCCACGGCGAAGAAGTGGACGGCTGTTCTCGGGATCTGTTCCCTGGTTTGTGGGACGTTCACACTCGCGTGCTGGCTGGATTCCGCCCCCTGGCACGCGGCGGCCCTCCCGTTGACTGTCACCGCGATGATCTTGACCATCGCGTTCAATCCGCCGTTCGCTCTGTTCATGTCCGTGTGTCTGGCGATCCTGATGGCGATTGAAAAAGGTGGGGAACTGTCGGCCCTCATCGTCCTGCTGGGCGGACAGACCACCGCCGTGCTGGCGATGCGGCAAGTACGGAGCCGTTCGCGTCCGGTGGAAGTCGGTGTCATCGCGGGGGTCGCCCTGGGATTGATGACCATTTCCACCGACATTCTGACCGGGCAATCCGCCTGGTACATCGCGGGAGATGCCGGGCGGAACCTGGTTTGCGGTATCCTGGCGGGCTGCCTGATTACCGGCTGCCTCCCGGCGATCGAACGGGCGTTCGGCATCGTCACAGATGCCCGGCTATTGGAATTGGGGGACTGCTCCCATCCGTTGCTGCAAGAGTTGCTACGCCGGGCACCGGGCACCTACACGCACAGCATGATGGTGGCCACACTCGCCGAAGCGGGGGCGGAAGCCATCGGCGCGAACGCCTTGCTCACCCGTGTGGGCTGTTACTACCACGATGTTGGTAAGATGCTCAAGCCGCAATACTTCATTGAGAATCAAGCGGGTATCAACGCCCACGATCAACTCGAACCGACCCTCAGTACACTCGTCATCGTTGGCCATGTGAAAGATGGAATCGCCTTGGGCGAGCAATATGGACTCCCCCGGCCGATTGTCGATTTCATCCATCAGCACCACGGGACGACGCTGGTGGAATACTTTTACCGAGAAGCCTTGCGAATTCATTCGGCCACGGGCGGCACGGCGGAAAGTTTGGAACCGACCTTCCGCTACCCTGGCCCGAAACCACAATCCCGCGAGGCCGCCGTCATCATGATGGCCGACATTGCCGAAAGTGCCGGGCGGGCCATTCCCAACCCATCAGCGGGTACGCTGCGCAAAATGGTTCACGATCTCGCCATGAAACGGCTGCTCGATGGGCAGTTCGATGAATGTGATCTGTCATTACATCAACTGCGCTGCCTGGAAGACGCGATTGCGAAAGCCCTCATCGCCGTGTATCACTCCCGCGTTCAGTACCCCGCGCCAGAAGCCCTTCCCAAATCCGCCTGATGGTCGCTCGGAGACAGACCCCGAGGACCGCGCCACCAATTTCTCCTGTTCCGTAGGCCGCATCCGCATTTATCACCACGCGGGTATAGGACGGAACCCCTGTGCGCGGTATCCTACAGCTTTCCTGCATCTGGAGGCTGATTCATGAACGATTTTCCCCTCAACCGCCGGGCGGTTCTCGGTGCCACGATTGGAACACTGGCCGCCACACAACTGACCCCGGCCGCGGAACCCAAACTCAAAGGAAACATCAAGCATTCCGTCGTCTACTGGTGCTTCCATTCGACCGGCGACAAGTGGTCGGCTCAACAAACCGTCCAGAATGCCAAGAAACTCGGTTGCGTCTCCATCGAACTGATGGACCCCGAACATTGGCCACTGCTGCAACAGAACGGGCTGACCTGCGCCATCGCCTCGAACGGCGCGAAGCGAACCGGGTTCATGTACGGTTTGAACAATCCGGCCTTCGCCCCCGAAGTGCTGGACGCAACCCAAAAGACCATCGACCGTTGCGCCGAAGCCAAAGTCCCGAGTGTCATTGCCTTCGTCGGCTACCGCTGGCGGAACCCCGCCGATCCGAAATCCGGGGAAATTCCCCGAGAGGATGCGTTCAAATCCTGCGTGGCGAACCTCAAGGAACTGGCGCGATACGGTGAGAAGAAAGGAGTCACGGTTTGTGTCGAACATCTGAACTCGCGGGATAGCAGCCATCCGATGAAGGGCCATCCGGGCTACCAGGGTGATGACCTGGATTTCGTCTGCGAGATTCTCCGGGCCGTGGGTTCGCCGCGTGTGAAACTCCTGTTCGACATCTACCACGTTCAGATCATGCACGGCGACCTGATCCGACGATTGGACCAGTGCCAGGACGTTCTTGGCCACATCCACACCGCGGGCAACCCTGGCCGGGGCGAACTCGACCCGGATCAGGAAATTCACTACCCCGCCGTGATGAAAAAACTGGTGAGCATGAAGTACAACGGCTACGTCGGTCACGAATTCATCCCGACACGCGATGCCTTCGCCGGACTGCGAGAAGCCGTGGCGATCTGCGATGTGTGAGAATAGACACGAGACAGATTCCGCGAGAATCCGCGTCATGGTGCCCGGTTCCCCTGCCTGCTGGCATCCGTTTCCCAGTGCGATGTGACTACACTAAGGGGGTTCTTGCCACCGGGAGCCCCCACATGACCGAGCGATTTGAACTCGTTAGCCAATACGAACCCGCGGGCGACCAGCCAAAAGCGATTGCGGAACTCCTCCAAGGGTTCCAGAACGGACGCGGTTTCCAGATGCTGCTGGGAGCCACCGGCACCGGAAAGACGTTCACCGCCAGTCACATCATCGCGGCTCTGAACAAGCCGACACTCGTACTCGCCCACAACAAGACGCTCGCCGCGCAACTGTACAAAGAATTCAAAGGGTTCTTCCCGCACAACGCCGTCTGCTACTTCGTCAGCTACTACGACTATTACCAACCCGAAGCGTACATCCCGCAGCGGGATATTTACATCGAAAAAGATTCCAGCATCAACGAGAATATCGACCGCCTGCGACTCGCCGCCACATCCGCGCTCGTCTCCCGAAAAGATGTCATTATTGTCGCCTCCGTGTCCTGCATTTATGGCTTGGGTTCCCCAGAGGATTACAAACGCATGATGGTCCGGCTGGTGAAAGGTGAAATCATCGACCGTGACCAGCTTCTGACCCGACTCGTGGACATTCAGTATCAGCGGAACGATGTTGCCTTTGAACGCGGCAAGTTCCGCGTCCGCGGCGACACCATCGAAATCTGGCCCTCTGCCGAGGAGTATGCCTATCGCGTGGAACTGTTCGGTGATGAAGTCGATGCGATGGCGATTATCCATCCGACATCCGGCGAAACGCTCAAAACACTCGACGAGGCTTATATCTACCCCGCCAAGCACTTCGTCACCCCGGACGATCGCATACAAGAGGCCATTCGGGGCATCGAACAGGAACTCCACGACCGGCTCGCCGTCTTCAAGCAGGAAGGCAAACTCCTGGAAGCCGAGCGACTCAAGGCCCGCACCCGCTACGATCTGGACATGCTCCGCGAAGTCGGCTACTGCACCGGAATCGAAAACTACGCCCGCTGGTTCAGTGGCCGACAACCGGGGGAACCACCGTACTGCTTGCTGGACTTCTTCCCCGATGATTTTCTGGTCGTCGTTGATGAATCACACGTCAGCTTCCCCCAGGTGCGCGGGATGTTCCACGGCGACTTCGCCCGTAAGCAAACGCTGGTCGAACACGGTTTCCGCCTGCCCAGCGCACTCGACAACCGCCCGCTGAAGTTTGCCGAATTCGAGGGTCGGCTCAAAAACTGCCTGTGCCTCTCCGCGACACCGGGGCCGTATGAACTGGAGAAAACCGGCGGGGAAGTCGTCGAACAAGTGATCCGGCCCACGGGGTTGGTCGATCCGGTCATTCACGTCAAACCCGCACGCGGTCAGGTGCAGGATCTCATCCAGGAAGTCAAAATCCGCTCCGCGAAATCGGAACGCACCCTGGTCACGGTCCTCACGAAACGGATGGCCGAGGATTTGACCAACTTCTTCCGCGATGGCGGCATCCGCTGCAAATGGCTGCACAGCGAACTGGACGCGATCGAGCGGGTCACGGTGTTACGAGAACTCCGCGAAGGAGCGTTCGATGTGCTGGTCGGCGTGAACCTACTCCGCGAAGGACTCGACCTGCCCGAAGTCGCGCTCGTGGCCATTCTCGGCGCGGACAAGGAAGGGTTCCTCCGCAGCGAAACGTCCCTCCTTC
>JAIXLE010000205.1 GCA_026931725.1 Bacteroidales bacterium
CCATCTCGGAGGACCGAAATGATACCGCGCCTGCTCCTGACTCTGTGCGCCCTATCCGCGGTCGCCGCGGATTGGCCGGGGATTCTGGGTCCGAACCGGGATGGCCACTCCTCGGAAACCGGGTTGAACTGGAATTGGCCCGCCGCGGGACCGCCCCAACTCTGGAAAAAGGCGATCGGAGCCGGTTTCGCCGGGGTGTCCGTTGCGGGTGGGTCCGTGTTCTTGTTCCATCGTATCGACGATCAAGAGGTTCTCGCCGCCCTCGACCCGCTGACCGGCCAGGAAAAGTGGACCTCCTCCGCCCCGACGCAGTACCGCGATGACTTCAACTTCGACCCCGGCCCGCGTTGTGTTCCGGTCGTCGCCGATGGCCGGGTCTTTGCCCTGGGGGCCAACGGCGACTTGCACGCGGTGGAGGCCAAGACGGGACGCAAGCTCTGGCATCGGAACATTCGCTCAGACTATCGGGCACCCAAGGGGTATTTCGGTGTCGGTTCCACGCCCATCGTGGTGGGGGAACGTCTGCTGGTGAACGTCGGCGGCAAGGGAGCCGGGATCGTCGCCTTCGCGGTCGCCACGGGGAAGGAACTGTGGAAAGCCACGGATGATCCGGGCAGCTATTCCGCCCCCACGCTGGCTGAAATCAGCGGCAAGTCACGAGCAATCTTCCTCACCCGCACGGGTTTGGTCGGCCTCGACCCGGCGACGGGGCAGGTTGCCTTCACGCATTATTTCCGCTCGCGTCTGGATGCCTCCGTCAACGGTGCAACTCCGTTGGTGTGGAAGGGAAACGTGTTTTTGACCTCATCTTACGGTGTCGGCGCGGCCCTGTTCGACGTGACCGGAGCCGAACCCGAGGCAATCTGGGAGAATGATCGGTCAATCGCCAGCCAGTACAATACCCCTGTCCGGGTGGGGGACTATCTCTACGGCACCGATGGCCGGGCCGACCTGGGCGTAGCCCGGTTACGCTGTGTGGAATGGAAGACCGGCACGGTGAAATGGACGCGGGAGAACTACGGCGTGGCCGCCCTGATCGCGGTGGATGGCGGCATCCTCGCCGTGAACGAGAATGGGGAGTTGATCCGCTTCGATGCGGACCCAGAGCGGTACACCGAACGTGGCCGAGCCGCGATCCTCCGCAAGCCCACCCGTGCCATTCCGGCGTTGTCGGATGGCTTGCTGTTCTGCCGGGATGAGAAAGACCTCGTGTGCGTGGACCTGCGCCGAAAACCGTAACCGTGCCGGATAACGGAACACAACCGGAGACGGTCGTCCCCGGTTGTCCGACAGGCATGCACGTCCTCGCTCATGTCGTGTAATCGGCATTGAGCTTGACATATTCATACGTCAAGTCGCAGGTGTGGAAACGACAACGGCCAGTGCCCGATTTCAGCCGGAGTCGGATGCTTACGTCGCGGTTGTTCTTCAAATACGCCGAGGCCGCCGCCGCGTCGAACGGTAACGGTACGCCATCTCGGTAGAGCAACATGTCGCCCAACCACAAGGAAAGCTCCTGCTCCGCGAATGGCACCCCGGCGTACCCGGCTGCGGACACGATCCGCCCCCAGTTCGGGTCCGCACCGAAAATGGCGGTTTTCACCAACGCACTCTCGGCAATCGCCTTGGCAATCTGCCGGGCTTCCGCATCCGAACGGGCGGCCTCAATGTCGATGGTGACGAGGTGATTCGCCCCTTCCGCATCCGCGGCGATCTGCATGGCGAGATCGTGACAGACTTCCTCAACGGCTCGTTCAAACTGCTGGGCATCGTCGCCGGACAGGTGCGGGCCGGTGCCGTTGGCCAGGAGGAAGACGGTGTCGTTCGTGCTGGTGTGCCCTTCAACCGAGATACAGTTGAAGGTGCGTTCCACGGATCGCTTGAGAACATCATGCAGGAACGGCGCGGCCGCGGAGGCATCGGTGAGAACGCAGCCGAGCATCGTGGCCATGTTCGGGCCGATCATCGCCGCGCCTTTGGCGAAGCCGGTGACGTGGACCAACCCGGAGGCGAACGTCAGCCCGCGTGTGGCGACTTTAATCTTGGTATCGGTGGTCAGAATGGCGTGAGCGGCATCGGAGAACCCTTTGAGGCTATCTTCCACGGCGGCCACGGCTTGCGGAATGCCCGCTTCCAGAATCGGCATCGGCAACGGTCGGCCAATCACCCCGGTGCTGGCCACGAGTACCTGCTGCGGATCACAGCCGACCCCCTCGGCGACGAGTGTGGCCATGCGTTCGGCATCGCGCACACCTTGCTCCCCCGTGCAGGCATTGGCGTTGCCGCTACAGATGACGATGGCCCGCGCATCGGTACGGGGCAGCCGAGCCCGCGACACCTGCACCGGAGCCGCACAGACGCGATTCTGGGTGAACACACCGGCGGCGCTGGCCGGGGTTTCCGAAACGATCACGGCCAGATCCCGGCGATCCGGTTCACTGCGTAGACCGCTGACAATACCTGCATACCGATAGCCGCGAGCGAGCAGCACTGTACTCATGCCAGAATCATTTCCAGTAGGGTCACACGGGGAGCGAAATGGAACGTGGGGACAGTGTAGGCGCGGAAGCCCTCGGCTTCACCCCCTGCCAATCTCCGCGCGGATTTCTTGACACGTCCGGTCGTCTCCCCGATAGTACACCGCATCCTACCGTTTTGCCGGTTCGACTCCTCAATGGGTATTGTGATGCCACGAGTTCTGATCCTGGCGGCTGCCATCGGGTTCGCCGCCCCCACGTTTGCCGCGGAACCCGTCACCGCGACCAAGACCGCTGACACGGTCGCATTCCAAATCGGAGATACCGTCTTCACGAAATACCACGTCGGCAAAGCCGTCGCCAAACCGTACTTTTACCCGATCCTGGCTCCGAACGGTGCGGGGGTCACACGCGGCTGGCCGATGGTGAAAGGGCTACCCGACGAGACAGCCGACCACGTTCACCAAAAGTCCGCGTGGTTCTGCCACGGCGACATCATCCCCGAAGGGTTGATGCTGAAAACGAAATCATCGGATCGACACGTTCAAGGAGTCGATTTCTGGTCCGAAACACCGGGGCACGGCACGATTGTCTGCGTGGAAGTCGGTGAGCCGAAACAGGTGTCCGCTCATCATGTGTTGGTGCCGACCCGCAATGAGTGGAAAGCCCCCGATGGGACGAAGATTCTCGACGAAACCCGCACCGTACACGTTATCTCCCTGCCCACGGGCCGCCTGATTGTTCTGGAGATCGACTTGCACGCCTCGGTCTGCCCGCTCACGTTCGGGGATACGAAGGAAGGCGCGATGGGGGTGCGGGTGAACGACTCGATCCGCACCATGCAAGGGAAGAAACCGGGCAACGGCACAATGGTGAACGCGGCGGGCCAGAAGGGCGAGAAAGAAGCCTGGGGCCAGGAAGCCGCCTGGGTCGATTACTTCGGGCCGATCGACGGCAAGACCGCCGGGATCGCGGTGTTCGACAGCCCCAAGAACCCGTACAAGTCCGCCTGGCACGCTCGGGGTTATGGCCTGCTGGCCGCGAACCCGTTTGGCCGGAGCAAGTCCGGTTTCCCCTCCCGCAAGGGCCGAGAAGACCGTGTCCGCGTGGCGAAAGGCGAGCATCTCAAGCTACGATATGGCCTCTACGCCCATGACGGCGACACCACCGCGGGCCACGTCGCCGATGTCTTCGCCAAGTTTGCGAGCCATTAAGGGGAACACAACCGGGGAGGGGAACACAACCGGGGACGACAGTCCCCGGTTTTCCGAATTGGGTCTTCCAGTGGAGTCTGACGATGTCCCCATCATCTCGTAGTTTGCTCCTCATCCTGGCATTCCTCCTGATGGCCCCCGGATCACTCCGGGCCGCGGATCTCCCACCGCGCCCCGGAAGCCGACCCAATATCCTCTTTCTGCTCGCGGACGATCAGAGCTACGAAACGATCCGCGCATTCGGTCACACGGACATCGACACGCCGAATCTCGATCGTCTGGCGCGAGCGGGCACCACCTTCACCCATGCCTACAACATGGGCTCCTGGAGCGGGGCCGTCTGCGTGGCTAGCCGCACGATGCTGATTACCGGGCGCAGCGTCTGGGACGCGGGCCGCATCTACAAACAGACCGACCGTGAACGACAGGCGGGCGTCCTCTGGCCACAACTGCTGAAGCAGGCAGGCTACCGCACCTATTTCTCCGGTAAATGGCACATCGAAACGGATGCGAACCTCTGCTTCGATGTCGCCCGTCACATCCGACCGGGGATGCCGAAGACCGTTCCCCAGGCGTACAACCGCCCCCAGATCGGGAAACCCGATCCGTGGAGCCCGTTCGACCAATCCCTCGGCGGTTTCTGGGAAGGCGGCCGGCATTGGAGTGAAGTCGTGGCCGACGATGCGATCGACTTTCTCAGCGATGCCCGGCAGCACCGTGAGCCGTTCTTCTGCTATCTGGCCTTCAACGCCGCGCACGATCCGCGTCAGTCACCCGCAGCGTTCGTTCAACACTATCCGTTGAAGCGGATCGCGGTGCCGAAGAATTTTTTGCCGGAATACCCACACAAAGACAAGATCGGTTGCTCTCACAAACTCCGCGATGAGAACCTCGCCCCGATGCCCCGCACGGAGTACGCGGTGCAGGTCCATCGTCAGGAGTATTACGCGGCGATCAGCCATCTGGATGCGCAAGTGGGGCGGATTCTCGATGCCTTGGAAAAATCGGGACAAGCCAAGAACACGATCATCGTGTACACAGCGGATCACGGGTTGGCAGTCGGGCATCATGGCCTGATGGGGAAGCAGAATCAGTACGATCACAGCGTGCGGGTGCCGTTCCTGATCGCGGGGCCGGGCGTGCCACGGAATCAGCGTCGGTCGGAAGCGATTTATTTACAAGATGTGATGCCGACGACCTTGGAACTGGCTGGGGCCGAAAAGCCGCAACATCTGTTCTTTCACAGCCTATTGCCTTTGCTGAACGGCACGCAGAAATCCTCCGCGTACCCCGCCGTGTATGGGGCGTACCTCGCTCAACAACGGGCGATTACCGTGGATGGCTGGAAACTGATCGCGTACCCGCAGGCGGGCATCACGCGGTTGTACCATCTGACGACGGACCCGCTGGAAATGCATGATCTGGCCGGGCAACCGCAGCACGCAACCCATCAAAACGAGCTGTTCCAACAACTCGTCCGCCTCAGCGCCGATCTCGGCGACAAACTGAAGCTGCCCCCAAGCCTCATCCAGCCCTGAACGAGGGAACCCGCAATCATTTCCCTTGAGATTCCGTTGGGTACACATCCGGGAGGATGTTACGTTTCAACGGCGGTTCCCCCGGTTTGCGGGGGAGGTTCGTATCCGGTGGTTGCATATCCTGAAGATCATCGACGACATCGATGGGGTGATGATCGGATGCTTCTGGACTTTCGGATGGGTCCGGTTCCTCGCCGACTTTGAGCCGATACCGAAAATTGGCAAAGGAGACGATGTCATTCGGCAGCACAGCCGCCCGGCGGACCCGCTGACCGTTTACGCGGGTGCCGTTCGTGCTGCCCAAGTCACGGGCCAAGACAATCCCCTCACCGCGAACAAGGATGCAATGCAGTTTGGAGATGCTTTTATGGTCGATGCGAAGGTCTGCATCGTCATTCCGGCCAATCAGAATTAAATCCTTGGCCAGTTCGATCGGTTTACCGCCGTCGACGGGGATCAGGCGGATTCGCATACTCGGGCTCCCGATCTCGGCTCACACGATGCCACGCCCCAACTCGCGGCTGATTTTTCTATCTTAGTGGCTGATTCTCTCAAAATCGCACCATGTCGACCAAATTGCGTATGAATCCGGGGGATTTTTGCGATTGCATCCGCCACAATCGTCCCAATCATCGAGAACGTCCGGGCCGCGTGGCCTGTTGCGCCATATCAGCGAGTTGGCGGGCGTGTTGGGTGCGGCCGGGGTAGCTGCGTTCCTGCCCCTCGGCATGGGGGAGGTAGCGTTCCCACCAATCGTAGGCATCCTGCCAGGCGTGGGTGGCTTTTTCCTGCGCCGTGATGGCGGCATCACGGGTGCGATCGTTGGGGGTAGTTTTGGCCAATGCCGCCGCTCGGTTGGCTCGCCCCTGTGCCCGGCGGGCTTCCTCGGACTTCGCCAAAGCGATCAAGTAGGTGGCTTCCGCGACCCCGGCTTCTCCGACAGCCGCATCGACCAACGCCCCGGAATGGATGCGTTCATCCTTCCAGAATTGATTCACTTCCTGCTGTGCCGCGGCGTAGGCGGCGGGGTCCGAATCCGCATCGAGCCGGGCCTTGCTGAGTTGCGTGTAGACCGTCCGCGCTTTGGCAACCCAGTTCCGCGTCATCTCGCTCTGGTTCCGGTCGTTCCGCACACGCTGCATCATCGTTTCAAATTCCTGCTTGCGACCGACGAGAACCGGAATGGCGCTGTACAACCCCCGTTGCAGCTGTTCACGCGGGGTCGGTGGTTCCAAAAACGCCACGCGATACGCTTCCACATAGGCGGACAGGAGCCGATTGATGATGTCCGCGAAACGCACGCGATCCGCGGTGTTCTCGATCAATCCTGACGGTAGGGCAAACACGGTCGGCGGCAGGAGTGCGATTTCGTATTGGGTGAACAGTCGCCGTTCCGCAGGCCGTGTATCGCGGCCACCTTCTTCCAACGGTAAGAACGATACGAGGGTCCGCGTGTAGCTGAACGGTGCCGCGGGAGGATTCCAGAATGGGCTTTTCGCCACTTTGGCTTCTTGGGCAAACCGTTCTCGCAATGCCACTGGGTTCACGGCGAGGCGGACAGCCGCTTCGGAAGGCAGCTTCCCTTCCAGTGTCTGCATCCGGGGAGCCAACCCCGTGAGCGGCACGGCCAGGAACGGGATCGCGTTCTTCACCGCGTCCTCGGAGTACGGCCACGGGTGCTGGGCATCGTCTCGCCAGGGTTTCAGCAGATCGGGTTGCGCTTGCAGTTCCGCCAGGGTGCCGACCCCTGTGCCGTTCGGCGCGGGGAACGCCTGCCCCCGGCTCGGGTCGAACAGATGAATCGCGGAACCGATCCGCACCCCCACGGCCCAGAACGGGCTGGGCGGGAGTTGGTCGTTCACCACAACCCGTGTGGCCGGTGCCTGCTCCGCGTCGGGCGGTCCTATCAGGCAGCCATCCAGCCCCAGTTGCTGCAAGAGAGCGAGGAAGACGTAAGCCCGTTCGAGTGCGTTCCCCGAGCCTCGGCGTAGCACGAACGCGGGTGGCAAACAGGGCGAGAACGTGACCCGCACGGCTTGCCCATCGGGTTGGGGTTGTACTTCCTGAGCCATCCAGGGCCGCAGTTCGACTTGTCGGCAAACCCAGGCGAAGGCGGTTTGGGCCTGCACGAGCGGGCGATCCGCCGCGATGTCGAGGGCACGCGCCGTATCGGCCAGATGGAAGGACTGCGCCAGGTACTGCGCATCGGCGGGTGTGTACATCGTGCCGGAAATGGTGGCCCGGTCTTCCGGTGTCAGCGGCACCACGGCTTGCAGCTGCGTTTGGGCCTCGGCGGACAGGCTCGCGGGTTGCTCGACATGCGGAGCCATCGCCAAGCTGGTATTCAAACGTGTGAGCGTCTGACGACACGCGGCGGCATCGTTCTCTTTCCGCAACCCTTTCAAGGTGATGGGCCAGGGGTTTTCCGCGGCTTTCACGGTCACGGCTTCGGTCGGCGTGGTGGGGCTGCCACCGCCACAACCGCTGCCTCCAAGAACGAGGCCCGCCAGCAACGCACGGCCCCCACAATCCCACAGCGAGGAACCCAAACGGCGAAAACGGCGAGAAACGGCATCGGTGGGCATCGGGGCACTCAGCAGATACTTTGTGGGTACTCAGGCTACGGGCTCGGTCAGGGCCGCACGGATACGGAGAAGCCGTGCGGCCAGGGCGGGGAACTCCGCTAGGGGAATCATGTTCGGGCCATCGCTGGGTGCCTGATCGGGGTTTGGGTGCGTTTCGAGAAACAGCCCATCACACCCCGCCGCGACGGCAGCCGCCGCCAGGGTGGGCACCATGCTCCGATCCCCGCCGGTACGGTCGCCGAGCGCTCCTGGAGTCTGTACGCTGTGCGTGGCATCAAAGATCACCGGAGCGTGAGTGGCCTGCATCCAGGGGATCGCCCGCATGTCGTTGACCAGCAAGCCGTAACCGAACGTCGTGCCGCGCTCCGTCAAGAGGGTACGCGGATTCCCCACCTCGGCGAGTTTGGCGACGACATTTTTCATGTCCCAAGGAGCCATGAACTGCCCCTTCTTCACGTTCACCACGCGTCCCGTCTTGCCGGCGGCCACGAGCAGGTCTGTTTGGCGAGCCAGGAACGCCGGGATTTGCAGAATCTCGCAGACTTCCCCGGCTGGGGCACAGTGGGCCACCTCATGCACATCGGTCGTGACGGGCAAGCCGGTGCGTTCGTGAACCGCCGCCAGAATGCGAAGCCCTTCTTCCAAGCCGACACCTCGGAAAGACTTTCCCGAGCTGCGGTTGGCTTTATCGAACGAGGCTTTGAACACCAGCGGTAGCCCGAGCCGAGCCGCGATGTCCCGCAGTTCCTCGGCCACGCGGAGGGTGAAATCGTACCCTTCGATCACGCACGGCCCGGCGATCCAGAGTAGCGGTGCCCCGCCACCCACGGTATGACTTCCCACCGTCACCGGCCTGACTTCGGGCATAACATCCTCCGGGAACGGGTGTTCCCCACGCGTGCCACATGTGCGTCACGCGGTAAAGCCCCCAAGAATAAGTTACGAACCGAGTCAATGTTTCTCCCGGTTCCACCGTGGATCATCTGTTCAAGTGCCCATGCGTCAGGAACCCGTGCAGGAGTCCGTGAGCCAAACTTAACCGCCCCACGCTCGCACGAGCAAGACGATTCCCACCCCGATCAACCCACAATGTACCGCGGTCAGGAACCGCTCAGCGCGAAACCGAGCATTCACGGCCCGCCCCGCGACCATCGCCCCGACCACCACGGGCAGCGAAAGCAGATAATACCGGGTCACGACCGGCACCCACAGCCCCGCCAGCCAGTACCCACCCATCACGACGAGGCTAGCGGGAAGAAAATAGCCCTGCAAGGTTGCTCGGAACTGCTGCGGCGACCAGCGGCGGAGCGTCCCATAAGCGACCAGCGGCGGGCCGTTCATCCCATACGCGCCGCCCAGCACCCCAGCCGCGAAGCCAAACAGCCATGCCGATCGGCCATTTTTTAGCCGCGGAGGCGACCGACTCAGCAGAAAGAACAAGGAAAAACTCACGATGACCACGGCCAGCACCGTTTGAACGGCCCACTCCGGCCAGGTTGATAAGAGCCATAGCCCCAGGGGTACACCCGCACAGGTGGACAAAAACAGCACGCCCACGCTCGGAAAATGAACGTGCCGCCAATCCTGAATGACCGCCACCAGGGCCACCGTGATCGACACCAGCACCGCCACCGGGGCGGCCACCTCGATGGGAATCAGCAACGCCAGGAGCGGCACCGCCACCAACGCCTCCCCAAACCCGAAGGCGGAGCGAATCAGCGTGGCCAGAAAAATCACCGCCAGCACCCCAACAATCATGCCCTGCTCCACGGATGCGATTTTCACCCAGGTTTTACCAAGTCCTACCGACGGCAACAGCCCCTCATTGTGTTGCGTCTTCCGATCAGATGATAGGGAATCCGACCACGCCACCGACCGAACCGGAATCTCGAAAAATTATCTTTTTCCCCCTTGCCACTCGGCACGGGGAACGTCCTGGAAAAAATGACCCGGCGGCCTGTAAAAATTGCTCTCCCTTTGAAAAAAATCTTCTGGTAGAGTCCCCCCGCTTCGCACGGTTCCAAGTCGGTTCCGGGACGGCCGCGATCAGGGGAGACGCACGATGAGCCACGAGAGTCGAGAGGGAGCCGGTCGATCCGGGGTCTCGTCTCCCGTGTTGCGAACACACGGCGGACACCGACCCTGGCGATTACGGCACAAGCTGGTTCTCGGGCTGATGCTCGTGGTCGGCAGTGTGGGCTTGCTCCTGGGTGGGGCACTCTTCGCGCAGTCGTCGTATCTCGAAACGATGCAAACCACTCAGCAAAAGCTCAGTGAAATGCAGGTCGTCATCCAACTCCGCGACCACATCCATCACGCGGCCGCTCCGGTCGACCGGGGGCCGCTGGAAGCGG
Source organism: Bacteroidales bacterium (assembly GCA_026931725.1). Lineage (GTDB taxonomy): Bacteria > Planctomycetota > Planctomycetia > Gemmatales > Gemmataceae > JAIXLE01. Next base: position 10,169 of record JAIXLE010000205.1, read on the forward strand.
AAAAATCCCATATTCTCGGAGCGATCCACGGTGCCCGTGTCACCTTGGCTCACTATCGAGATGAAATGACCAAAGATTCCCGCCGCCACGATTACGACCCAGACGGCGGAGTCAATGAACTCAAACAAATTGAACGGATCGCGGCGGCCATCCAGGCACTCGAACAGGCCGTCGAAGCCGCGACCGGAGCCGGGGCCGAGTCCCCCGATGATGCGGGCCGACCGCTTTTGCTCCGCAAAGGTGTCTGGCAGCATTATGAGAACCTGCGACTGTACGCAACGGACCTCTGGCAGTTCCTCGTCACCGATGTGCAACGCACGTTTGAGCGATCCAACGCGAATCATCGCCGGAGCCTCGTGATTTCCGCCTCGGCGACCGTATTGGCCGTCGTCCTGGTGTTGACGCTGCTGTACTACTTCCGGGTCTGGGTCTTTGCCCCGATTCGGGCGATTCAAGCCGGGGTCCATCGGGTCCATGAGGGGGACTTCGGTCAGCCGATCCTGCTGCATTCGCACGATGAATTGCAGGAACTCGCGGACGAATTCAACGCCATGACGGCCCGAATGGAAGTGGTCTACGCGGATCTGGAACGCCAAGTGAACGAGCGGACTCGCCAACTGGTGCGGTCGGAACGGATGGTATCGGTCGGCTTCCTCGCGGCCGGCGTGGCCCACGAAATCAACAATCCGTTGGCCTCCATCGCCTTCTGCTCCGAGGCACTCGAACGCCGACTGCAAGGGATTTTAGCCAAGTCCCCACAAGATTCCGAAGTGGTGACGAAATATCTCAAGATGGTGCAACAAGAGGCGTTCCGCTGCAAACAGATCACGCAAAAGCTCCTCGATTTTGGCCGAACTGGGGGCAAACGCGAACTGATCGACTTGGCCCAGCTCGTCGAAGACGTGATGGACATGGCCAAGCACTTGCCCAATGCCCGCGGCAAGACAGTCGACTTCCGACCGCAGGTGCGCCCGAATATCTCCGTGACCACGCCGGACCTCAAATCCGTGGTGCTGAATCTGATCGTAAACGCTCTGGACAGCATGGAGGCCGGTGGGGTATTGACCGTCGCCCTGAACACCCACGCGGACGCAGCCGAGCTGACCTTCACGGACACAGGATGCGGAATGACACCGGACGTTCTCCAACATCTGTTTGAGCCGTTCTTCACCCGCAGCCGAACGGGTCAGGGCACCGGCCTGGGGCTGAGTATCAGTCACCAGATCATCGACCAACACGGCGGCACGATTGCCGTCAGCAGCGCGGGACCGGGGAAAGGTTCGACGTTTACCGTCCGCCTACCTCTCACCGCCACCGCCGCCCCGGAAGCCACCAACGACCGAGCCGCCATACTGCCGTTCCCGGCACAAAAACGAGCCGCGTAATCGGTTTCAGGTTTAGAAGTTTCAGGTTTAGAAGTTTCAGGTTTAGAAGTTTCAGGTTTCAGGTTTAGAAGTTTCAGGTTTCAGGTTTAGAAGTTTCAGGTTTAGAAGTTTCAGGTTTCGGGTTTGAGAGCTTCAGGTTTCAGGTTTGAGAGCTTCACTTGGGACTTCAAACTGGGAACGGAAATCTGAAAACGTGTCAGGAGGATGCCTTGGCCACAGCACATACAACTCAGCCGCACAACCGCCTCCGTGTCCTGTTCGTCGATGATGAACGGTCTTTGCAGGAGTTCATGCGCACGGAGTTGCCGGGGCTCGGCCATGAAGTCACGGTCTGCCCGAATGGCACCACCGCGCTCCAGGCGATCAGCCAGCAGACCTTCGATGCCGCCATTCTCGACATCCGCATGCCGGACATGACCGGAATCGACGTGCTACAACGACTCAAACAGGTGTCGCCGGATACCGAAGCGGTCATGATGACCGGCTACGCCAGCGAAGATAGCATGGTGCAGGCGATGCGGCTCGGCGCGTGTGACTATCTCCGCAAGCCGTGCAAAATGTCCGAGATTGAAGCGGTTCTCATCCGCGTTCAGGAAAAGAAGAAGCTCAAGAACCGGGCCGCCGCTCTCGAATCCCGCGTGCAGGCCGCCGAGGGAACCGGAGCCGTGATCGGTTCCAGCCCCGCCATGCAGCCGGTGTTGCAAGCGATTGCCCAGTTCGCCCCGACGGATGCCCGCGTGCTGATTACCGGCGAAACCGGCACCGGGAAAGAAGTCGTCGCCCGGACCTTGTTTGAACACAGCCAACGTGCGGACATGCCATTCGTCCCCGTGAACTGTGGGGCGCTCTCATCCACGCTGGTCGAAAGCCAGCTATTCGGGCACAAAAAAGGTGCCTTCACCGGGGCCGACCGCGACCACAAGGGGTTCTTTGAAGTCGCCAACGGCGGCACGCTGTTCCTCGATGAACTCGGCGAACTCGACATGAATGTGCAGGTCAAACTGCTCCGGTTCCTCGAAGCTGGGGAGATTCAGCGACTCGGGGACAATCAGCCGATCCATGTGGATGTCCGCGTGATTTGCGCGACCAACCGCGACCTGAAACAGATGGTGGCCGAGCGACAGTTCCGCGAAGATTTGCTCTATCGGCTCAACATGTTCCAGATTCATTTGCCGCCGTTGCGGGATCGCAAACCGGACATCCCCGACTTGGCCCGGCATCTCCTCGCCCGTGCCGCGAAACGGCCCGTCGAAATGGTGGCGAATCTGCTCACAGCGGAAGCCTTGCAAGTGATGATGGCCTACCACTGGCAAGGGAACGTCCGCGAGTTGAAGAACGCCATGGAGTACGCCTGGATCGTCTCAGGCGGGCGGCCGATCGAGCCTGCGCACCTGCCACACGATGTGCGTTCTCCACAAGCGCAAGCCCCGGTGGCTCCCGCTGGCATGGTCGGTATGCGACCCGAACCGATGCCAGCGACCATTCCGATGCCGCCACCCGCGGCGGGTTATCCGCCCGCAACCGCGATGCCCCCGGCTCCCGGTACGAAGACGCTTTCCGATGTCGAGATGGAGTACATTCTCTCGATCTATGCGAAGAACAATTACAACAAACAAGTGACCGCGACCGAACTCGGGATCAGCTTGAAGACGCTGTACAACAAGTTGCACAAGTACGAAGAAGAACTCCGCCTCCGCCAAGCCGGGTAACGCACGGCTTCCACCAATCGTGGTTCCCCCTCGTTGGGGTTTGGTATCCGTTGTCTCCCACCCGGATTCGGGCTATCGCGCGTGCCATCATGAAATCATTCGCATTCATGCTATTGGGTACGATCGTCCTGTTCACGCCGCTTTCGGCGCGTGCCGCCGATCCGGGAGACGTGGAAGACACCGAAACCCCCGTGGTGTTCAACGGTCGTTCGTTCCCGATGTTCCCGGTCAAGATTCAACCCGTATTGATGAATCTCTGTGCGCGGTGCCACTGTCGCGTGGAGCATGAAAGTGCCTTCAAACTGCGGCGGGTACGGGAAGGATACGCGGACCCCCAATCAGCGGGACGGAACGCCCGAACCGTGGTGCGGTTTCTCTCCGCGGAGAACCCCGGAGCGAGCGTGTTCCTGCAAAAAGCCGTGACCGCCCACGGCGGAGCCAAAGACCCACCGTTGAACTCACGCAACCATCCGGCGTTCAAGAATCTGGAATATTGGGCCTACTGGGCCATGAGCCCGGAAGGGTCGCCCGTGGCGGTGGTGCCGCGTCCACAACCATCGGCCCCGCCCACGATACGCACCGCATCCGCGACACAACCCGCCGAACCGCGACTGCCGCCCGTGGATGCGCAGGCCACGGACCCAGCCGAACCGCAACGACTCCCACCCGTGTCCGCGTCCACCGTGTCCACCGCGTCCACTGCACCAGTACCTTTGCCCGCGACCTCACCCCAGTCTCCAGGTGATACGCCGACTCAGAAACGGAACCCCGATGATTTGTTCGACCCTGCCGAGTTCAACAACCAGGGACGATAAGCCCCCAGTGAATACGATTGCCGAACTCGGAAGAGGATTAATCGGAAGACGAGGCGAGAATTCCATCAACCCAGCGTTTGCGAATCTGGGTTGATGGGATTACAGCAGGGAATGCGGACGGAGTGGCCACTCACGAACGGGCACGGCCATCGTGGAAGCCTTCGAGCTGGCGGCTGCGGACGGGGTGTTGCAGTTTGCGGACGGCTTTCGCTTCGATTTGTCGGACCCGTTCTCGTGTGACCTTGAAGATGCGGCCCACTTCTTCCAGCGTGTAAGTGTAACCATCTCCCAAACCGTAACGGAGCTTGATGATCTCCCGTTCCCGGTACGTCAGCGTTTTGAGGACGTTTTCGATCTTGTCCTTCAGCATCTCGTTGGTGGCGGCGTTGACGGGGCTTTCGATCGAATGATCTTCGATGAAGTCTCCAAAATAGCTGTCTTCGCTTTCCCCCACCGGGCGATCGAGGCTGATCGGGTGTCGGCTAATTTTGAGGACACGTTTCGTCTCCTCGTAGGTGATCCCCGCTCGCTGTGCGGTTTCCTCAATGGTCGGCTCACGGCCCATCTCTTGCAGCAGCTGCTTGGAGACGTTGCGGAGCTTCGACATCGTTTCGATCATGTGAACCGGAATGCGGATGGTCCGGGCCTGATCGGCGATGGAGCGGGTGATGGCCTGACGAATCCACCACGTCGCATAGGTGCTGAACTTGAAGCCGCGGCGGTACTCGTACTTGTCGACGGCTCGCATCAGGCCGGTGTTGCCTTCTTGAATCAGGTCCAGAAAGCTGAGTCCGCGGTTGCGGTACTTCTTGGCGATGCTGACCACCAGACGCAGGTTGCCGCCAGAGAGTTCTCGCTTGGCTTGTTCGTATTCGGCAAACCGTTTCTTCATGATCTGCACCCGGCGGCGGAGCGAATGCGGCTCCTCCAGGGTGATGAGCATAAGGTCTTGCATCTCTTTTTCGAGGTTGGCGCGTTCGTCCTTGGCCATGCGGTTGCCGCGTAACGATTCGACTTGCCGTTCGAGTTCGGACATGCGATCGCTGATCTGTTCGAGTTTCTTCATCAGCGGTTGCACTTTTTGCGTGCGGATCGACAGTTCTTCAATGAGAACGACCGTCTTACGGCGGCGATACTTCAGGCGGCGGCGGAGCAACTCCCGATCGGCTTCCGTGGTGCGTTCATCGGTGAGCCGTTGGAAGTCCTCGACATTGCACTCCATGAGGGGTTCGAGCGTCTTGAGATTGTGCGGCATCCGCTGGAGGATGTTGTGCTTTTCGAGGTTCTCCGTTTGGGAGACTTTGACGGTGCGGTCGAACGGCAGTTCGCCACTGTGGACCCGTTTGAGTGTCTCGAAGACGTTGCGGAGGGCGTAATCGCATTCCAACACTTTGCGGCGGAAGCGACGGCGTGTCACCTCGATTTTTTGGGCAAGTTGGATTTCCTTTTCCCGCGTCAGCAGGGGGATTTCGCCCATCTGGGTGAGGTACATCCGCACCGGGTCGTCGATGTGGCGACCGTCGCCGTCGTTGTCCTCGGCGAAGGGGAGTTCGCTATCGGTGAGGAGGGCTTCATCGGAGAGAGAAACCGCATCGGTTTCCTCGGCTTCTTCCGCGTCGATGAGGCTGATGCCGTTGCTTTCCAGGATTTCTTGAATTTCGGCCAACCGTTCCGGCTCGGACATTTCCGGCAGGGCAGCGTTGACTTCGTCGAAAGTCAAAGACCCGGTCTGTTTGCCTTTTTCGACCAGGCTTTTGAGAATTTCGTCGTTCTTCCAGTCCATCCCTCACCCTCCGAGCAGTGGCAAGTCGTCAATGGCCCGCAATCGCACCGGAACCCGGCCGATCCGCCCATGACCGCGTCATCCCTAACGCACACGCCGCGATTCAACAGTCCATCCTATACGATCGGGTTCATGCCGGTTCGGTTTCTGAGTGAACCGGGCATTATGCCGATCCCGCCTGGATGCGGCGGAGCAGTTCGACGGCTGCGTGTTCGTCGACGGCTCCACCGGCCAGTTGGTCTTTGAGTCGCCGTTTTTCGACCTCCGCGCGCTGTTCGGCGAAGCGGCGGACGATTTTGGCGAACCATTCGTGTCGTTCCGGGATCTGGCGGCCGACATCCTGCAAACGCAGAGCCGCCGCGGCCAGATCGGGGCGGTCGATCAGACGCACCCGCAGGGCATCCAGATCGGGCCGCTCGCCGACGTTGTGCAAGGCATACAGTTCGGTCAGCACTCGGCGCAGGCCGGTATGGGTGAGCCGAGCCGGATCGACACTGGCGACCGCTTCGGCGACGAGTGTAGGCTCGGCAAGCAGGATTTCGAGTAACTGCCGTTCGATGGCGGGTGGTGGGCCGCCAGCGGGGGGTGGCGTTTGCGTGAGCGGAGCCTGCGTGAACGATGATGAAGATCGGTGCGAGTTCGCGTCCCGTCGGCGTTGTTCGGTGCGGAGTTCCCCGAGGCGTGCCCAGACGGTTTCCTGACGAAGGTTGAGCCGATGGGCGAGCCGTGAGATGGCGAGTTCCTGTTTCACCTGGGCGGCCGCGCTGGGAATCGAAGGAGCCAGGGCCATGACGGCTAGCACGGAATCGACGATCCGTTTGGTATCTTCGATGCTGTGGGCAGAGTATTTCGCCAGCATCGCATCAATTTTGTAGTCGAGAACGCTTTTGTGATTCTGCAACTGTTGTCGAAACTGATCCGGCCCATCCGGTTGTGAGAGGAGGTCGCACGGGTCCGCTCCATCCGGCAGCGTGGCAATTCCGATCTCAAAATCGTTCTGGGACCAAAACAGTTCGAGTGCCCGGCTGGAGGCGGAGTCCCCGGCATCGTCGCTGTCGAACACCAGCACAACCTTGGGCACATAGCGTCGCAGTTGGGCGACGTGCCGGGCATTGAGGGCCGTTCCCATTGTGGCGACGACGTTGGCGACTCCGCACTGGTGGGCCATCATGACATCGGTGTACCCTTCCACGACAGCGAGAAACCCCGCCGATGCCCCTGGATGTCGGGCGAGATCCAGACCGTAGAGTAATTCGCTTTTGTTGAAGAGGGGTGTATCGGACGAGTTGTAGTATTTGGGGCCGCGCACGGAGAGCGGCGAATCGGGCAGCACGCGACCGCCAAAGCCGACCGTCCGCCCTCGGATGTCGCGGATCGGGAACATGACACGATCGCGGAAACGGTCGTAAAAGCCACGATTACCGTCACGGGCGGCGATCAGGCCGACTTCCAGTAGTCGCTCCGGCGCGATCCCTTCCTGATTGGCCAGCCGGACCAGCCAATCGCCCGTCACAGGTGCGAAACCGAGCCCAAATTGACGAACAAACGCCCCGGAGAGTTTGCGACTGCCGATGTATTGCCGCGCCGCGGAGGCCAGTTGGCTTTCCAACAGGCAGTGGCTGTACTGTTCCTCCGCCCAGCGCATCACCTGAATCAATCGGGCACGGGCTAAATCTTCTGGGGAGCATTGTTCCGGGGCCAGGACAATATGGGCTCGTTCCGCGAGTAGACGCAGCGCTTCACCGAATTGCACTTTTTCAAACTTCATGACGAAGTCAAAAGCATCGCCGTGGGCATCACAGGCCCAGCAACGGAAATTCTGATAGTGGCGGTCGATTTGCAATGAAGGTCGCGTGTCATCGTGGAACGGACAGACCGCTTTGAAGGTCTTGCCATTCGGCGTGACCGTGATATAAGCCGAGACGACATCGACGATGTCGTTGGCGGCTTTCACAGAGCGTTTGAGTTCCACCGAAACGGGCGGCACGAGTCACCTGCACAAAGGCTTGAACAACGAATACCGAGAACCACAGTCACAATTGTGGTTGATCCGACAAACAGGACCGGCACAGCAGCAAAGTCTCGGGTCGGAAAAGGGTTCGCGGTCTTTCGCGGTTCCGCGGGTCGCCTTGGCGGCAGTCTGAGTTCCCAATCACCCCAATGTTTTTGCGACTCTGGCAGGCGGAATCATCGAACCGTGTGGAACAGCGGCCGAAATCCGGTGGCCTTTATGCGGGGTGGGAATCCTCAAACGGTGTCGCGGCTCGGGAAGCCAGAAAGATTCGTGCATCAATCCGTTGATGCGTTGAGAATTATAAAGCCTCAATCAGACCCGTCAAGCTGGGCGTATTCTCCGGTCTTGTCTATCTTTCTATAGGAAGCTACCCCATCTTTCGTAGGCTCGCTGCTTTCCGAGTTTGTGACCGGGGAAGAATCACGGGTCCACGTCTGCTTAATTGTCGTGCCGTGCAAATTCGCTGAAGTCGACGCGGAACAACGGACTCCCACAGGGTGTTTTATTCACCATTCCCATGCATCCCATTCTACCCAAATAACGCCAGGTGCAAAATTCACGCGATCCAAAAAGTTCCTCAAGTCCGGCTTTCGATCTTACCCGGTTTCACTCTATAATCGCCAGTGTTACACGGGATGGAGGCACCGGCGATGTTTGCAACCCCGGCCCTGATGGGGGCAGCCAATCCGCTGTTCGATCCAGAATTCCTCCTGGCGGTCGGGGCGTTGGTACTGGTGCTACTGGCGGGAGCCGTCGCCTTCTACTTTGCGGATCAATGGAAACGCAAACAGTTGACGAACGACTATCAGGACATGGATTCTCTCACGGCGTATCGGGAGATGTTAGAAAGGGGAGAACTTTCGCGCACAGAGTATGAGCGTGTCCGTGACCAACTGGCGAAGCGGATCAAAAACCCCGCGATCGCCACAGGAGCGAACGCCGCAATTCTCCCAGTTTCTCAGATAAACCATAACGACCAGGGCGACTCTAACTGCGATAGCGATTCGCCCAAGACCGTCGACCAGGAACCCCCACGAACTTGAGAAAAAACGGATCTCTTCGGGGAAGGGAACGACGTAGAATCGTCACACCTGGCACACGCGAAAGCCTGCTGGGCATGAAAACTCGGAGGGGCTGTATTTTCCCCTCGCACCCGGTGTAAACTACACCGTGAGGTGAATCGGACGAGTTGGAACATCCACCACTTTATTTATTCTGGGGTATTGGAATGGCAGGTAGCAGCACCGGAGACGGCGGCGGCCGCAAGGCACCGGGAGCCGGCCGGAACCGCAATGCATATTGCTCGTTCTGCCGCCGGAGTCATCGTGACGTGGGGCCGCTGGTCGAAGGCCCAGGCGATGTCTACATCTGCGGAGAATGTATTGAGCTATGCTCCTCCATTATCGACCAGGAGAAGAAACGCCGCGGCGGGCCGCCCGGAAAGGCCACAGCCTCAAACATCCCTTCACCACGCTCCATCAAGGAACGGCTCGATCAGTATGTGGTCGGCCAGCAACGGGCCAAGCGGGTGCTTTCCGTGGCCGTCCACAACCACTACAAACGCCTCAGCCTCGGGGAAGCCGCCCGCGGGGATGTGGACATTGAAAAAAGCAACATCCTTCTCATCGGCCCGACCGGATCTGGGAAAACGCTGCTCGCCCGGACCCTGGCCAAAATCCTGGATGTCCCCTTTGCCATCGGTGATGCAACCACGCTCACCGAAGCCGGGTACGTCGGTGAGGATGTCGAAAACCTGCTCCTCAAGTTGCTCCATGCCGCGGACTTCGACATCGAATCGGCTCAGCGGGGAATCATTTACATCGACGAAATCGACAAGATCGCCAAGACCAGCCAGAACGTCAGCATCACCCGCGATGTCTCGGGGGAAGGGGTGCAACAAGCCCTCCTCAAAATGCTCGAAGGGACCGTCGCCAATGTCCCACCACAGGGTGGCCGCAAGCACCCAGAGCAGCAGTACATCCAGGTCGATACCTCGAACATCCTCTTCATCGTCGGTGGGACATTCGTGGGCATCGAAGAGATTATTTCCCGACGCACCGGCAAGAAGACGCTCGGCTTCGGAGCCCCGGCCGATTTCCGTGAACGCTCGATGGGCGAACTCCTCGCTCAAGTCACGGCGGATGACCTTTGCCACTTCGGCTTGATCCCCGAGTTCATTGGTCGGCTTCCCGTGGTTGCTCCGCTTGATCCGCTCGACGAGGAAGCGTTCGTCCGTATCCTCACGGAACCGAAAAACGCCCTGGTGCGGCAATATCAAAAACTGTTCGACATGGAAGGAGCCGAGCTGAGCTTCGAGCCTGAGGCGCTCCGCGAAATCGCCAAACTGGCCAAGTCTCGCCAGACCGGAGCCCGTGGGTTGCGGGCCATCGTTGAGGACATCATGCTCGACGTGATGTACGATCTCCCCGAGATGGAACGCAAAGGCAAGCATGTGATTACCTCCGACATCGTGCGGGGCAAAACGAAGCTACTGGCTTTGCCGGAAACGATCATCGAATCGACCGACAAGCTCAGCGCGTAAATCGCGTTCCTCCTTTCTCCATTGCATCCGCCCACCGGGTTTTTCGGTGGGCGTTTTCGTTCGATTTTGGTGGACACCCCGGATAAAATTCCAGTATGAACACCCTCACTCCCACCGTGGCGACGCTGCTCCATGAACTCGGCGACATCCCGGCGGGGCGGATCCGCATTTCCCCGCCGCTGGGACAAGCGACCATCGCCGACTTGAGCCGACCGCTGAACCACCGCTGCGAACTCATCGACGGAACACTCGTGGAGAAAGCCGTGGGTTGGGAAGAATCCTTTCTTGCGGGCTGGCTACTCTCTGAACTCAATCGGATCGTTCTGGCTCACAATCTCGGAGTGGTTACGGGTGAGCAGGGGTTCGTGGAACTGGCATCGGGCAATGTCCGTGGGCCGGATGTCGCCTTCTTTTCCTGGGAGCGGATGGAGGGCCGCCGCCGACCGCGAGAAGCCTACCCGCGTCTCACCCCAGACTTGGTCATCGAAGTGTTGAGCCCCAGCAACACACCCGCTGAGATGGAACGCAAACGCCGGGACTTCTTCGATTCTGGTACGCTGTTGGTCTGGGAGATCGACCCGCACGCCCGGACGGTACGCGTCTTCACCCCGGTGGACCATTTTACTGAACTCGTTACTGAACTCGGCCCGGCGGACAGCCTTGATGGCGGCGGTGTCCTCCCCGGATTGCGTATCCCCATCGCGGACCTGTTCGCCGAACTGGACCGCCACGGCTAAGGTTCCTGTCCCATGTCCCCTGTCTCATCCGATGTCCCCTTGTGTGCGACCACAAATGTCCCCAGAAAGCGGGAAACGCCACCGATGCACACCCTCACTCCCACCGTGGCAACGCTGCTCCATGAACTCGGCGACATCCCGGCGGGGCGGGTCCGCATTTCCCCGCCGCTGGGACAAGCGACCATCGCCGACTTGAGCCGACCGCTGAACCACCGCTGCGAACTCATCGACGGAACACTCGTGGAGAAAGCCGTGGGTTGGGAAGAATCCTTTCTTGCGGGCTGGCTACTCTCTGAACTCAATCGGATCGTTCTGGCTCACAATCTCGGAGTGGTTACGGGTGAGCAGGGGTTCGTGGAACTGGCATCGGGCAATGTCCGTGGGCCGGATGTCGCCTTCTTTTCCTGGGAGCGGATGGAGGGCCGCCGCCGACCGCGAGAAGCCTACCCGCGTCTCACCCCAGACTTGGTCATCGAAGTGTTGAGCCCCAGCAACACACCCGCTGAGATGGAACGCAAACGCCGGGACTTCTTCGATTCTGGTACGCTGTTGGTCTGGGAGATCGACCCGCACGCCCGGACGGTACGCGTCTTCACCCCAGTGGACCACTTTACCGAACTCGGCCCGGCGGACTGCCTCGATGGCGGCTGCGTCCTCCCCGGATTGCGTATCCCCATCGCGGACCTGTTCGCCGAACTGGACCGCCACGGCTAAGGTTCCTGTCCCATGTCCCCTGTCTCATCCGATGTCCCCTTGTGTGTGACCGCAAATGTCCCAGACGCAACCACTTCTCTTGAGACAGTTGCAACCCGGCCAACCGGCGGAGTGCTTTGCCCGACTCACGGAACGGGTCGCCGGTCAGACTCGTGATGGCAAACCGTACTTTTCCTGCACCTTCCGCGACAAGGTGCGTATGGCCGTGGCGAAAATCTGGGCCGATCATGCCCTCTTTGCCCGCTGTGCCGCCGAATGGGAACCGGGGCAGTATTACCGTCTCCGGGCCATCTATTCCGAACACGATCGCTACGGGCCACAACTGGACGTACTCCAACTGCGACCGATCACCGATGCGGATCGGGAAGCGGGTTTTCGTGAGTCCGATTTTGTCGAACGCTCACGATTTGACTCCGAAGCCATGTTCGTGGAACTCCGCGATTTGGCGCAATCCACGATCACGGATGAACCGCTCCGGCAACTGGTTGTATTGTTACTGGATCGTCATGCCGATGTGATCAAACTTTTGCCTGCCCATCCACGGGCGTTTTTCCCCTTCCCCGGTGGTTGGCTCGAACACACACTTTCGGTGACCCGCTCGGCTCTCTGGCTCACGGAACGGTATTTGGCTCACTACCCGGAACTGGTGCCGCCGTTGAACCGTGACCTGATCGCCGCTGGGGCGGTGCTGCACGAAATTGGTCGAGTCGCGGAACTGGTCCCCGGCGAACCGGATGCCTCAGGTGGGGCGACAGATGGAAGCGGGGTCGGGTTCACCGTGCTGGGGCAGTTGTTCGGCCCCGCGTTCCTGGCGCGGGATCTGGTCCGAGACGCGGCCCGTGAGATCGAGAACCTGAACCCGGAACTGCTGCTGTTACTCGAACATCTCATCGTGACCCATTTGACCCTGCCCGAATGGGGTTCACCACGCCTGCCCGCCATCCCCGAAGTGCTGATCCTGCACCATGCCGACGACCTTGATGCCAAGCTCGAAATGTACACCCGCTGCCTGTTGAACGACTCTTCCGATGGCCCATTCACCGCGAGCGATGCCGTACTAAAACGCAGACTATTGAAGCAACGCACGGTTTGATCCACACCCTGGGCATGGATGTCTCAGGTGGAGAATGTCTCGGAAGCGTGAGGACGTTTGCCGAGAGAGGGGAGGTTCCTGTCCTCGGTTCTCCACACCATGCCGCCTACGGCACGGGGGTGGACCAAGTCCAATGGCGATCGGAAGTTGACTGCACCGTTTCCGGGGCGAAGCCGAGATGGGACACCAAGGATCGGACCTCCGCTAAGGTCAGCGCGGCCCGCAGGGAATCGGCGAACAGTTGCCGTTGATGGGGGTTCATGCCCGCCGTGTAGGTCGTAACGAGATACTCTAACTCGGCTTCTGAATTGGGACGGAGTAGGTCGCGGACAAAGACGATGCCGCCCGGTTCGCAGACTCGCACCATGTCCGCCAGGACCGGGCCGGGTTCGGGGATGTGATGCACGATGCTATTGGACATCACGGCTCCCGCTTGACGATCGGGGAACGGCAACCGGCGGGCATCGGCCAGATGCAGGGAAATCCGCTCGGTCCATCCGGCACGGGTGATGTTCTGGCGGGCGAGTTGTAGCATTTCCGCGGAGGCATCCACGGCCGCGACGGTCAGTTGCGTGGTCTGGCAGCAGAGCGCGATCGGAATTTGCGCCGTCCCGGTTCCCACATCGACAACCCGTGTCACCCGGTCGGCCAAGACGGCCAGGAAATCTTGGACAAAAACCCGATTCACGGCGGAATGATCCATCTGATCGTAGTCGCAAGCATCTGCGGCCGTGTCCATGACTTCCGGTTCCAAGACACGTTGCAACATCGCGGTTCTCCGCTCAGTGGATCCGAAGTCCCATTAGCAAAAGGAAGTCAGACACGCCGACGTGGGACGGCGGGTGCGACGCTCGGATTCTCGATAACAGGCCCGGAGCAAGTCTTCCCGCAAGCGGGAATCGCCAACTCTTTCTCCGGCATCCCAACTTTGGATGACGGCGGATGTCGCGGGGTTCAAGCCCGCGATCCGCGTCAGCCAAGTGACCCCGGCTTCTTCATCCAGATGCTGCGTGGCGGGGTGGTTCCAAGCAATGTGCGAGGCCAAGCAACCCATCGGCAAACACTGAGTGAACGCGCCGTGAATCAAGAGCGGGCTGCGGGTTTCCAGCAGGTCGATCACGCGGGCAATGGCCGCATCGGTCATCTGCGGCAACCACGAATTGCGGAATTCCGCCAGAGCGGTCGGTGATGGCATGGCCTCCTCCTCCGACAAGGGCGGACTCACCGCGGACGAGCGGACTGACCGCGGACAATGGGGAAACGCTCACACCCATTCTGGATCGTCCAGAACAAATGTTCTGAGTTTGTCAGGTGCAACACGATCAAATCGCGTTGCGAACCGGGTGTGGCCGGAAACCGCCGAATGCGCAACACCGCCGGGGATGGTGTTCGGCGGGAGCGACTTCCGTGATGATATAGGTATCATAGTTCCCGTATTTCCGAAGTGTCAAGGGGGTGAGCGGTTCTCCCAGGGTTGGACTCACGCGGCTCCGCAGCACCCCCGCACGGAACGCATGAGGTTGGCACCAGTTAGGAACACCGACCCGCCAGAAAGAAAATCGGAAGAAAATGGCCTCAGTCGGTTCCTGGAAGCCGCACTGTTTGAGTGCGATTTCCAGAAATTCCCAGTGCCGTCTTCATAAAAAGTGGACAGACAACCGAGGTTGCGCTTGTCGCAAAAGTGAATGATGGGAGTCGCACATTCCAAGATATGGAAACCCCGGCGACCCGGCGGATCGCGTCCACCGGGCTCGGACAGGCCATTGTCATCCCATCCACTTATTTGGATTCATCCTGGCCAGCGCGTTCCGGGCGAAGGGAGCGGACCCAGTTCCCGGCCGTCCACATTTCGCTTTCGGCGATCTCTTGCAGTTCCTTTTCCAGCTGCTCTCGGTAATCCGCTCGGCTGTTCGCTTCGAGTGTCCGGCGGGTTTCCTCGCCCGTGGCGACGGACTGATAGAGTTGCTCGAACACGGGCTTGCTGGCATCGCGGAACCGCTTGAACCAGTCCAGCGCGCCGCGTTGGGCGGTCGTGGAGCAGTTCGCGTACATCCAGTCCATCCCCTTCTCGGCGATGAGCGGATAGAGGCTTTGGGTGGCTTCCTCGACGGTTTCGTTGAATGCCTCACTGGGACCGTGGCCATGCTCGCGGAGGACTTCGTACTGGGCGAGCCACAGGCCGTAGATCGCGCCCATCAGCACGCCGCGTTCGCCGGTCAGGTCCGAGAACACTTCTTTCTGGAAGGTCGTCTCGAAGAGGTAGCCGGAACCGATGGCGACCCCGAGGGCGAGGACGCGGTCACGGGCTTTGCCGGTGGCATCCTGATGGATGGCGAAGCTGCTATTGATGCCGCGGCCTTCCAGGAACAATCGGCGAACGGTGGTGCCGGACCCTTTCGGAGCCACCAGGATCACGTCGATGTCCGTAGGGGGGACCACGCCGGTCTGGTCACTATAGACGACCGAGAAGCCGTGGCTGAAGTAGAGCGCCTTGCCCGCCGTGAGGTGCGGCTTGATCTTCGACCACATATCCTTCTGACCGGCATCGGAGAGCAGGTACTGGATGATGGTCCCTTTCGCGGCCGCTTCTTCGGGGTCGAACAGCGTCTCACCGGGCACCCAGCCATCTTGCAGGCAGAGTTCGTAGGCTTTGCCGCCCTTGCGCTGACCGACGATCACCTTGACGCCGTTGTCCCGCATGTTCAGGGACTGGCCCCGGCCTTGGACGCCGTAACCGATGACCGCGACGATTTCGTTCCCGAGAATCTGTTGCACTTTCTCGGGTGGGTAGTCGTTCCGTTCAATGGCAATTTCGTGATTCGAGCCGAGCGTGAGTTCTTTCATGATGGTATCCGGTTTGGGGGCCGATCGGAGCCGCACACGGCGGCGAACGTCCCACTTATCTTGGCAGCAAGAATCTTGACGGCAAGATACTTTTTGGTAAGTTTCCTTCATGGAGATGCCACCCGACACCATTGACCGGATGAACGATGCCTGGCGGCGGGAGTTGCCGGGATTGGATCCGTCCGCGTTAGAACTGGTTGGGCGGGTAATCGTACTGGCGCAGCATCTGGAAAAGAGCGTCGGCGCGGCCCTGGCCCAGCACCGCATCACGCTCGGTCAGTACGACATTCTCGCTACGCTGCGACGAAACGGCCCCAAAGGCGGGCTCACCCCCACGCAGTTACTCAGCAGCATCATGCTGTCGTCCGGCGGCCTGACCGGGCGGCTGGACCGGCTCGAAACCGATGGCCTCATCACCCGCAAACCGGACCCCGACGATCGCCGGGGTGTGCGGGTCTGGTTGACGGCCCGTGGACGCAAACTGATCGACTCGGCCACCGCGACCCGCTTCGACGAAGCCGCCCGCGCGTTACCTTCCCTGACTGAGTCCGAACGCAAAACATTGGCGGAACTGCTTCGCCGCTGGATGGTCGCGGTGGTTCCCCCAGAGGACGCGGGTTGAATTACTGTTCCACGATGTCGGCAATCAGGGCGACAGCCACGACTTCACTTTGTCGAATCAGCACCCGTTTCCGATTGCGTTTCACCCCGGTTCGCACCGCCTCCGCGATGTAATTTTCACGACTCGTGAGGGTGTCCCGGAGGTCGTGCAAGTCGGCATTGCGAACTTCCAAAAACTCGCCGGAAACCGACTTCAACGTACCCAGGCACACATATTCACCCCGGAAGTCGATCACGACCTTCTGATGGAGAAACTCTTCCAACATGATGAACCTCGTAGCGATACCTCACCGCGTTCAGGTTTGTCATACCAGGATTCCACACACGTTGGCCCAAAATCACCGCGAATCGGGAGAACAGCAAGATGTCGGAAGCATGGGTGCGGTTCGAGAATGCGACAGTCGCACGTCAAGGCCAAGACTCTGTCCTGCGCGACCTTTGTTGGTCACCCCGACCAGGAGAAACCTGGGCCATCACCGGGCCGGTCGGCTGCGGCAAGACCACGCTGGGCGAAGCCATTCTGGGACACCATCGCCTGTCCGCGGGGACGCGGGACTGGCCAATGCTCACACGATTGCGAGCCGCTGGCCGGGTGGTCGATTTCGCCAGTGAGGTCTACCGTTTCGTCACCTTCAAGGAAGAATCTCGGCTGTTTTCCTACGGGAAGCACTATTACCAGGAGCGGTTCAACTTCACGGACCCGCTCGACGATCTGACATTGGAAACCTTCCTGCAAACGGGGGTGCCAGCGGATCGGCGATCGACGATCCCCGCTGTGGCGGAACGGTTCGGCATCGCGTCCCTATTGAGACAATCGTTTCTGACCCTTTCCAATGGTCAAGTCCGCCGAGCCCGGCTCGCACGCGCGGAGTTGACCGCAGCGGAACTGGTGATCCTCGACGACCCGTTCATGGGGATTGACGCGGCCGGACGAGCGGAGATCGCCGAACTCATCGGGGCACGCATCGCGGCGGGACAAGCGATCCTGTTGCTGACACAACCACACGCGATACCGGACTGGGTGACACATGTGCTGACGCTGGACGCGGGCAACGCCACCTGGCAAGGACCACGGGCCGCGTATCACCCCCCTGTCCCTTCTGTCTCATTGGTATCTCCTGTCTCACCAAGGGAGGAAGTCCCATGCGGCACAGCGGAGCGGGATAATTCGCATGTCCCCAATGTCCCCATTTTGCAACTGGACAATGTCCATGTCCGATACGGTGATCGCCTCATCCTCAAGGACATATCCTGGACCGTGCGCATCGGCGAGCGTTGGGCACTGCTGGGACCAAACGGAGCGGGCAAGAGTACCTTGCTAAGCCTGATATTCGGCGATCATCCCCAAGCGTACAGCAACGACATCGCGTTGTTTGGCCGCAAGCGCGGTTCCGGGGAGAGCATCTGGGATGTGAAGAAGCGGATCGGCTATCTGTCCCCAGAATTTCATCTGTATTATTCCGAACCGCTGACCGCGTTCCAGGCGGCGGGGACGGGATTTTTCGATGTGCTGGCCGCCCGTCCACTCCAGGCCGCGCAACGAGAACGGGTCCATCACCTGTTCGCGGAGTTCGGTCTGACACCGCTTGCGGATCGGCCAATGAACCGACTTTCGGCAGGTCAACAGCGACTGGTCCTGTTCGTGCGGGCCTTGGTGAAGCAGCCGCCATTGTTGATTTTGGATGAGCCGTTCCAAGGACTTGATGCCGAGGCGATCCAGCGGGCACGAATCTGGCTGGAGACGCAACTGACCGCCGAACAAACCTTGATTTTCGTCAGTCATCATGCCCACGAACTCCCCCGCACCATCACGCGGACGCTCTGGCTCGAAGCGGGCCGCATCCGCGAATCCGAACTGTTGGCGGCCAGCACGCCGACCACATAACCGATTCTCTCGGCTTCCCCATCGACGATGGCATCCCCGGTTTGAATAATGTTCTCATGGCTGCGACAGAAAAAACTTCTCCCGATTCCGGCTTCCCCACACCCCACGATGTCCTGAAGTGGTGCGCGGAAACCCATCCGAAAATCTGGTTCCCCTCGGAATACGCCCAGGACACCGGGATGCCGCGCGAACAGATCAACGAACCCTTATGGATTCTGCGACAAGCCGGGCTCGTGAAAGTCGTGGACTGGGTCCGTGGCAAGGGGCAAGGTTTTACACTGACCCCCGCCGGGGAAGTCGCACTCACGGAACCGGGGTTGATCCCGACTACGCTACCGCCCAGTGCGACCGTGACCCACGATGTCCCATCGGCTATTCCACCCACATCGGGTGAGACGATACCTGATGTCCCATCACGCACGGCGACGACATTTGAGCGTGGCGAACAAGCCCGTGAAGCGGTCTACGGGCGACGGCGGACATTGGTGACACCGATTCTGATCGCGTTCAACGTCGCCTGGTTCCTCCTCGGTGGCATTGCCGCCTGGCGGATGGGTGTGTCCTCATCCGAGTACCTACAAGGGGAGTCGTCTGAAGTCCTGCTCCGCATCGGCGCGGTGTCCGGCCTATCGTTACTCGATGGCCAATGGTGGCGATTACTGAGTTCGGGGTGGGTCCATATCGGGATTCTGCATTTGTTGGCAAACATGATTGGCCTGATGATTTTGGGACCAATGGCGGAGATGATGTGGGGACGGCCGCGCTTTTTGTTGATTTACCTGTTATCGGGCCTGTCCGCGAGCTGTCTGGCGATGGCTCTGGAGCCGAATGCGGTCCTGGCCGGGGCATCCGGGAGCATCTGGGGGATGATGACCGCGATCACGGTTTGGGTCGTACGGGTTCGGTCGCACTTACCGCCCAGCGCGGAGATGCAGTCCCTCTTTCGGGGATTGATGACCGTACTGCTCATCAACTTCGTGGCCAGTGCCGCGCCTGGGGTCAGCTGGCAGGGACATTTTGGCGGCGGATTGGCCGGGATCATCATGGCGTTCCTGATGGAGCCACTCCGGGGCCGATACCGCACGCCCCTACAC
>JAIXLE010000282.1 GCA_026931725.1 Bacteroidales bacterium
GATCTTCGAGTCGAGCGGGTGATTTTCCACAGGGTTTTCACTACTCGATCCATCAGACAAAGTTTTCGTGACCGTGTGCGGCCTGCACGGCCTGGGTGATGGCATGATTTTTGTCGTTGTACATACACCGTACGCAGGTGCGGGCATCGAATGTAGCGAAGAGAGTGTGCTTGGCGGAAGACTCCCACAATTCCCGAAACGATTGGTTGGCAAGCGAACCGATGCGTCCCCGAGGATGGTAGGCATTGACACAGCAGGTATAGACCACCTGATCGCCGCCAATGTAGGTCGTAAAATGCATATAGCCACACGACTCGTAATCGGGGGTGCCCGCCGCCAGATCGGCATACCGCGATGAATAATTGTCGAAGACCCGGAATCGGTCATCGTTGAGCGACGAGGCCAGGGTCACATCATCCAGAACCTGGTCATGGAATCGCTCGAAGTAGTGGGCTCCTGCATTTTGAAACGCGGCCGAGACACGCACATTGTCCACGCCCCAACTCTTGTAGCGTTGGCAGGCTTCTCGAACGCCCGTATAGTTTTGCTCGGTCACGACAAAGCCCACTCCGACGGTGGCTCGCCGCTGCGGCCAGGAACAGAGCCGTTGAATATGGTCTGCGACCACATCAAATTGTGCTGGGGCCACCCGGCGGACGGCCGCGTAGGTTGCACGATCGGCGGCATCGACCGAGATACGCACCCAGGTACAGTGCGCGAGCAGTTCGGCACGATGCGTTGGCATCAAAAGTCCATTGGTCACCACGCCCACGTCGATCCCTGACTCGAGGAGTTTTGCGACCGTTGCGTCAAATTCGGGATGCAGCGTGGGTTCACCACCCCCGGTCAGTTGCACCGCCCGGACCTGCATGGTTCGGCAATCCTCGATGATCTCCCGCACCTTGTTCGCGGGGATCATGCGTCGCGGATTGTGATCCGTACTTCCATCCGGCCGCACAACCTTGAAGAGTGTGTTCGAGGGATAATTCTCGGTCCGATAGGCACAAAATGTACAATTCTGGTTACAAAAGTCTGACAGGATCAGTTGCACATGCACGGGATAGGGTTGTTGCCCAGCCCGGAGCAGGGCTAGCCGATCGGGATGCCGGAGGGCTTTATCGACAGCATAGGGCGTAGTCATCGGCTGATGGCCTCATCGAACAGGGCTTCATAGTCCGCAACAATCCGTTCGGCGGAATAATGGGTTTGCATCCAGGTCCGACTTTGCTCACCCCAACGCACGGCCACAGTCGGATCGGCGGCCAAACGTGTTACGGCGATGGCCAGATCATCCACTAACCGGCAGTTGATGACGGGAGGAACAGAACCAAAATACTGGCGGTAGATCGCTTCGGTCACGCTGTCCAGGCGTGCCAGCACGGCTTGCCCCATGGCCAGGGCTTCCCATCCCGCCATCCCGAGATAACCATGCGTGATTTGATCGATCACGGCTTGAAATGCCTGTTTGCGGCGGAGATGGGTCCAGAGTGGGAGTTTCCAGTCGGTCCGAATACTCGCCTTGATCCGCGGCAAGGAAAAGCCAGCCGATTGCGAACGGAGAGCCTTCAACATATCCGCGACCTGAAGGGTTCCTTTGCCTGCCGGATAGTTGTGATGGCAAAGTAGCCGTAACGGGCGTGTGCGGCGACGCCGCGGGCGATAATCCGCAGCATGTGTCAAGGGGCGATCGGACACGGGCAGATAGTTGGGCATCCAGCGGGCATGCTGAAGACCCGGTGTACAACTGACAACACGTGTGCCGAACACGCGACGGTAGTGCTGGATGCGTGCGACATTCCACTGGATCGGGCCAGCATGGAGATGGAGAATGTTGGGTTTGGACTGGAGCCACGGAGTCAGATCCAGGGGGCCATCATCCGCCGCGGTGTTGTTCCAATAGATCAGATCGGCCGCGTTCAGGATCGTGCGGACCTCTTCCATTCGGGACCGGATCTCGATATCCCAACCCGCTCGCACCGACGTGTGTTCGCCCAGCAGATGCCGCATGGCATACCGGCGGGACTGATCATTGATTCCACAGGCCAGTAGCCAACCGACCCCGGCCGCATCTATGCCGGGACAGATATACGCCACACGCCGCGGCGCATCGACCCAGCGGGCTTGTGCTTTGGCAACCGCGGCCTGTCGCCAACGCGCAGGGATCGCCAGCCGGTTGGTGGCGTTGGCGGCATGATCACGCCAGGTGCCCAGCATCTGGGGGACGTAGTGGAATGCACCCAGAGCGGCCATGCGGAGATGCAGGTAGTAATCTTCGCACAGTTCTTCGAGATATGGCCCCACCGCAGACTTCACGGCGTGGCGAAAGACCCAGCACGGTCCGATATAACATTCCGCCTGCAGACGTTCGGGATCAAATGGGCCGGGTCGGCACCGGGTCGTATGGCCCGTGTGTTCATCCCGGGAATGCCAGTCCGAGTAGGCGAGAACGGCCGCCGGGTTCTGCTCGAGTGCCGCGACCAGTACGCTCAGGAAATCCGGTTCATACCAATTGTCGGCCGAAATCCAGGTCTGATAGGGTGTGACGGGCAGTGCGGCAAAACCCGTATTCAGAGCCGCACCGATTCCGCGATTGGCGGGATGTTTTATGATGTGAATACGCGGATCATCGGGTATGGCGGCGATCGTGCCATCGGTACTTCCATCGTCCACTACGACCGCGGTCCAGGCGGTAAGGGTTTGCGACCGGAGCGATTCCAGACATTGCCCGATGCGGTTGACTTCATTCCAGGCTGGAATGACCAGGCCAACCTGGGGTGAAATGCGTGGCAACTGTCACCCTCCGCATCGGATATCAGGGAATCACGGATCACACGATTTGCGAGAGGAATCACCGGCATACCTGAACGGAACTTCTTGCAAGTTCGCAGGCCTCCCAGCGGGTGTCAAGCCCGATTCTTCAATCTGCAGACAGTGCCGTATGCAAAAACGCCGCATGTTGGCACAGGGCGGTTGCCAATCCGGCGGCCCGCTGCTCTGCGGACCAGATTATGGGAACCCGCCCCGGCTTCTGACCCCAGGTCGCCAGGAGATCGACGACCTTGTGTCGGCGCGTATCGGCGATGAGCGGTGTCCCGTGGCGAAACGCCAGGATCGTACTGTGGAACCGTTGCGTGGCCACCGGATCGACCCGCCCATGCCGTGCCACCCAGACTGATGGGGGTTGCCGCCCGCCGCACGCAGAGTCGAAAGTGCTGCAATCGGGACCGTGTGTTCTGTACCGGGTACCATACGGTTTCCGAGCGGGTTGGGTTTATCCTGCCGGACGGTGATCCCGTTCGATCACGGAGTCCGACCAGCGGCTCTGCATGCCTGCATAATCTGCATGCCAACAGCTTTGAAACTCGGGAAACCAGCGATCCCGACCGGGGCCAGGCTTCTCGTGTCGATCGCCATGAAAATGCCAGATACGCACATCATCCTGATACGCCCCGAACCGAGGTGAACAGTTGAACCGCTGATCCAGGATCGCATGCGGATAGTCTGGTAACAGGATTTGTAACGCAACCTCATCCGGTATGAACAAGCGATGTCCCAACCGGGTCAGCCGGGCCCAATCTTCCAGGATCGGGGCTCCTTTCCGCCAAGCAAAAACTCCCGAATTGATGGCGGGATGCGGCTCCAGGGCGCGATCCATTCGACGTTGCCACGCGGCATCTGGCTCGAATTGGGGAGCGAGTGTTCGCCAGCGTTCCACGCGTTTGCGAATCGGCCGGGTCGTCGAACGCCAGTTGGCGAACTGGGTTGCGACAAACGCGGATGCGTCCAGTTTGGCCGCCAGCGGAGCCAAGTCGCCGGTCACCATTGTATCCGCGTCCAAAAACAGGGCCGTTTCTTCTGGTACCACAAGCGGCAATTGCGTTTTGAGAACAAATGTCGCATTGCGACGCAGTCGCGGCTGCGAGACGACCCGATGCTCGACTCGTAAACGCAGATCGGCCGCACACTGTTCACCAATCCGATGGGATTCGGGTTGCGACGTATAGAGAACAATCGGTCCACGGTGATAGCGTCGGAGACTGACCAGGGAAACGACTAACCGGGCGGCATGACTGACGCCCGTGAGCAAGTAGACCGCGGTCAGCGGAGATTCTACCGGTTTCTGGACCGACCACACATGATTCTGGGTCACCGTGACGGTGAGACGCTGACACGCGGCCCATTCCTCAACGGCTCGTCGGACCCCCCAGATTCCGCGACGATCGCGTCGCCCCTGATAATCATGCCCCACAAAAACCCCGCCCGGGCGAATTTTGGGCCACCAGGCCTGCAGGTCCGCTTGTACCGCCGGGTAAGTGTGATCGGCATCCAGGAAGACAAAATCCAGAGACGCATCCGTCAATCGCGTTGCAGCCAGGATCGATTCTTCGGTCCAGATAGTCCGGCGTGCGGCGGCAAACCCTGTGCGTTGCAAGGTCGTCAGGGCCGCACACGCATTCGCATTGCGATTGCGTCGGGCACACCTGTCGCCCGAGACGCGATAGGGATGGTCGCAGGCATACTCCTGCCAGGGATCGATGAGATGGAGATGCAATGCGGGATACGCGTTTAATAACGCCGCCGCCGTTCCACCCGTGGCGACCCCCACTTCGGCTCCCCGAAGTGGGCCTGCCGGAAAGGCCTGACCCAATACCCGCAGCAGACTCCCCGCCGGACTCGGCGACTGAACGTCCGGAGAAGGAGCCCCGGATGGAGTCGGCGTGACGCGAGAACCCGTGTCCAGGGAGCGGGTGACCCACTTTTGCAGATGGACCGGATGCCGCCAACCCTGGTGCGTCATCCGAATCTTCCGAATAAACTCTTGGCATCGCGCCGCGCAATACCACAGAAAAGTATCGTGCGAAGGAACCGGTAAGCGTTCTGGAGATAGCCGGGTTATCGCCCGGAGCCAATCGGTCCGGATGAAGGCACACCAGGAGGTGATGCGCGGATGATGGCGTCGATCGCCCGTTTGAGCCGGGGGGATGTTTAATCGGGGAAAGGAATTCAGTTCCGGGATCTGATCAGCCCATTCTTCGAGTCGATCGATGGTCGTGGATGGCCGGGTATAACCCCACGGCGGAGCCACGAGCACCGGTACAGAACCACCCGGATGCGATTGAAACCAGGCGGGTACGGGCCAGTCACTCGGCCCGGTTGCGACCGCATCCGTGTCCAGTTTCAGGAGCCAAGGTGTCTGGACATGCTGTGCGGGGGCCAGAGTGAGACCCGTCAGCATCTTTTCCCGCTGGGTTACGCCCACCTGTGTCCAAGTCGTCACACGCAGTTGCGGATGCCCCAGGAATTGCAGCGATTGCTGCCAATCCGCGACCGAGCGATCCCCATCGCACACCACCAAAAGGGGATGGTCGAGGAGAAGGCGATGGTGACGTTTCCAGGTGGGCCAGGTCAGTCGCCATTCCGCCAAATGGTCGCGGTCCACGCCGACAACCGTTGTAAATGCGATCATGTCGGCCCCTCGGATCCCCGGTTCCGATCTGCGGCGAGGATGGCACGCACCTGATGCAAATCTTCTGCCGTGTCCACGGAACGGCTCGCCATCGGTACGACCATGGTGCGAATGGCTATGCCGTTTTCGAGAAGGCGTAACTGTTCGAGAACCTCCGCCTGTTCGAGCGGGCCGACCGGGAGATGCGAATAAGCCTGCAAGACCGCACGCGGAAAGGCATAGACACCGATATGTCCCCAAACCGGTATGGAGATCGCGGTTTTCCGTCGCAAATACGGGATGGCACTTCGCGAGAAATAGAGTGCCTCCCCGTTCGCCGCGATCACCACCTTGACCGTTGCGGGATTGTGTAAGGCCGCGTCCTGGGTGAGGCGATAGATGGGGGTCACGACCGTATCAGGCTTCTGGCTCCAGGTCGTCACCAGTCGGTCAAGAAGAACGGGATCAAGGAGTGGTTGATCCCCCTGAACATTGAGGATGAGATCACCTGCAAGTTGATCGAGTACCGAGGCCAAACGATCGGTTCCCGTCACACAGCCCGGTGAACTCATCACGACCGCGCCACCCCATTCCTGAACCGCCGTCTGGACTTCTGTGGAATCGGTTACGACGACCACCCGGTCCACACACGCGGCCAAACACGTGCGTTGCCAGACATGCCACAGGAGTGGCCGACCCGCCAGATCGACCAGGATTTTCCGAGGTAGCCGGGTCGACTCCAACCGTGCGGGGATAGCCGCCGTGACGGTCATGAACGGCCTCCCCGATGCAAAGGTGATCGCTCACCACCCACACCCATTATGAGTACAAAACGCATCGTCATCGGAGCCACCGACGCTGTCAAGAGTCGATTCTGAAGAATATCGCTTCAGATCACACATCCACACATCGGAAATGGACCGTCTCCACAGACCCTGGCTCGCCTGGCCAGCCACGATTCCAATCACTATAATGATCCATCCGCTATACAGTTCTGTTCATTTCGCACTCCCGAATGGGAGCCCAGGTCTATGCGTTACACGGTCGTTCAGATTTTGGGAACCGGGTATTCGGGCAGCAGTATCCTCAACCTGATCCTGGACAGTCTCCAGGGCGTGCGTGGGTTGGGCGAAATTGCCAGGGTCTACACCCGCAATCCGGTTCGTCCTTGCAGTCTGTGTCAACGCAGCGATCAAGATCATCAAATCGATTGCCATTTTTATGATGCCATTCCCCTGCACCTCTTCTATAGCGGCTGTTTTCTCCAATATCCCGATACCCATGTGCTGATCGATTCCTCAAAAAGTGGTGCCCATTACCCGCAACAGGAACGCTGGCTGGAATATCAGTCCATCTGGGTGTTGAAATATCCCCACGAGTATGCCGGTGCCACGGCGTTCCAAAACACCCGCCTGACCGTCCGTAAACGCTTTGAGAACTGGATACATCACCAGGAGGCGGCCATCCAGATGGGCCGCGGCTCACTCGTCGTTCCCTATCGTTCGTTTGCAGAGAACCCGGATGCCGTCGTGCAGACCATTTGTGACTTCCTGGGCATCAAAAACATCCGGAAAGCCGACTGGTGGCATACCGATACGCATATCATCGGCGGAAATACCTCGGCCCGGGCTCAGGTCAACGTCCATTACCAATCCTATCTCCAGACCGCCGAGAAGTACCAAGGAGCCGTTCACAAAATCTTCGTCGATCAGCATTGGCGGACCAACCAGATCCTCTGCGAGAAATCACTCCGAGCGTATCGCAAATTCCAACCGCGATTGGATGCCATTTTGACACGGTTGCAATTACCATCTGTTGCCGATATGATCGCCGACATCCGTGGAGACAGGCTGCTGGCCCCTGCCCCCTGTTCCATACTGGAATCATAACCCGATGCCGCCATCATTGCCAAGAACTCCACGCGGTGTTGACACAATGGCACGGGTCAGTGTACGCCAAGAACACCAGGTGCCTATGCCGTGTCTGACCCTGGCCGCTTCTCAACTGACACGTTCCCATGCTGAGTTGTTGCTTGCCGTCCCGATTGTCAACGGGCGTTTCAAAACCAGCCAGCGGTGACGGGGGATTCATAACGCTATTCGGTTTCTCTTTTCGACTCACTCCGACCATCACTTCAGTCTTTTCCACCACTTCGTGATTCCCTCTCGGCATCGTCATACTGGCTCGCTAAGTCTGCCTCTTTTCCAGGCATTGCTCGCGTTACAGTTCCAGAACTTTGCACGGCAAAATCCCGCCGGGAGCCGAGGGGCGCTTTGGCTGGGTTTCAATCGCTCGACTCCGCCGCCGAGCCGGTGGGCGCTTTGGCTGGGTTTGATCCCGCAGGAACTCGGCCGGAACCGCTGGACGCCTTGGCCGGCTTCGCACTCCCCGGTCCGCTCGCCTCGCCAACCGGCGGCGATTCCGACTCTCCGCACAGGTAAAGTAACTGTCGAACGTGAACGTACCGGGGATGTCGTGGCCGTATGTCCAATCTACCAACTGGCAAAACAGGACCGTGTGATTTTGGAACTGCACTTTAGCGCGATTTCCTCATCGCCGAATGGCGAAATTACCGGAAAAAACGCGGGGCGTTCCCAATAATGCCCATTTCGAGGGTTTTCGAGAGCCGCCCACGAGCCCACGGAATCGCGAATACCCTCGAAAACCGCGTTTCCCCGCATAAGGAAATCGCGCAAAGTGCAGTTTTGGAACAGTTCCCCGTTGATCACGCACTGGTCCTTCTTGCGGAATCGGCGGAACTGAAGCGGATCGTGCCGTTCGCTGGAGCAGACCTAATTGATGATGAGGTAGTCGTGGGCAATCGTGTTACGTTTTTCGGCATGGTCCCATAGCCAGCCAACATCTTCGATGCACTTCCCGTCGTGGTCGATCAGCACGTCGTCGATGGGGCTCACGCCGCGGTCGGTGAAGCGGGTCTCCGAATCCTTCTGCAGCATTTCGATCTAACGTTCGCCAAAGGCTTCAACACCCCCTTCGACTGCGATAAGGAACCGGTTGCGACATGACTGGTCGCGGATGCCGAGGACGGCCTTCTGTTCGGCCACCATCAGGCCGGTGAGATATTTGGCGAAGTGCCATCGTGGCGGTTCCGACGCAAACAAATCGTGGAATTCTTCGACCACGTCCCGCACCACCTTTGGAAACTCGATGATGCCTGGCATGGCCGCGCCCTCCTTGGGTTATCTGCACCATTCGTCCAACACCCCATTTCCCCTATTTTCGCAGAGCCGCTGCGTGAAATGCAAAACTTCAGTTCTTACAACTCCACAGTGGGATCATCCTGACCCCGTGTACTGTGTCGGATTCGATAGAGGTGGGGGAGATCGATGGGGACTCCATGTGATTGCAGAGATCTGCGAAACCAAATATCTTCGTGAGTTCGGGCCCAGAGGAGTGACGGTCGGAGTAACCGGGGGAATTGTGCACAGTATCCGCGTTCCCGACAGACTGCTCCGCCTGCGATTTGCAATCCACCGATGGCGCGGGAAATCCGCTTGGGAACGTATTGACTTGGATCCAGTTCCAGAATGCGAGGCGGTCCGCTCGCCGCCAGAATCGCCTGATCTCCCAATTCACGCGACGCATGGGTTTGAACTTCGCGGGGGAAAACCAGAGAGGCATCGGGTATGTAGGCTAGCGTGTCCAAACACCCAGGTCCAAAACAGTAATCGGCATCGGTAAACCAGACCCAGTCTGCGTTCGAGGCGAGCGCCGCCTGGTTCCGACCGATAGCCCGGCGGCACAGTTGTTCGCGCGGCAAAGCACGCCAATCCCAAACTACACCAGGAACAGACTGGCGGCCAAAATAGTCCAACACACGCACGACACCAGCATCGTCTTCGGTATGATAAATCGTGACACGGACATGGACTGCGACCGGGGGAAAGCGTACCAGAGAACTGAGCTGATAGTTTAAGAGTCGAGGGTATCGCCAGCAGTGGCTCACAATTTCAATGTTCACGGCGCTTTCCTCCGGAGTGGAAAACCGACAATAAGCACGAATCTATATCAGATTTTATTCTCGCACTCATTTGGATAACCCGGTGAAGACTCAGCCGTGGTTTCGCTCACGCCAAGTTGCTGTCCAGTCTTTGCGATTTGACAACCCTATTCGAATCGGAACATTACGACACTACTATTACCTCGGTTCGTATGATCCTCACCGAGATTTTGCTGGAAAAACAGGCAATTCTGTGCCGCTTCAACTTCTGAAGTGTCGAACTTACGAGCCGAGGTAATAATAGCGGTGTAATGAAAAGTCGTACCGGTGGCTCCCAGTTCCACTGCATTCGCGTAATGAAGCCCAATTCTGACCTCCATCGCGTCAAGTATAGACATCTGACCGATCACGTGGTCATCGAATCTACTATGTAGCTGGAGTCGATGAATCGGCGGCAAGGGCCATATATCCACACGAATCGGTTCGACGGGCTCTCTGAGCAAAAGCCCATTCCGTGGCCTTGGCGATAGGGTCATGCCCGGCATTCTCAGCAGACGTGCCACAAACACCGTCGATGGGACCAACGGCTGAAATGGCTTCATATAAACGATTGAGAACTAGCATAATACAGTACCCGCGATGGACGCATAATTAAACGAAGTGCCGGTCGCCCCTAGCTCAACGGCCTGTGCAAAGTGGTAGCCAAGAGATGGCTCCTCATTACCAGTCGACCCAGCCTGGCCAGTCATTAAAATCTGGGAAATGGCATTACTTGGAGCGACAGCATTAATCGCATAAGAGATATATCCTCCAAATGTACCGCTCATCTGACCGCTGATAGAAAAGCACATAGCACCAGTAAAAACGCCTTGTACCCACTCAATCTTGGGCGTGTTGATGTTATTATTAAATGCTCGCCAAGTGCTGGCGTTTGTGTAGGAGTGGACAGCAAGCAAATCGTCTACCATTCGACGTGAAACTTTATTTTCGTGGTTCCACACAAACCGCTTCGTCGTGCTGTCCTCAGTAGTGGTTGTTCCCGTAGTGCGGATGGTTCCTAAATATCTCCGCGAGGCATCACCAGATTTCACCAGAACACCATTCTGAACCGCAAGACTAGTTGCGCGTGTGTGGTTGTCTGTCCATACAGAACCCAACTCCATCGCAACGCCATCAACCGCGGAACTGGATTCGTAGGCGAATATATCATAATTGTATCCGGCGGACAAACCGGACAAAACCACTGACAGACCAGAGTTTGGTATTTGCTTTGACACCCATCTGGTGTTCGTCGTGTTATAGACCGCGAGTTGATCATGCTCATAAGGAACATAGTAGATCGTGCTTTGCGATGTCCGGTTTGAAGAACTCACGGATACACCGCTCTCGGTAGACAGCCGTCCGCCAGCCAGCCGGGGTGAGGCCGAAACCTGTTGTAGAGTCTCGAGTGCTGCTGCGGTTAAGACTTGGACGACTGTGGTTCCTGCGGCAGCGGCGGCTGGCGTCGTCGATTCGATTCCCCGCGTCACCGTCCAGGTTGTATCGGCCACGGCCGTGACCAAGAGCAGTTCTTGGCCGATGCGAATGCGGAACTGGGGTTCGGTGGGGAATCCCACGTCCGAGGCAACCGTTAAGGATCCGTCGCCAGTTCCAATCGTGACCGCGAGTACAGTCCGGGCATTATTGGCGAATCGTTCGATGACCATAGGACCCTCGATGGGAATGGGAAAACGGATCGTGGAGATCCGTTACTATGAATTAGCAGTCTACCAGATCGGTTTGTATTGTGCTCAGTCGCGCGAACTCGTCCAGACGATTCACCTCGCTCGGGATTGTCACTCAACGCTTCGCACACGGGCACAATCCGTAGTCCTGGGCAAGTTCTGATGTTCCAATACCTGATGGTGTCACCCGCCTCCAGTCGGTCTTACGGCAACGAATTCGCCATCAGAACTTGCTCCAACAGGGAGATGGCCTCGGGGTGATGGGGATGCAGGGTAATAACCTGCCGGAGCGTGGATTCGGCTTCTCGAAACTGACCCCAACGCCATAAGGCCAAACCCAAAGTGTAGTGGGCTGCGGGATCCTGAGGTGCACAGGCGACCCAGGCCCTCAACGCACGTTCGGCATCCAATTGTTGGCCGGTCTCAGCCAGGAGCCGTGCCAGTTCCCGATGAGGTTCAGGATCCTGGGGGGCTAACTTCGCCGCCTGGGTCCAGTGTTGACGGGCCTGGTCCAACATTCCCCGCAGAGCAGCGGCTCGACCGGCCAGCAGCTGGTATTCCACGGCCAGTGCTGGCTGGGCTGTTAACGCCGTGAGGAGCCGATCGACATCGTCGAGCCGGTGGTACCGCAGCAGAAGCAGGCTCAGTCCACGCCAACCGGGCGCAAAGCCCGGCATCTCGGCAATCACCCGTCGCCATTCATCCTCAGCCAGGAGTCGGTTGTCCAGAGCTTCGTAGGCCAGGGCCAGATTGTGACGCGTCTTATAACCAGCGATGCCCCGATCAAAACTGGCAAAATAGCGATCATCCTGGCACGTAAGGACGCGTTGGTAGGCGGTGATGGCTTCCTGCACCTTGCCGAGTTCCTGATAGAGGACCCCGGTCCGAAACAGGAGTTCCAGGTCATCGGGGAACGCGGTCAACCCCCGTTGGCAGACGGCCAAGGCCGTGTCCAGCCGGCCCTGACGGGCTTCGCAATGGGCCAGCAAGGCGTAGACTTTTCGAAGATGCGATTCCCCGGAACTTGCGTGACGCAGACTCGCTTCGAGGTACCCAGCAGCTTCTGGATAGCGATTCACATCAGCATAGGTCATACCGAGATTGAACAACGTAAAGGGATGATCGGGCCGGTCCGCCAGATCCAGATGCAACAGCTTCAAATCACGATCCAGCTTGCGGGCCTGGCCCGCAGTGCTGTGATCGTAGCCCGAATGGACCACAAACAGATCGGTCCATGCGACATCTCCGCCAGCCCGACGAATGGCGGGGAGGATCTGCTCATGGATCCGATGTTCGAACCGCAGATCGGGCCGATTTCGGATCAACTTGACGTGATCCACCACGGTCACGTCCCCGGCATCGACGCCCTGGGGACCCGGACAATGGACGCGGATGACATATCCGAGAACGTGATCGGGATGGGGTTGATCCGCCAGATCTCGCAAACGCTTGCCATTCGTCGGATCGATCGTGTCATCCGAGTCCATCCAGAAAACCCACGAACCCCGGGCGTACCGGATCGATTCGTTCCGGGCAGCCGAGAAATCATCGCACCAGGGAAAGTGAAAGACACGGGCTCCGAGTTCAGCAGCGATCGCGGGTGTTTCATCTTGCGAACCGGTGTCGACCACCACCAGTTCGTCCACCCAGGGGTGGAGACTCTCCAGGCAGGGACGAATGGTTTTGGCATTGTCTCGAACGATCAAGCAGCCCGAAACCCGAATCTCGGGAAGGTTCGATCGGGTTGGAACCGCGACCGGACGTTTCTCGCCAGGTTCCAGAACCAAACCTCCGTCGGGATCCCACCGGAATCGAGCTGGTGAGTTGGGCTCCCCGGAGTCGCGGTGATCCGTGCCATTCCGATTTGAGCTTCCTTTTTGCCACTTGGCCCGGAATCGAGCCTCGTTGGTCTGCATCAAGGCCGCATAGTCGATGCGGGTGCCACGGAAGGTTTGGCCACCAACATGGTGAACGAATGCAGCGCGGGCTATGGCGGCTTGAAACCCCGCTTCACGCGCCCGGTAGACGTAATCATCGTCTTCAAAGTTGCCGAGGCCGAACTCTTCATCCAAGAGCCCGATCGACGCGATGACGGTCTGGCGGACGAGGAGGCAAAATCCCACCAACCGGTCCGTGATCTCGACTTGATCGGATTGCGTCTGACCGTGGGTCCAGGCAAAACCATCCAGCCCGACCAGATCGTCCCCATAGGGAACCGGAATCTGCTGTGGGCCGCTCACTCGATTCGAACACGGCCCGACCAAGCCGACCCGGGGCTGCGTTTGCAGGACACGCAGCATCCGGCGGAGCCAGCCCGTGGTGACGACCGTATCGTTGTTCAGCAGAAGAACCTGTTCACCCCGCGCCAGCGTCAGTCCCTGATTGACACCGATCGGAAAACCCCGATTCACGGGGTTGAGAACGACTTGCAGGTGGGGATCCCAGCTGGCCAGCTGGCGGAAATAATCTGCGGTCCCATCGCTTGAACCATTATCAACCAAGACGAGTTCATAGGGCTCATCCGTGACCAGGCGTATGCTTTCCAGACAGCGTCGTGTATAGGGTAGTTCGTTGTGGGCCAGAATCACAATGGATGTCAATCCTGGTGGGGGTTCGCAATCTGGAGAGGCGATTGCCAGCCACTGATAGGTAAAAAACTCTTCGGCTTCACTCGGTTTCATCGGACCGATGCGTAGTCCAGCGACCACAACCTCACCCGGTCGGCCCGCCTGAGCCCAGTCAGCGTAGCCGGGTCCGGGAACGGGATCCAGCCGAGGCACCATAAATCCTGCCCGGTAGAGTAGTTTTTCGACTTCTCGGCGAGTAAAGAAGCGGAGATGGGTCTGATCCAGCAGGCCCGCGGACTCATAAGTCCAATCTCCGGACAATAATCCTCGGACCACTGAGTGATGGCGAACATTCGGTAAACTTGTTATCAGGACGCCATCGGGTCGGAGCCAGGTTCGGATTCGCCGGAGAAATTTCAGCGGCTCACGCAAGTGTTCGAGAATATCGCCACAGATCACAGCATCGAACGAGGCCGGTGGAAATGGCCAGTCCAGTGTTTCGGCATCGGCTTCGATCACGAGATCGAGTCGAGTCCGGGCGGCGGCGGCCGCGTCCCGGTTGTGTTCCACGCCCACGACCCGGACTGATTGGCGAGCCTTGAGAGCAGCCCCCAGCCGACCACTCCCACAGCCCACATCAACGACATCGCTGGCGGTAACGGGAATTCGGGCCAGTAATTCGGGTCGTTCGAACTCGAAATAGCCTGGTTCCAGGCTGCGTGATCGGGTGCCTTCGGGTTCCGTATCCAGGGTTTCAGGCGTTGAGGCTGCAACGGCCACACTTGTGGGTAGCGTCTCGGCGACCGCCAGGATGCGTTTCATACGATGCTGGTACGTATGCCGGGCCAACACTGCGCGTTGACCCGCTTCCTCAATGCGGCTCCGGGCTTCGGGGTGAGCCAGATAATAGGCCACCTGATCGAGAAGATCTGCCGCGTCCTGGTAAACGAGCAGATGCTCATGAGCCCGAAACAGGCGATCTTGCCCGCTCCAGGCCGGGAGTACATTGGTGGCGAGCAACGAACCACAGGCCAGAGCCTCGAAGACACGCATGTTGAGATCGTCGGCAATCGAGCGATTGAAGACGACTCGGCATGCGGAGTACGTCCGCGCCATGTCGTCAAAGTAACGTTGCCCCACAAAATGATCCGGAAACCGCTGTTGCAAGATCGTGAGGAGTTCGGCACGCGGGCCTGGGAACAGATGACCGACAAAGCCTACATCATACCGTTTGGGAACAGGATAAGCGCGATGAATGCTGGGTTCACAGGCCAGCGGCAACCACTCCGCCATGATCCCGCGTTTCTGCAGAGATTCCACGCCGGGCCGTTGCGCGGTAAAGGTCAGGCGTGCCTGCTGGGCTTGTTCCACGCAGCGGTCCAGGTCTAAATGGGTATCAATGGCCCACCAGACCAGTGGTCGATCCCGAATCGTGACAACCTCCGAGAGTCCATCATCGATCCGGACGACCAGATCGAAGGCCGATGTCGCGATCGTCGGCACTTGATCGGGGCGAATCGCCACACACTCGACCAGGCGAGACAATGCCCGGAGGCAATATCCTCCCGTTGTTTCGGGCCGGGGGCGATCGTCATAGACCACAGCGACTCGAGTGATGCTCATGCGTGGTGTCCTCCCACCCGGAGTTCGTGCAGAGGCTGGGATGTCCGGCGATGCAACCACTGAGAATGTTCGATGTAGAAGAAGGGCTCGGGCCCCACCTCCGTCAAGGCGAGCCCTGCGGCCTGGATCCGTTTCGAGAGGCCGATCTCGGCGGCCACGGTCTCTCCAGAACTGTCTCCCATCGGAAATCCGCCTACCCGTTCCAGAATCGCACGACGGGCATAGAGAATCAGGGCTTGGAGATGATCGCCGCCAATCCCTTCGGGAATGCGGCTTCGCCGGAGATGCTCACGGTAGAAAGCGACACGCTCAAGCGGCTGCCCGTCCAGAACATGCTCGGGCCAAATTTCACCGCGAAACCGCTCGACCAACACGGGCCAGGCGGCATCCCAGTTCGGCGATCGGCACTCGCCTACCAGCCCAACGCCAGGCCGGTGGGCCACACGCACGAACCCGCCGACCCAGTCGGACTGAACGATGCGGCAATCATCTTGCAGGAACAAGTATCCCGTATAATGGGGAGGCGTTCGCCAACCCTCTTCCCAGGCTCCCGGGGTATGTTCGCCGTGAGCACGTTCCAGAACGTCCACTCCGGCTGGAAGGCGGGAACACGCTGGGGTTTGGCTCACTTTGCCGTTCACGACAACCCGAATATCCACCGGATGCCCGGCAGGATACTCGGCCATATCGCTCAAGAGTTGCCGGAGCGGTTCGATCGGTCGCCCCGCAGAATAGGACACGACGACCAGAACCCGTTCTGGATCCGGATTGTGGAATCGAGTCATTCCCGGATTCCTGAGGGTGTGGGGCGGGGGGCACCAAACAGAGGACGGTAATGGTGTTCGATAATCACCGGCCAGGCGAAGTGTTCCTCGAATCGGCGTCGCCCCTCGACTCCCAGGCGTTGTCGGAGTTCGGGGTCATCCAGCAATCGGGCGAGCTTGTCGGCCAAGTCCCTGGCATTCCCCGGCTCAAACAGCAGTCCAGTCCCTCCATCCGGGACCGTAAAGGGCAGTCCCCCGATGCGGCCTGCGACGACGGGCCGACCAACGGCCATGGCTTCCACCGCCGTCCGCCCCAGGGCTTCTTGTGCCACGGTCGGGACGGCCACGATATCCGCTCCGGCCAGATGGCGGGGAAGATCCTTTTGCGATTGCCAGCCCACGTAACGCACAAACGGGTCCACGGGCCCGGTGGGTGCGGAGTCGGTTACAACGACTTCAAAATCCTGTCGCGTGTCCCATAGCCGTCGAGCGGCAGTCTGCAGGACGTGAAAACCTTTCATCCACTCGTTCACCAATCCCGCAAAGACAATCCGAATCCGGCCCGGTGTCGGCGGTTCGACTTGGGGAGGCGGCCAGGGAAACCGACGGGGATCCATCCCGGCCGTGACGACTTGGACCGATGGGGCATACGGGCTCACCATTTCGGCTGCCAACGGATTGACCACCAGGACTGCGGCGGCTTGGGCAAATGCGCGATGCAAGCGATCGGGATAGTCGCTGTCCATAACACCGCCCAGGGCACGTTCCCGGTGATGGAGCGATCCCGAGATGTGACTGCGTTCCGCCAGACAATTCTGACACGCTCTGGCGTTCGCGAGTTGATGGGTCGGACACTGGCGAGCCGTTCCGTCGTGGGCGGGGAGTAAACGAACATTGTTGAGTGGACACAGACACTCCAGGGCCTGGATTCGGAGTACATAGGCATATTCTGCTGCGGCTTCCGCCAAGAGTGGTTTGGTGTTCCACGAATCGGTAATCACAACCCAGTCGGGTTGGAATACGGCAAGCGCCGCCCGAAACCGCTGGCGGATCGTTGCCGCCGTCCAGTCCGGATCCTGAAAGTGAAGTGCATCCGCGGGATAGGGAGTCGGTTCCGTCACCTGGCCGATGCCCCAGGCTTCATAGCGTGCATAAAAGTGGTGGACGTGGTAACCCGCCTGGGCCAGGAACTGAGCCAGTTCCGCGGAGTGGACGGTCCCTCCACCGGTCGAGGGCCAGTTGAACAACAAACTCACCAGAGCAATCCGCACGGTCTGGGACGTCCCGGCAGCACCCGGGGAGGGACTGGGTGGCAAGAATCGTGTGCGATTCTTGCGAACAGCGGCCAGGCCCGGATCCAGGGCTTCTGCCTGAAGCCAGCGATCGCGAGCCGACCCGGGTTGACACTCCAGGGCATCCAGCACACCCAGATCATTGAGGGTAAGTGCCAGAATCCGGCGTTCGGCTCCAGCAGCCAAAACGTGTTCGTAGTGCCGCCTGGCCGCTCGACGATCTCCCTGGCGGACTGCGGCAACCGCACGCTCATATTCATACGCGCCGCACTGCCGTTCCACACGCTGGAGCCTGTCGACTTCGTGCCAGGGCGGGCGATGGAACGCGGGATCAGTGGATTCCGAAACCAGGGATAACCGCTGACCGCGGAGTCGCTCGAACGGGATAGAATCCAGCGGGCAATCACATCGAGGAATGGAGTCCACAGTTGCCAACGGGTATCGCTGGAGAATGGGTTGCAAGCGAGCGAGTTGCATACCCGCGCTGTGTGTTCCCGCAATCCATCCCGCCCCATCACCTCGGCTTAAGCGGATTTCCATTGAGTCCTGATCGGGTGTCCCAGAATCCTCTCGGATCAGCGGATAGCGATTCGGGATCAACCTGGCATCGCCGAGGATCCCATGTCTGTGTTCGTTCGGATGGCGATCGAAGCCGATCAGACGCCACGCGATATGAACAGCACCTTGCTGCTCGGCGGCCATCAGCGCCGAGCGTGGAGTGTGATAACAAAATTCATTCGGGCGACAGATCATGACCCAGTGATGAGAACCGAAACGTTGCACCAATTGCTGATAGCCGCTCGCCCAGAGTTTTGGAGCGGAATCGGCAGGACATCGGATCCACACTAATCGATCGGAAAAGCGACGGGCCAACCGTGCGGTTCGATCGCTCGTGGACGCGTCCAGGCAGAGGACCGTATCATAGAGTCGGAGCTGATCCCGGCACCAATCTCCGAGCAGGGTATGTTCATCCGCGGTGACCATCAGACCCAGCAGGCGTCGCGGATGTGTCGGTTGAGCAGGAAATCGCGGACCAGCCAGATCTTCTGGTTCCGCTACCCAGGTCGGGATTTCGGTCGCTCGTGCCGGGGGTGGCGGGGATTGGGCATTGGACAGTCGGGGTGTCAGAGCCGTCGCCAGCAATTCATGAGCCTGACCACGAATCCGTTCAGGAGATAAGTCGTAACGAATCCGCTGGGCCGCCTGGACCGTTTCTTGCCAGTAGTCCGCTGATAACCATCGTGCAGTCTCGTGCGGAGCCGCCACCTGGAGCCCATATCTCCGCAAATGTTCGGCGGCACTACTCTGGGCGACCAGCGCGAGGGGGAGGCCAGAAGCCACGAAATCCAACGCCTTGGCGGGCGGTTTGTAACGTGATCGGAACTCCTCCGACTTGATATCGAGTGCGGCACGAGCGGACTGTACGGCCTGGGAATGTGCCTGCGGCGACCAGGCGCGGATGACAACGGCGTGTTCGGCACGGAACCCATACTCTTGCGGAGAGAGCCCGGTCCCG
Organism: Bacteroidales bacterium; assembly: GCA_026931725.1. Lineage (GTDB taxonomy): Bacteria > Planctomycetota > Planctomycetia > Gemmatales > Gemmataceae > JAIXLE01. The sequence continues at coordinate 18,894 of JAIXLE010000282.1, forward strand.
GGTCGTTCGGGATTGGTCAAGATTTCTAGCGGTCCTGGCAAGCCCTGAGCGTTGACCCAGTCCACCAGCGGTGGAAGATTGGTCCGGACGCCGACCCAAAGCAAGGAGCCCTCGGCACGATACCCGGTTCGAACCGGCTCGGCGTACTTCAGCGGATGATCGAGATAACAAACCGGTGCATATCGTGAGAATGGCTCGATCAACCGGCGGCAATGGACTCCAATGGCGGCACAGCGGCCCAACCAGTCTAAATCCGAGGCGATCTCCGCATAAGCGCCATACCAGTCTATTGGACAGTAGATCAGCGTGGTGTTTGGAGCGATGGCCTGGATCCAGTCGGTCGGAGGACGCTGTTTGATGACGATTACAATCTCGGCATTGGGAACCATCCAGGCATCAAATGTGTGGACAGAGTGGGTCGGGGTGAGGGCATCGCGCAGACCCTGCCCGACCCAGTCCCACGATCCCCACCGATCCAGTTTGGGCCCGATGGCCACCGTCGCGGGATTTGCCACGCGCCGCCCTCCCGATCGATCGTGCGTTGTAGAAGCCGGTATCATTCCCAGTGAACGGTCACCTCGGCAGGTGAATACACCGCGTTCTCGGCGGGATCTGCGGGACGCTGAAACTGTAGCTGGATGGTCTGGGCTCGCCGATACTTGTCCGGATCTGTGGCCATGGCCCGCTGGAGTGGAGCTTCGATCCAGTCGGCCATCAATTTCCGCACAACTCGTCCCCCCTCTTTCCCACCCGAACGGGTATCCAACCGATGAGCAGCGGCTCCGAGATACTCAATGAGGTCTCGGGCAATTTGCAGTGATTTCCCACGCCCCCCGGACCAACTGCGTATCAATTCTTCCGATTGCCGAGTTGCAATCGCGGTCGTTGCGGCCCCATCCAGAGGCCGGAACACGATCACCCGTTTGATCCGAGCCAGAAACTCGGGCGTAAAAACTGGCCGATCGGACTTCCCGTGCCGGATTTGTGAAAGCGCCTCTTTCATACGCAAAGTGATCTCTTCAGTGGATTTGCCCTCCTTGTGCATATCGGCGATCATCCGTTGACCGACATTACTAGTCAGCACGAAAATGGCATGGCGACCGTAACCCCGGGCTCCGCGTTGATCGACGACCCAGCCTTCATCAAACAGGTTCAAGAATGGCTGGAGAACATCGGGATGGGCCTTGTCGGCTTCGTCCAGCAAGAACACGCCGTAGGGATCGGCATTCAGTTCATTGACCAGGCGTCCTCCCCGCTCACTGCCCACGTAACCGGGCGGCACTCCGATCACCGTGGCCACACTATGCGGTTCAACACAGTTCCCCAACGTGTAGGTTTTCAGGCGTTTGGAGCCCGAGTAGAATCGAGCCAGAGCCTTGGCCAGTTCCGTCTTGCCGGTCCCGGTTTGACCCAGGAACATCAACACCGAGGCGGGCTTGGTCGGGTCGGTCATTCCCGCCTGGATCAAACCCAGTTCGGTGGCCACTTCCTGGATCGCCTGATCCTGGCCAAAAACCACACTGCGTAACGCTTCCGCGTAGTCCGTATGTTTGGCCACACCCCGCAGGGTATCTGCGGGAACTCCGGTACGCTCGGCCACGGCCCGCAGTACATCATCGGTTGAAATCTGTTCACGTGCGTGGCCTAACTGGCGACGATCGTAATCGGCGGCCTCGCAGGCGCTGGTTATGACCTTCACGGCTTTTGCTGGCAACTGATCATTCAGAATGTAATCGGACGTTAGCGTCAATGCACACTCGATAGCCTCGGGCTCCACACGCAGCTGGTAACGGTCCGCCAACCCGCGAGCATAATGGACCAGCAGCGGACGAGCAGCATCGCGATCCGGCTCAAGCACATCCACACGTGTAAACAGTTCCGCGAAGTCCGGATCGTCACCAGCCAGTTCGTCGTATTCCCACGGGGTGAGCAGTCCCAGTAAATGACAACGCGCGTGAACCAGACTGCCCATGAGAACCGTTTTGTTGGCATTTCCCAGGCTCGCACCGAGCAGTCCCGCCAAGCCGTCCAGTACGACGACGAGATCCGGATGGGGGGTGATATGCGACAGGATGGCCGCCAATCGTGCTCGGGATTCGTCGAGGGGAATATAGCGGGCATCAATGGCCAGAAAACGTTTCGGAGTCAGGAACCGGAGATCACCACGGGCAGCTCGCTTCGCCAGTTCTGCTGCTATTGCCGATTTCCCCACGCCGCGTTCTCCGACCAGCAAGGCGTGGGGAAGTTGATGGCGATGCAAAGCCCGGGCTACCCCGTCGAAGACGATAGCATAAGCGGGATGCGAAAAGGGTGATGGCGCTGTGTCTCCGCCCAGACCACGGGCACGCCACGACAGATCTTCGGAGGGAGCGATGTGCGGAGGGAGCAGCACCGGCGTTTGAGGCGAATCGGCCGGTGGCATCGTGAATCGTCTCCACAGGAGGTCTGGCGACATCAAACAGGAAATCGTCTCGGCCTACCGTACTCCACACCCGTTGCCGAAGCCATCGGTTTGTTCACAAATCACCAATTTTTCTTGACGCAATCGCCGGAGTCTGCGAAATGGTATTCAATCTAATCGCAACGAGATCAATCCGCAAAGTGATTCATCCGGGACAATCGTGACAACCCGCTTCAAAACCGAACCGTGAGTGTATAATGAGTGATTTCAGGATTCAGCCGGACCCTATCCCGGTGGAGAGTCATTCGACCGGGATGCCCATGTTCATCGCGCCTCCGCTCGATCCGCATTTTGGCCGTTTGCTCGCTCAACGCATCCAGGATCGAACGGCACGTGTTGCCATCATCGGCCTGGGTTATGTCGGGCTCCCACTGGCTCAGACCGCCTCTGCGGCTGGATTTCGGGTTTGCGGATACGACAGCGATACACAACGGATCGCCACACTTGATGAACTCAGAAGTCCGATCACCACAATCTCGCATCACACCCTCGCGGAAATGGCTCGCAGTGGTTTTACCGCCACATCGGATCCTCACTCCATTGCAGACACCGACATCGCAATACTGTGTGTACCCACTCCACTCACTGCGTATGGTGAGCCGGACCTCCAACCCGTGATTCAGGCGACCCGGACGGTCGCTCGGAAGATACGTCCGGGTTGCTTAATCGTGTTGGAGAGCACAACGTATCCATCAACAACGCGGACTGTCGTTCAGCCCATCCTGGAAGCCGAAGGGCTTCGGGTCGGCTACGAGTTGTTTTTGGCCTACAGTCCCGAGCGACTCGATCCAGGCCACCCCGATCATACGCCCGATCAGATCCCCAAACTCGTCGGCGGCTTGGATTCTCACTCCCGCGATCTCGCCGTGCGTTTTTATTCCACTCTGACCACTTCCGTTATCCCGGTCTCTTCCCCCGAAGTCGCCGAAACAGCTAAACTTTTGGAAAATGCCTACCGTGCCGTCAATATCGCCCTGGTCAACGAACTGAAAATCGTTTGTGATGCCCTGGGGATTGATGTCTGGGAGGTCATCGAGGCCGCTGCCACCAAACCGTTCGGATTCCAGTCTTTTTCACCCGGTCCAGGATTGGGCGGACATTGTGTCCCCATTGATCCACTCTATCTGGCCTGGTCCGCTCGCCAGGCAGACCGCCCCGCTCGTTTGGTCGAATTGGCCGCCACCATCAATGCCTCCATGCCCGACTATGTGATCGGAAAGCTGCAAACCGCGCTGGCGCATCAGGGTGTCGAACTGGCGGGTGCCGCGATCCTGATACTGGGAGTGGCCTACAAACGCAATGTGGACGATACCCGAGAAAGTCCCGGCCTAATCATAATGGATCAACTCATCGCTCGGGGCGCTCGAGTGTCCTTTCACGATCCGTTTGTCCCTGTGCTCCCTACGATCGACCATACCAGGAAACGTCCCCCAAGCAGTGTGCCGCTAACGGCCCCAATCCTTCAGGATCAGCACGCAGTCTTGATCGTGACCGATCATTCCTCCGTGGATTATCGTTTCATCCTGGACCATGCTCGACTGATTGTCGACACCCGAAATGTCATACCGCTCCGTCATCACAGCGAAAATCGACTCGTCCGAGCCTGAAGTCCATTCCTCGCATCGCTGTAACGCTGAGCCCTACGGCAGTCCGTTGCACGCTGGCTCCTCATGAAGAGTGATCGTGAGGGTTACCCCTGCCAGAACAACTGCACACCATTGCCACTGTCACTATATTCGGTCGACGCATGCGAACAGGTCGTAAAAATGTTACCCTCCACTGCACACGCCATGCGCGCACGGTCACCTGTATGTCTGCTGGAAAATGTCCAACACAAAAATGGGTAATAAATCACCAAACAACCGGGTAGCCTCATGCCGGATGGGATGCACGATCACCCCACCTCGGCGAACCGGGGCGCACCGGACGGTGTCCGCATCGCTGATGAGACTGGCATCCTGAAACAGAATCCAGTCGTACGGCGTGACTCGCCAGGATTCCGGGATGGCATGACGCACAGAAAATTGTCAGATCGATGGTTTTCTTACATATGGCTCAACTCTAGGTCGAGTCCTCATGGATCAAGAATGATCTCCCACCCGGCCGTGCGCCAATCGACTTTTCGTCCAGCGTCCCCACGCCACGCGGCGATGGCTCCCAATATAAGACTTCGTGGAATCGTGGGCGGTGCCGATGCCAGAATGGGTTGCAAGCCACGCAACCATTGCGTCCGAGCTAAAAAAGGGCCGGACAGTGCGGAGATCAAGCGATTTTCACCACGGAAACGATAGAGCGGCGGTACCGTTTGAGCCCATGAGTGAATGTGTTCTTCAATCTGAGCAGACACAACGCGGGGCTGATGATCCGTAAGATAATCGACATATGGGCCCACAAACCATTCCGGATGGATACCCACGGCACCTGATGCGAGGAGAAACGGTTTTGGCAGGATCAGAACCCAAGGTGTTTCCGCAGTGCAGGCGACCGAAACGAGATCGATTTCTGGCATCGTGTGATCGCCGTAGCGGCGGCCAGGAACCAATGTCACCGAATCGGATCGATCCGAGAATCGAGACTCCGGTGTCCATTTCGGCAATTCGTCCGAAGCATGAACCACGAGCACGGGAACGTCCATGAAACCGGAGAAGGCACAGATCCATGTCCGTAGGGCTTCTCCCAGCTGCGTGTCCGTGTGCGGGGTCCATCCGGCAACCACCGTTAGGGGTACTGCAATCGATCGCTGAATGTGTCGATCGCTCCGAGGAATTCCAGAAGGCGAGAATGCTTGCGCCTCACCCTTTCGCGCGGCGTGGGCCGGTTGATAAGTATACATGCCTGTCGTGTTCAGATGACGCGAGATATGATTGGTGGCGTGATCCAGAGCTTCGTGATATTCTCGCGCAGGGAATACTGTCAAGCCACTATTGGGAGTGCAGTTGAATACGCGAAACCCTTCTTTCTCGAAATACGGCAACAAGTGTCGAAGACGTGCATTGAGAATCCGGTAAGTAGCGTTATTCCCGCGGATTGATGCGGGCGTGCGATCCTGGTCAAAGGCATAGTTGGCTCGACCGATTTCCATGCGGAAATCGCATCCTAGCAAATAAACGGTGCGAACGCCCAAAAAAAACAGCAGACGCAAGGCCACATAAAACACGGATCGAGAACCTTTGTGGCCATAAGCATCCCGGCGTTGGGAGTGATGGCCCCAGTTGAAAGTGCTCTCGTAGAGCCACTGCTCGGCGACAAACTGCTCGTTACGACGAAATCCGAATACCCCAGGCATATCACCCACCCGATCCCGGCCAGGCGTGAGATTTCCCGAACGATCCCGAACACAGATGGTTTTCTCCATGTGATCCAGGGGGATGAACTTGAGAATACCTGGGTCGGTCCAGATGGCATCGCAAAAGTGACAGGGGTGATCGACGGAGACCCAGAGTCGTGGACGGTAGACAACGGCCGCGTTATTGACTCCCAGGGTCAATATCCCACGCTGGTCAAGGTGAGTCAAATCGTGAGACCGCAACGACGGCCCGCCACAAACCAAAAACGCAGAATACCCCCGATACAAATCCCCCAAAAAGACATTGTGGCCATCACGTGTAAACAGCATCGGCGGCGTTTGAGAATAGTGCCCAATGGGGAACCCGATATGCCGATCCCGCCCATGCCGCAACTGGCGTTGATCGTTGGCATCCAGGGCATCATGGTCTGTGTGGTTCACAAAAAAGTACCCGACAGGTTCACAGAATGCCATTTCACACAAATATCATTACGAGTTACGCAATTGGTGGTTTTAGGCCTGGTGGGGCAGATATTCCTACCGACCCCACCTGTATTCTCTGTGTCTTTTGCGACTTGGCGTGAGAAGGGTTGCGTTGGATCTTACGCCAAGTCGCAAAAGACTATAGAGGAAAATCTTTGATTGTGTAACTCGTAACAATCTTAATCTCTTAATCTCCCGGTGGTTACCATCGTCCTAAGGTCCCAGTTGTCTGTCAACGACTCCGTCATCAAATTGTGCTATATTCAAAACATTCCGAGCAAATTCAGGCGGGCAAGCCGCTCGACTCCGATCGCGTTGTCATAATGATCCTGCTGTCTCGGGCCTCCAGCGGGGACGGATGTGATTTGTGGAGGGTACGATGGTTTCCCAGACTCCCGACTCATCTCCACGACTGCGAGTCGGATATATAAAACCGGTCTGGGCGATGGGTGGCCACGCCCGTGGAATTCTCAACAATTTCCAGGCGGCCCCTCCCGCAATCGCCTGGTCCGCTATCGGGATTGCTTCACTCGATTATTTTGATTCCAGGAGTGTGACGGAAGCAGCGACCAGAGTTCCGATCTACTGTCATAAAACCGATCCGATGGGTGTGATAACTGGCACATCCAGTCCGATGGAAACTTTTCAACGTGTCATTGACGAATCCGATGTCGTCTGTCTCTGGGGTTTTCATGATGGCCGACTCTTTCAGCGATTGAACTGGAAAGGACGAACGGTGATCGCTTCCGCTCATGGGGCTTGTTCCTGGACTACGCAAATGCTCCGAGCCTTGCTTCCCTACTGCCATCGCTACACAGCGGTTTCTCAAGCCGCTGCTCGAACCTATCCGCAGGCACTCCAGTCTCAGGTCCGTGTCATCTACAACGGTGTCAATTTTTCCCGTCTGATTCCCCGACAATCCCGGACGGCGACACGCGCTGCGTGGGGTCTGCGGCCCGAGGAGATCGCGATTGCCTATGTCGGACGATATGCACCAGACAAGAACCCCACTGCGGCTGCCCGGGCGGCTCGAACGTTAGGTGCACCGTATCGGGCAGTCTATGTCGGCTCGGGTTATCAGGAAGATCAAGTCCATCAAGCAGTACGTTCTCTCAGCCCCAACGCCATCTGTGTCCCCCACACGCCGCATATAGGGGATATTCTGGCTGCAATAGATGTGTATCTCCTCGCTTCACCTTCGGAAGGGCATTGTCAGGGCCTATGCGAAGCCTGGGGCTATGGAGTTCCGACTGTTTCCACCCGGGTGGGGGCTACACCCGAACTCGAACTCCGTCATGGCCCACTCACGATTCCCATTCGCCTGGATGCCAATGATCAGGAACTGGCGCAGGCTGTGATCACAAGTCTCCAACCCGAGAATCGTCCGCTCGTCGAGCGTGCCCGGATCGTGCAAAGTCAGTACACCCATCACGTCACTGCACGGAACTGGGCTGACTTCCTGACTGAAGACATAAAATAAATTTGCGAGTTACGCAGTGGATGGTTTTCTGCTGGGTGGGTCAGGCATTCCTGCCTGCTTTCTTTGGACTCAGGCAAGCCGGAATGCCTGAGCCACCTCAAACCACTGTGGAACTCGTAACCAATGTTAAATCGATGGCTCGCTATTCACGGATGGTCTGCACGCAATCGAGTGGATATATTCGGTCCAGCGTTCCGCCATGGCCGCAGCGGTGAAGTAAGTCGTAACCATGGATTGTGCCCGTGGAACAACCTCTTGGCGAAATTCCGCTGACATCGCATATTGGATGGCTCGCGCCAGCATACGAGGCGAGGGGTCCACGGGAACGGCCGCTACGAGTTCACCAAATCGTTCCTCGAGTTCTGGAACGGCTCCCACGCGTGTTGCCACGGTGGGAACACCTGCTAGCCAGGCCTCTGCCAGTGCCAACGAAAATCCCTCCGCGGGAGTTGCCAGGACAAAGACATCCAACGCGGCCAGAATATCTCCCACTTGGCGGCGATAGGGAAGGACACGAACGCGGTCGCCGACAAGTTCCATGGCCCGCTGAATCGTATTCCGAGCATCTCGACCTTCCCCGCAATAGATGGCCCAGTGTCGACCCCGCAGCTTCCGCACCGCATGGGCAATCGCCAGGGGATTCTTATCCTGCGCCAAGCGTCCAATGTGGCCTATCAGGACAGCCTGATCGTCGAAGCCCATTGCGACACGCGCTTCCATTCGTGTCAGAACTGTTGAACAACGATCGCGATCGGCCCCGTTCGGCAACACGACCGTTTTACACCGCAACTCGGGGATGAGCGCCGCTCGGGCTGCTTCCGATACCGCCACATAATGTTCGCATGCTGTGGCATTACTCCAGGCCGCGTTCCCCGTGGATGGCCGTGAACTATGAGCGACAAAGACCAAGTGACGGCGTGGAATCGGCGACAGGACTTCTGTTAGACCGCTCGCTCCCCACGTTATGACCACATCCGCAGTATGACCCGCCAGATAGACAGCCTCCTGTTGAGACGCACACGGCACCAAGCCAGGACAGATCTCCAGAGTACTCGTGTCACGACTCGCAAAGACAGGCATGAGTCTTTGCATCTCGGCACAAATCAGCGGGTTAGCCGCTGATCGTCGAAGCAGTGCTGTTCCTGTCCAACTGATCCGGGCGGGTTCGGTATGACGGGCAAGACTCACCATCCATCGTTCCGCTCCGCCTAGAAGCAACGAGGGTGTTACGAATGCAGCACGTACAGGTGATGGGCGCATGTTCTGAGTCTCGTGTCACAGCCAAAGCGCGAGAATACACGCATCGGGCCAGGTTGCCTCAATTGAGGCACCGTCAAGTATTACTGCAAAAGTACTAATACATCTGAACCTCCCAATATTGCAAACGAGGCATCCAAGTCAACTGCATGTATTCACTGCGTGATGTTACCAAATCGGACAATTATAACATGTCCGCCCCTGGCGGAATGTAAGCTATTCGATTCTTGCGACTGCTGACTGCTTGGCTACTTGGCCGCTGTTGATCGATACGATGCGACCAAGGAATCTTTGCATTAGCACTACAGCGCAGGGTTGTCGTTTTCCCAGGGATTTTGCGATTGGTCCGTGATCGCCAATCTTGTGGAAATCCCTGAGAAAACGGGTTTCGGCTCCCAGACCCTGCGCTGTAGTGTTAGGAAATCAGGAGAAAGAAGCCGATTATTAACTTTCGCACGCGAAACACAGCCGCTACAATCGCACCACCTTGCCAGGATCTGCTGGACACGAGGAACTGCAAATGTCCCAAACGGCCCGCCCTTCAGCAGACGGTTTCACAGGATCCTGGTCACCCACTCCGCTTTGGAGCCGGTTGAACGAACTCATCCCGGACGATAGCACCTGCGTTAGTGGATTTGGTTCGCCGGAAGGAAATGCTTTTACAGTTCGACTCTCCGCTCTGGGGCGTCCCCTTTCCGGTTTGCATATTCTGAAAGTGCGTTGGCGGCGATCTGGCGGTTGGGTAGATGCCCAGGTCGAATTGCGTCAAGCATCCACACAGATCGCGACGCGATCCTATCTCTCTTCAGAACTTCCCACCGCATTCGAAATTTTGGAAATTGTTCTTACCAGCGAGGAAGTGGCTGCCCTCAAAGGCTATGGCGATCTTTCGGTGGAAATCCGGGCCATTGCCGACGAGCCCAGTAGCTCTTCTACGGCTTCCTCAAACAGTGAGTCCAGCTCCTCAGAGAGTTCTCACTCGTCCGCCAGTAGCAGTTCCTCATCGAGTAGCAGTTCGTTCTCCGAGGAATCGAGCAGTTCCTCATCGAGTAGCAGTTCGTTCTCCGAGGAATCGAGCAGTTGGTCGTCCGATGAGTCGAGCAGTTCCTCCAGTAGCGATTCATCCTCAGGAACGTTCTGGGACTGGTCTCAACCGTTGCTCGTTACCAGTACGAGCCGAACGGTTTCGTCGCGGGATCAGGAACGGTTGCGGAACCTCATGTTGGATGCGGGAGGAATTCTGGCGGTCAGCTGGATCGCATTTGTGGTCCCGACTGCCCACCCTCCTGTTACAGGCGGCCCCTGCCCTCCTGGGTCCGCCTTCGGAAC
>JAIXLE010000142.1 GCA_026931725.1 Bacteroidales bacterium
CCGCCCCACAGCCCCCCACCGCCGACCCCACCCACCAGGGGGGAATCCAGAGAGGGAGTCGGGCAGTTCCCGGTCGCGCAGCCGCCACCGGGGAGTACCGAAGGCACGGGTATCGGAACACCCGGCCCCGCCACGGGGTACGGCTGGCCCACCGCAATGGGTTGACCCACCACGATGGGCTGACCCACGGGAATTGGTGCGCCAATCGTGGCCCCCGGCGGCAACCCCGGCACGGCCGTCGCGGGCGCACCGGGAATCTCCGTTACGGATGGGCCGGGGAGTGGCCGCGGTACGCCAAGGGTTCCGTTACCCGGCATGGGCTGCGGAGCCGGAGCAGTTGGAGCCGCGGGCCGCGCAGGATCGGCGGCTTGACCGCGAGCAACCACCGGAGAAGTCGGCTCCGCCAGAAGGCGAATCCGTCCGAGTTTTGCCGCAGGAGCGGGAGCCGCGACTCGTGCGGTTGCCGGGGTTACCCCGGTGGCAGGGTAGATATTCTGAGCAAACGCGGGTGAGCCCCATAGGCCCAATGCGATCCCGATTCCTGTGGTGCGAACCCCACGCATGGGTTGTCCTCCTGACTCGCCGGCCATCGGGTCGAGCCCAACGGGGTCGATGGTACTTCGGCCATCGGAAGCCGAACCGCCCAGCGGAGGCGAATTGCCCCACGACGGTACGGCAGGCGGTCCATCTCTTAGTTCCTACATCGGCTACCTCACGCGGATTCCCTAACTTCTTCAGCACTTCTCAAACAGTTTTACCCAGGTTTCTCCACCAATTCCGCCTGTTATTCCTGGCTTTCTGATTGTGCCGAATTTGCGATGTCGAAGCGGCGACTGCGATAAACCACGCAAATTCACTAGCCGTCACAATTCGATCAAACTGCAGAATTCGTTGAAGCCCAGCAATCGGGGAGGTCGATGAAAAGGGCACAAAGGAGCCAAGCTCGGGTCCACAGAAGGAGTGGTAGAAATGGTCAATTTATGGCAGCTAGGCAAAGTGATTCCGGCGACGGCTGCCGGGGTGGCGATCTTCTGCTACGCGGAGCAACCCGCGTATGGTTTCTTCCCACCGATCATACCCTCGGACCCGCCGGTGACGATTCTTCCTCCACCCCCGCCCGTGGTCGTACCGCCGGTCGTGGTGCCGCCCGTGCCCCCGCCGGTCGTGGTGCCGCCCGTGCCGCCGGTCATCGTACCCCCGCCGGTTGATCCACCTTTGCCGCCAACCGAAATACCGGTCCCGCCAACGTGTCCACCCGTGTCGCCACCCTGCAACTGCCCACCGCCGATTACGCCACAGGAAACGCCCGAACCGGCGACGCTGGTATCCGCCGCGATCGGTCTGGCCGCTCTGGCTGGAGCTTCTGCACGCAAACGCGGGAAGGCGAAGCAATAAGGGATCATGCCCCGACACATGGAGCGGTTGCGATTTATTCCCACTCGATTGTGGCGGGTGGCTTACTGCTGATGTCGTAGACGACGCGGTTGATCCCCTTCACACGGTTGATGATGCTGGTGGCCACCCGGCTCAGTAAGTCTTCGGGGAGTCGGGACCAATCCGCTGTCATGAAGTCATCCGTTTGGACGCATCGCAAACAGATTGTACTCTCATAGGTGCGTCCATCCCCCATGACCCCAACGGACTGCACCGGCAACAACACCGCGAATGCTTGCGAGGTCTTGCGATACCAACCGGACTTGTGCAGTTCTTCAATGAAAATCAGATCCGCTTTCCGCAAAATGGCCAGTTTCTCCGGGGTAATCTCACCCAGACAGCGTACCGCTAATCCTGGGCCGGGGAACGGATGCCGCCAGACCACGCTTTCCGGCAAGCCGAGTTCGAGTCCCAATCGGCGGACTTCATCCTTGAACAGATCCCGCAGCGGTTCGATCAACTCGAACCCGAGTTCTTTCGGCAATCCTCCGACGTTGTGATGGAGCTTGATCGTTGCGGCGGGGCCATCCACGGCACCGCCACTCTCGATGACATCCGGGTACAGCGTCCCCTGGGCGAGGAAGTGCGCATCCGGGATCGAGAGGGCTTCCTGCTTGAAGACCGCGATGAACTCGCTGCCGATGATTCGTCGCTTTTCTTGCGGATCGGTGACCCCTTGCAACGCGGTGAGAAAGCGTTCGCTGGCATCCACGACATGCAGATCGACTTTGAACCAGTCGCGGAAGGTGTGGCGGACCAGATCGGTTTCCCCTTCTCGCATCAGGCCGTTATCAACGTAGATGCAAGTGACCTGTTCTCGGAACGCTTTTGCCAGAATCGCGGCACAGACAGCGGAATCGACCCCGCCGGACAATCCGCAGATGACCCGTTTGTTGCCGACTCGTGCCCGCAGGTCCGCGACTGTCTGGCTGATGAACGATTGCATCTTCCACAAGCCTTGGCAGCCGCACACATCCCGGAGGAAGTTGGCGAGCATGACTCCGCCATGTGGGGTATGGCTGACTTCTGGGTGGAACTGCAACCCGAAAAATGGGCGGTTGTTGTGCTTGACCGCAGCAACCGGGCAGGTTTCCGTGATGGCCAACGGCGTGAAGTCTCCCGAAACGGATTGCACCTGATCGCCGTGGCTCATCCAGACGGTCGTTTCCTTCGGGACATCCTGGAAAAGTGTGTTTGTGTCTGTCACGGTCAATGCCGCGCGGCCATACTCACGGGCCTCGGCGGAACCGACCTGGCCCCCCAACGCCACGCAGCCGAGTTGCATACCGTAGCAGATGCCCAGGATCGGGATGCCCAGTTCAAAGATTCCGGGGTCGCATTGGGGTGCGCCCGCTTCGTACACGCTGGACGGCCCGCCGGAAAGAATGATGCCCTTCGGATTCAGTTCCCGAACACGCTCGGCGAGCAGGTCGTGGCGGACGATCTGACAGAAGACGTTCAGTTCCCGTACCCGCCGAGCGATGAGCTGGGCGAACTGGGAACCAAAATCGAAAACAAGGACGAGTTCTTCGTTCATGAGTTGTTATTCCGAGAACAATCGCCGAGAGATTCAGGATTTCTTGCCGAGTTCTTCCGCTCGCAGGGTCGCGGCTTCAACCGCGTTCATGAGTGCGGCTCGCAATCCCCCGCGTTCGAGTGCGTGGAGTCCCGCGATGGTGGTGCCGCCAGGGCTGGCGACCGCGTCTTTCAGCGCCGCCGGGTGTTGACCCGTTTCCAGGACCATTTGGGCCGAACCCAGCACGGTTTGCGCGGCGAGTCGTAAAGCGACATCACGCGGCAACCCCATCCGCACGCCGCCATCTGCCAGGGCTTCGATCATCACATAAACATAAGCTGGGCCGCTGCCGCTCAGGCCGGTGACAGCATCGAGCAGCTTTTCCGGGACCGCGAACGCCTCACCCACGGCACCGAACAGCGTCGCCACCAGCTCTTGATCGGCTGGTGTCGCCTGTGGGCTTGCGGCATAGGCGGACGCACTCGCTCCAATCAGGCAGGGTGTATTCGGCATCACACGCACGAGCCGGGTGGTTGCCCCCAGCGCGGCACCCAGTTGCGTCAGCGTGACCCCGGCGGCGATGGACACGACGAGGTGTTCCGGTGTCAAAGCCCGCTTCAACCCGGCGAGGACATCGGGCATCGTCTGCGGTTTGACGGCCAGAATGAGAACGTCGCACCGGGTGGCCACATCCTCGTTGGTCGTGGTCGTCCCGATGCCGGTGGCAGCCGTGAACCGCTCCCGCGCTGGGGCGTAGGGATCGCTGGCCCAGGAAGTCGCCGGATCAAGCAGCCCTGCCGCGGCCCAACCTTTGGCTAGCGCCGTTGCCATCTGCCCGGCCCCCAGAAAACCCATCCGCCGCGTGGCGGTCATAACCGTATCTCCCGAACAGTTCCGACGAAACCATCATCATAGCAACCCGGCCAGCCGGAAGCAGGGGGCACATCGGGATCGTGTTCGCACGGCCTGCTCATACACGAACCCTGCGAGGTTGTCCAATTTTGAGAAGAAGGAACGGAACCAGAGAGGAACACAACCGGGGACTATCGTCCCCGGTTCGGAGTGTCTTACTGAACCGGGGATGACAGTCCCCGGTTGTCCGACAAGCGTAGATTTTGTGACACCCACATTGGGTTTGTGTATCAGAGGCTTACTGGACGATGGCGACGATGCCACCTATTTAGAGGATGGATCAGAAACCAACTTCCCGAGGTTGTCTTCATGAACATGCGATTGCTGCTGAGGACATCAGCCATTCTATTCGTTCTCACATCCACCTGGACAGGGACCACCACAGTTTCCGCCGCGGAACCGGCGGACTGGGTCCGCGTGATCGAAGATGAACGGGCTATCAAGATCGTCACGGACCAACTCGAAGCCGTCGTGCCGAAGAAAAACCCCAAGCACTGGATGACCGGAATTGAAAAGCAATCGTTCTTGGACAAGAAGACCGGCTTCCGCGAACTCGGCGACGGCCTCATGGTCATCGACTGGCTGATGGAAGCCGGGAGCGATGCCGCGTACAGCGATCAACTGCACACGACCGAGAAAAACGGTCTGGGACGGTATCTTTGGTATGAGAACGAAACCGACCCAGCGCGGATTGACTATGCCGTGTACGCGCACGGTCGCACCCGCCGCAAACGCGCCATCGAAGGGCCGCAACTCTGCCCTTGGATGAAGCCGGTTCAACCGAAAGTCATCCGCGGCAAGAATTTCGTCGCCATCGAGACAACCTACAAGTATGAATTCGCCGCCCCAGGTCGCAAAACCGGCTCCCGCTGGACACAGTTAGTCATCTTCCCCAAAGGCAAGCGGTACTTCTTGCTGATGGACAAAATCGACAGCGTAAACGATTCTCCCGAGATGTTCCTGCGGAACGACACCCCCGGTTGCGTTCGCCACAACAAGGGGGACAATTTTAGCGCCATGTACCTCAGCCACATCAGCGACCCCCAGAAACAGATCGTGCCCGCCAAGGAGTTTTTCACGCCGTTTCCGCCGGACCAGAAGTTCAACTACCGTCGGGATTTACACAAAACTCCCGAACGATTCATCCGGGCCTACCACATCCGCGATCCCAAGACCGGCCAAGATGGCCCGTGGCTCGCCGGAATGACGCTCGAACCCTCCGTGGTGTACGAATCCTGGGCCAGCCAGCGGATCAATAGCGACATCATCGTCATGATTGAGGAGATTCACGGAAAGCCTGTCAAGGCTGGGGAATCATTCAGTGCTGCTCACGTCGTCGGTTTCTTTGATAGCATCCCGGACATGCACACGGTCTACGATCAGTATAAAGGCCATACCGCCTTGGCTGCGGATGCGACCGGCTGGCGGTTGCTCAAGTAACGCCCACCCGCCGCATCGTTGCGTCATCCCTGGTGGACGCAACGGCGTGATGGCACAACCGTTCCCGCTCTTTCGCATCGCTCGGAGTATCTCCCTCATGATGACCAGCTGCTTGCTTCTGTTATCCATGCTGCCCGCGGCGGGGCCACTCGCGGATGGTTGGCAGAAGGAATACTCGGCCCAGGATGCGAAGGCACCGCACGTCATCGCGCTCTGGCAGTTCAACGCGGGACAGGAACTCGAAGATACTTCGGGGCACGGCCACAAACTGCAACTCTTCGGAGCTAAGACGATTGCCGAGGGGAAGTTTGGCGGGGGTCTGCAATCGTTCCCCGGTTGGCCCGTGGAAGATAAACGCCATGCCGCCGTGGCGAAATCGCACCCGAGTCTCTCACCGAATGGGGCATTCACGATCGACCTGTGGATGAAACCGGCCGCGAACCTGCCTGAACGCGGGATCGGCCACATTCTCTGCAAGAAGTACGTCTCGAACCACGATTACCAGTTGTCCTTGGCCATCGCGCAAGGTAAGACGCGCCGATTGCAACTGGCACTGGGGTTTGGTGCGGATTCCGAGGTTTTTGCCTCCGATCCGCTCGAATGGCCCGCGGATGTCTGGCAGCACATCGCCGTCACTTACGATGGCGCGGGGACTGTTCGATTTTATCGGAATGGGGAATCGGCTGGCGGTCGCACCAGCCCTGGCCGTACCGCCATTTCGGCTGGGCCGTTGGCGTTGACAATTGGCGACCGTTCGGGAAGCAATTACGGTGGGTTCGCGGGTGTCCTCGATCAGGTGCGGATGAGCCGTGGTGTCCGAGAATTCAGCCCAGCTTCTCTGGAAATCTCGATCCCTCGCACCGCGTATGTGCGGATGGAAGCGGCACCCACTTTGACGGTGCGTGTCCGCAATCTGCAACCGACACCGCTGACCGATGCGAAAGTGACCCTCACCGGCATCGGGCCAGCCCAGACATTCCCGATTCCGAAGTTGGCAGCCGGGATCACGCATGAGATCACGATACCCTTCGATACCAAACTCCGACCGGGGCTGTATGACATTTTGGCCCGCGTGGACATTCCCGGCACCCAACCGACATACCGTCAGCAAGAATTGCAGGTCACCCTGGTAGGCCGTCCCCTTCCGCATCGGATGCCCGTCATCATGTGGGGAATGGGTTCTCCGGCTAGTGTCCTCGAAGAATTGCCCCGGTTGCAATTGCTCGGCTTCAATCAGTGTCTCGGATTCTGGACGGACTACGACGCGATCTGGCGAGCCAAGCAACCCGTCATCCCGGAAACCGCGTCGGCCAAAGATTACGCGAACAGCGTGCGGGCCATGTTCGATACCGCACTGGCTCGGGACTTCCAACTGGCCGCATCCATCGCGCCGGGTTCGTACCTGAAGAAAAAACCGGAACTGGCCCGTGTGAATCGCCAGGGGAAGCCGTACACCCGCAGTGATGCCAATGCCGCGTTACCGGGACTCGCTGAGTTTTCGGAGAACGTCGGCAAGAGCGTGGGCCGCACCTACGGGGACCATCCCGCCTTCACGGCCGCGCTGCTGAATACGGAAGTCCGTGATGATTCCGAAGTCAGCTTCTCGAAGCAGGATTACGCGGCCTACCGTCAAGCGACCGGGCAAGAGATCCCCCCAGAAATCACCAGCAAACGCGGCTTGGTGTGGTCCTCACTGAAGAATTTCCCCCCGGATCGCATCCTTCCCGATGATGACCCCCGTCTGCGGTTCCTGTACTGGTTCTGGACTGAGGGCGATGGCTGGAACAATCTGCACTCCGCGTTGCATCGTGGTCTGAAATCGGAGCTACCGAAGGGGAAAAAGTTCTTCACTTGGTTTGATCCCGCGATCCGAGCGGCCAGCGTGCCGGGTTCCGGCGGGGCCGTGGATGTCCTCAGTCAGTGGACGTACACCGAGCCGAGCCCGTTGCGATTGGGCTACTTCACCGATGAACTGTTCGCCCTGGCGGAACTCGCGCCGCAAAAGCCCCGCGTTATGAAGATGACACAACTGTTCTGGTATCGCTCCACGAGTGCCCCGATCCGCAAAGGGACCGCGCACATCGCCTCTCCGTTCGACGACCACGATGCCGACGCGGCCTACATCTCGATTGCTCCGATGCACCTGCGTGGGGCGTTCTGGACGAAACTCGCACGGCCCATCTCCGGGTTGATGTATCACGGCTGGGGTTCGCTTGTCCCAACCGATGGCACCCATGCCTACAAATACACCCAACCGGACCTGCAAACCGAGTTCCGGCGACTGCATCACGATGTCCTCGAACCGATCGGGCCGACACTGCTCCAGGTGCCCGCTCGCCGCAGTGATGTGGCCTTCCTCGATAGCTTCACCTCGCAGATGTTCGCTCGCCGCGGCAGTTTCGGCTACGCCAACGACGAATCCTATCTGACGTTGATGCACGCCCAGTTGCAACCGGAAGTGATCTTCGAGGACACGATTCGGCGGCGGGGGTTGGACGGTTACAAGGTTCTCGTCCTAGCGGATTGCGATGTTCTTCCGGCATCCGTGGCCGCGAAGATTCAGGCGTTCCAGAAGCAAGGGGGTATCATCATCGGCGATCCGAACCTGGCACCGGGGATCAAGCCGGACATCGTCATGCCCAAGTTCACCCGTGCCCGGAAAGCCGCAGCCGACAAAGCCGCCATTCTCGCCAACGCCGCCGCCCTGCGTAAGTCGCTCGATGCCCGTTATCAGCGATACGCCGAAACCAACAACCCCGAGATCGTCACAACGGTACGCACCGCCGGTTCCAGCGATTACGTCTTTGTTGTCAACGATCACCGTGAAGCGGGCAACTACGTTGGTCAACACGGTCTGGTATTAGATAGTGGATTACCCAGCACGGGTTCCCTGACACTGCGACGGCAGAACGTCCATGTCTACGATCTCACTGCCCAACGGGCCGTGCGTGCCACCACGCGGGACGGTACGACGACTTGGCCCGTGACGCTCGGCCCGTGTGACGGCAACGTCTTCCTGGTGGCAAACCGAGCGATTGAACAGGTCCAACTGAAGATCCCGCAATCCGCGACTCTGGGGCAATCGGTAACGTGTGGTGTGCGTATCACCGATGCCGCGTCGCAGCCGGTGGATGCGGTCGTTCCCGTGCAAGTGACCATCACGGACCCGAACGGCCGGCCAGCTGAATATTCCGGCTACTACGGGGCCGCCGCCGGTCGCCTGGACATCCCACTCGATTTGGCAACGAACGACACGCCCGGCATCTGGACGGTCACCGTGCGTGAACTGGCCACCGGATCGAAGGCCACGCAGTTCCTCCGCGTAACAACGAAGCCGTAAGACGTTCCGCAAAAAATGCTTCCTTCTCGACTCTCGATGGGACGGAGTGTGAGTAGGAAGTTTTCCATGCAGTCGTTTTCGCTTGCTCAGAATGACTCTGGATTTCTCAGAATCTACGTTCTGAGAAATCACATTCTCTTGCCATTATCTTCAAGATGGGAATGCCGCGATGCCGTGGATTGATACGCACGCCCACCTTCAGGAACATCGGTTCGCGGCAGACTTGCCCGCCGTCCTCGCACGCGCCACAGAGGCGGGTGTCGAGCGGATCATCACCATCGGAATTGATCTGCCCACGAGTCGATCCGCCGTGCAGTTGGCGGCACAGTATCCGCTACTGGCTTCGGCTGTCGGCATTCAGCCGAACCATGTGTCCGAGGCGGAACCGGGTGACTGGGACGCGATTGTCACTCTGGCAGAAACCGACCCCACGATTGTGGCCATCGGCGAAACCGGGCTGGATCGCTACTGGGACCGCAGCCCGTTCCCGCTGCAAGAAGAGTATTTTCGTCGGCACCTCGCCCTGGCTCGGCGACTGGGCAAGCCCGTCATCATTCATTGTCGAGAAGCCGAGGCCGATACGGTACGGGTGTTGCGAGAAACCATCGCCGCCGATGGCCCCGTTGCGGGTGTCATGCACTCGTTCTCCGGCGATGCGGCCACAGCGGAGCAATGCGTGCAGCTGGGCTTGTTGATTTCCTGCGCAGGCATGGTGACATTTCCCAGTAACACGGCCCTTCGAGAGATCGCCGCAGCCGTTCCCGCAGATCGCCTGTTAATCGAAACGGATTGCCCTTACCTTACCCCCGTCCCGGTGCGTGGCCAACGGAACGAACCCGCATTCGTAGCCCATACGGCAAAACTCTTAGCATCCGTCCGTGGCATCAGCCCAGAAGAACTCGGCCACCTCACCACCGCAAATGCCCGCCGCTTGTTCGCCCTATCGGCAAATTAAATCTGCCAATCGATCTCACCAAATCTGTCCCATTTCAGAGAATCCCAAAATGAATTGAGAACTTTTTTGGCAATCATCCGAAACCTTGGCCCGTTCCGGGTGTTGATTCACTTGTAGTCGGAATTTCGACATGACTGTGGAATACGGTCCTCCTTGAGGAGGTTGGTGTAATGCGGCGGAATCGTGTTCTCCCCATCGCAGCTCTGTTGGTGGCCGTGCTGCTGCTGGCGCAAACTACGGAAACGGTGGCACAAACACCCAAACAGGTTCAGCAATTCAAACAGAAACTCCGACAACAAGAAGTACGGAAGAAACTCCGCGAACTGCAAAAAGCCAAGGAAGCCGCCCGCAAAGCCAAGGCTCAAGCCAACGAGAAAACCAAAGCGGCCGAGAAAGCCAAGGCTCAAGCCAACGAGAAAACCAAAGCAGCCGAGAAAGCCAAGAAGAAGCCCACCCCCGAACCCGAATCGACTCCCGCCCCCACGGCGCTGACCTTCCAACCGCAGGTGCCAGCGGAGTTAACGGCCATCCCCGAAGCCCAGGATGCTGCCGCATTTGCGAAACGGATCGACGATCAAATTGACGCAGCCTTGCGGAACGAGAATATCACCCCTTCCCCAATCTGCAACGATGAAGAATTCCTCCGCCGCGTGTACCTCGACATCACCGGAGTGATTCCAACATTAGAACAAACGCGAAAATTCCTCGACAGCACCGACCCGCAGAAACGGTCCCTCTTGATTGACGAGTTGCTGGCCGATCCGCACTACGGTCGTCACCTCGCCGATCAGTGGATTCCCAAGCTATATCCGAAAGAGTCAAATAATCGATTCGTCCTCAAAGAGCCGCTGTACAACTGGTTCCAAAATCAGTTCAACCAGAACACACGCTGGGATCAATTCGTCTTCGACCTCGTCACCGCCACGGGAACCGTCGAAGACAACCCCGCCGTGACCTACTATCTGGCCAACCGTTCCGTGGACAAACTCACCGACACGGTGACCCAGCATTTCCTCGGAATTCAGCTGCAATGCGCCCAGTGTCACAATCACCCGTTCACGGGCTGGAAGCAGCAGGAATACTGGGGCATGGCCGCGTTCTTCTCCCGCGTGGTACCGCAAAACCCCCGGAACGCCAACCGCGGCGGCGATAACATGAAAATCGGGGTCACGGAAGGCACAACACGCACCAAACTCCGCGACTTCTTCCCCGAAGCCACGATGGATGTGGCCGCGAAGTTCCTGGGTGGCCCGGAACCGAAAATAGCCCCCCGCGAACCGCAACGGCCCGTACTGGCAAGCTGGATGGTCGCAGGCGACAACCCCTACTTCGCCCGAGCTATGGTCAACCGGACCTGGGCGCAACTCTTTGGCCGTGGATTCGTCAACCCCATCGACGACATGCATCCCGATAACCCGCCCTCGCACCCAGAACTCCTCAGCGACATGGCCCGCATCTTCGCCGGGAGCGGCTTCGATGTGAAGTTCCTCACGAAAGCCATCTGCCTCACGAATACTTATCAGCGCAGTAGCCGACCCACCGCCGGGAACGAAAACGATGACATTTACTTTAGCCACATGACCATGAAGGTCATGATCCCCGAGCAACTCTTCGATAGCGTCACCCGAGTAGCTGGGCCGACGCTGGAGGCGGTCGCCAAGAATCGGCAAGAGAAAGCACAAGCCGGGAAACGCCGCCCCGGAAACGGTGCCCGCGATCAGTTCGTGACCTTCTTCCTGGCGGGAAGCGAAGCGGCCAGCACCACGGAGTACGAAGCGGGCATCCCACAAGCCCTACGGATGATGAATAGCCGGCTTGCGGGCAGCCCAGCCTTGGCCCGTAACATTGCTGGTGCTTTCAGCAAACCGGAAACGGCCATCGAAAACCTGTACCTGACGACACTCTCTCGCCGTCCCACCGAAGCGGAAACTGCGAGATTGACCGGGTACATCACCCAAGCCGACAACGCCAACACGGCGTACAGCGACATCCTCTGGGCGCTTGTGAATTCCAGCGAATTCACGATGGTTCGTTAAAATTTTCCCGGTCGCGGTGTCCCCATCGCTCACACCGCGACTCGTCTACCCGCACAAAAATGAATCTCACCGGAGTCTGGAACCATGTTCGGATCGCATCTGCTGGAATCGACACGCCGCCGGTTTCTCCAACTCTCCGCTGCCGGGGTGGGCACGGCCTCCCTGTCCGGTTGGCTGAAGGCGTTGGCCAACAATCCCGCGGCTGCCCCCACGCAACGTTCCCGTGGACGGGTGAAAAGCGTCATTCTCCTCTGGATGGATGGCGGGCCGAGCCACAAAGATACGTTTGACCTCAAACCGGACAGCAAAGGCGCAGGCGATTTCCGCCCCATCGCCACCTCGGTTCCCGGTATCGAGATTTCCGAGCATCTGCCACAATTGGCAAAATGGATGCACAAAGGCACGATCGTTCGGGGCATGTCATCGCCGGAAGGGGCACACGCTCGCGCCAAGTACAACCTGCACACCGGCTACCGCGAAGGACAGGGCGGACTGAGTTACCCCAGCATCGGCTCCATCGTGGCCTGTGAAAAGGGTAGCCCCGAAGCATCGGTACCGAACTTCGTTTCCATCGGCACTCGCACTTATGGTTCCGGTTTCCTTGGGCCAAAGTACCAACCGTTGATCGTGACTTCACCGAGTCGCGGTGTCGAGGATCTCAAAGCGACTGTGAGTGAGCGGCAATTCGATAACCGCCTGGGGTTACTCGGTGAGATGGAAGCCGCGTTTCGGGGTCAGTACAAAGCGGATGTCATCGTCGATCACAAGACCGCTTACGAACGCGCCGTCCAACTGATGCATTCCCAGGAGGCCAAAGCGTTCGACATTTCGCTCGAACCGAGCGCGGCCAAATCGCGGTATGGCTCTGGCAACTTCGCGGATAGCGTCTTGATGGCACGGCGTCTGGTCGAAGTCGGGGTGCCGTTCATCGAGGCCAGTCTCGGTGGCTGGGACACCCACCAAGACAACTGGACTAAGGTAAAATCGAACTCACAGCAAGTCGATGCGGCGATGTCGGCCCTGATCGCGGACCTGAACGAACGCGGATTGCTGGATAGTACGTTGATTATTTGGATGGGAGAATTTGGCCGGACTCCCCATATCAACACGCGCGGCGCGAAGCCTGGCCGGGACCACTACCCGAAGGCTTGGAGCTTGGCGATGTTCGGTGGCGGCATGGCGGGTGGCCGTGTGATTGGCCGAACCGACAAGGAAGGTGCCATCGTGGAGGAACGCAAGGTCGCCCCTGTAGACTTCCTCGCCACGGTTTGCGAACTCATGGGAATCGACCACACCCGCAAGAACGAAACTCCCACCGGCCGCCCCGTGCAGATCGTCGAGAAACCAAACGCGTTCACCCAGGAGATTCTGTAACGGATGTCGTCCGTCGGCATCTTCCCGTTCTCCAAGCGGTGCCGTCAACGCCCCTCATCCCAAGGGGTTGTTGTCGGCACCGTTTTTTCGTGGTCGGACTCGGCTCAGTGGTTCGTGGCCAGTGGTACGCTTGTGGGAGTGGGAAGCTGAGCAACTGCTGGCGACAAACGATCCCTAGCAACTCGTGAGCCATCATTCTCGAAGAGGAGAATTTGAGATGATTCCTACCTTCCCAGAATGCGCGTGAACCGGGACGGGTGAGGGAAACCGACACGAGGGAATGGAGGAATTGTACCGTAAACCGCAGACGATCGAACGGCTACCGGGTCCGTGTCGTATCATACAGAAGGGGCCGCCGTATCTGATTCCGAAGAGAACACGCGATGAATTCGACGCTGAAGATGGTCGTACCGATCGTGCTGGTCTGTGGCGGCGTGTTCGCCCTGACGGTCATCAAAAAACTCGATAACACTCCCCCCGCGGAGACGACAAACTCCGATGCCGCGTCTCCGGCGATTCCGTTGCAATTCACCTACCTGGAAATGAAATACGATCCCACATCCGATGAACCCCGCCTGAAGCATTTTGCCGGGTTCCACGAAGTGAGCGATGCGGAACACCCCGCGTCGTTCTGGTTCCAGCAGGTCGCCACACAACCAACGCATGTGCAGGTACTTGGCCGCAGTTGCACTTCGTGTACCGCCGCGCGTGTCGGAGTCCTGCCGCCCGACGCGATGAATCAATTCATCATGCAGTCTCGCCTGGGGGCTTTCCCGCTGTCGCCGTTTCCTCTCCCGGATCTGCTCACGGCAGCCACGTTCGCCCGCCTCAATCAGTCGATCCAGTGGACCGAGTTTGACTTCGATCACCCGGATAGCCGAGCCACAGTCCCCGCGGCCACGGAAGGGAAACCCGGTTGGGGACTCTTCCAAATGGGAATCAAGGTCACGGCTCAGGGGCCGAAAACCTTGTCAGCCGGTGTCGGAATGAAAACCGAAGCGATGCCGGTCGCCGCGCAGATCACGTTGAGCGTCTCCATGGTCGGGGTCAACGCCTTCCAGGTGGTTCCCGAAACGGTCAACCTCGGTAGCCTGCCGGAAGGGGCCGCGGATCGCCGGGTGGAAGTGCATTACTGGTCGGCCACGCGGAGCCCGAATGCCAATCCCACTCAAGCCGATTACTTGCCTCCCCCTACAATGAATGTGGCTGATGATGACCCCTTCGTGACTCTGGGGAAGCCGCGTATTCTGAATGAAGAGGAAGTCGCGGTGCTGGCCCGCACGCTCTCCGCCGAAGCGGGGCAGCCAATCCAGATACGCGGTGCCTATCGTGTGATGGCCACAGTGCATCGCAAGTTGCCGGATGGCCGAGAACCCGACATTGGCCCGTTTGAAAAATATATCGGAATCAGCGGCCCCGGAACCAACAATAGCCGCCGAGTGACGATCAAAGGCGTGACCACCGGGCTGGTGTCCCTGGCCAGCGGCGATGTCCTCAAGCTCGGCAAAAACGGAGAATGGAACGTCCGCTACGGTGACAAGACCGAAACCCAGCTCGTCTCGGATCGGCCAGGGCTGGAAATCGAACTGGTGCCGGAAGAAACGATCCCCGCGTTCCTCCAAGTGACGCTCGGCCCACCAGAAGATCGTTCCGGGCGACGATACTGGACATTGAAAGTCGCGGTTCCGCCGAACACCGGCTTCGGCAACCTCCCACGGGATGCGTCGATTGTGTTGCGTTCCAAAGGACCGACCCCGCAAAAAGTGCGTATTCCTGTGCAAGGGATCGGCTTCCGACGCGGATGAGGCCACGGCAAAGAATCTGGCCTCGCCCGGAGCATGGAAATCGGGTATGCCTTATCGTCTGTGATGACCCGTGGACCAGACCTGGGGCTCCTGCCGATGGCCGACGCGGAAACTAATATGATGATACGACCGACGCATTCTTCCGCCCGTAACTCAGGATTTGTGATTCCCCGCATCCTCAGTGCCCTTGTGATCGTGGCTTGCGTTGCGGTCACGACAGGGTTCTGGGTGATGCGGGATCGTCCCTTACCTGGCCGTGCCGGGGAAACCGCAACCGTGGACGGTGGGGCGAAACCCGGCACCGTTGGCGGAGTGCCGCTGTTCGGCAACTGGCCCAAGGAATCACCTGAAGTGGCTCTGGTTCTCACTGGGCAAACCTATGGGTTCCTCTCGCCGTGCGGGTGCAGCCGTCCACAAAAAGGCGGACTGGAACGCCGGGCCAACTTCATGGATTCCCTCCGCCAAAAGGGGTGGACCGTCGTCGGACTCGACCTCGGAGACGCGGCTCCACCAAAAGGATTGGCCAAGCAAAACCTCCTCAAATTCCGCTACACGATGCTCGCCCTCGCGGAAATGGGCTACGCCGCGATCGGCTTGGGGGAATACGAATTCCACAACCAACTGTTCAACCTCCTCGCGGAATACACACTACAATTTGCCAATAAACCGCCCTTCGTCCTCGCCGCGAACATCCTCGGAGTGCAGCGCAATGAGAAGGGGGAGCCGATCAAATTGTTCCCCCGCGAAGAATATTTTTCGGGTGGCCCCAACAATCGGGCAATGATCGAAGCGTTTGAAGTGATTGCCCTCAAGGATAAACCCGCCATTGGTGTCGTCGGGGTAGTCGGATCAGAAGCGGCCGTGAAAGCCGAGAAACTCGATCCGCAATTCAGCTTTGCCAACAATGCCCAGGTTCTGAATTCCACGCTGACCGCCTTGGCGAATCATCCGGCCAAGCCGCAAGTGAACGTGCTGCTGTATTCCGGCCCGCTCGCGCAAGCCCAGGCTGCGGCGCAGGCGTTCCCGCAATTCCAAATCGTCGTCTGTCAGTCGCCCGAACCGGAACCACCGCAGTTTCCGATTCTGGCCAACAACGGGAAGACGTTGATTATTCAGGTGGGTCAAAAGGGACAAAACATCGGTGTCGTGGGGCTGTACCGCAACGCCGCAGGGTTCGATTTCCAGTATCAACTGGTGCCGATGGGCGAAGAATACCTGACTCCGACCGACCCGGACCCGGAGAAGAACGCCGCCATCGAGAAGAACCACAAACTGTTGACCCTTTTAGAACAGTACACCGCTGAGGTGAAGAAAGAGAACCTGCTCGCCGCGGCTCGGGCTAAGCCACTTCAGCATCCCGCGCAAATTCACAACCCAGCCGCGAAACTGACATTCGTGGGGTCTGCTGTTTGCGCGAAGTGCCACGCCGCGGAATACGCGGTCTGGAAAGGCACTCCCCACAGCCACGCTTATGAGACTCTCGTCAAACGGGCCACCCGCCCCGGTTTGCGCCAATTCGACCCGGAGTGTATCAGCTGCCACACCACGGGCTTTGAGTATGTTGGTGGTTTCGAGAATGAGGTGAAATCCCAACACCTCTTCGACAATGGTTGCGAAAACTGCCACGGTCCGGGTAGCGGCCACGCCCAGCAACCGTTCAACCAGGAACTGCGAGCATCCCTGTCGCCGTGGGCCACGAACCCGCAATCGGATGTGAAGCTGCCCGGATTGAAGTTCTTCCAAGAGATGGCCGCTAAAAAACCGCTGGAACGCGGAGCCGTCGTGATGGACCCCGTCCAGAAGCAGATGATCTCCACGGTCACGTCCATGTGCATGAAGTGCCACGATGGCGAGAACGACCCGAAGTTCGATTTCTACGAAGCGTACCCGAAGATTTATCACAGTGAGATGAAGAACGCGGGTCTACCGCCGGGTGCGAAGTAGCGTGTCCTTGACACGCCAACCAGGGAGTTTGTGGACGTGTGGAATTCACCAATTGATCGACTGCGTCTGGTGGGCGTGATCGAGGCGATTTCGTTCCTGTTGCTGTTGGGCGTGGCCATGCCGCTCAAGTATCTCGCGGGCCAACCGGAGGCGGTTCAGGTGGTGGGTATGGCCCACGGGGTGCTGTGGGTGCTGTATCTCATTGTCGTCGGGCTCGCACTGGCGGCACGGGCCATTACACGCACCCAAGCCGGTATCGCGGTGGTCGCTTCCATACTGCCCTTCGGCCCGATTGTCTTTGATTTGTGGTGGCTGAAAGACCGTCCACCCGCATCCGCACAGCCCGTGTCTGTCGAATCCTGAGTGAAATGCGACATTCTGAAAATAACCCTTCACCCCCGAACGGGATGGAGGGTTATTTTTTTGAGTAAGTCCAACTGATTTTACTGGGCGACACGGATGCGGATATGACGGAACTCAAACGGGCCAGTTTCCGCTTGAAGTCCGATGCCGCCAATCGCGGGGATCTTTGGGGGGCCGCCGGTAATCGCTTCTCCGTTGAGCGTGTAACTCGGCTTGCCACCAGAAACCACAATCTCCAAGGCGTTCCAGCCATCATCTTGGAACTTCGTCATCTGTTTCTGTTCACCCCGCCGTTTGTAATCACGCACCTGTAATTGTGGGCCACGCACATAAACCCCACTATCGGCTTTCAACCCCGCTTTCACGTCCAGCCGCAGGGTGAAATCCTTGTTGAACTCGGCGACCGTAAAGAGGTCTTGGATTCCACCTTTGCCATCCTTGTCTTTCGCCATGGCGACGATGGTCCCATCTTTCACCACGAAACGGCCATCGGCTGTGGCGGTCTTGGCTTCGAGTTTCTCGATTTCAAATTTCCCTTTCCCGACCCGCTTCTTGTACTGCCAGCCGGAAAGATCTTTTCCATTGAAGAGGGAGACGAAGCCCGCCTCCGGGGTGAAATCGTCCGCCAGGGCCGGGAAGCTCACCAGCGTGACAGCAACCGTGAACAGAGCCAATCGGGCCAGCATGGGCCAATCCTCGGAGAGTGAAAAAGGTGGAACGGATCCATCCGGGAATCCGGGCAGGTTCACGACTCATTTCTTTGGTGATCCTGCCAGTGGATGAGTCTACCCAGACGCGGGCCGTTCGTGGTGCATTTTTTGCGCGAATCCTCTTGACGGCCATCGCCCGCACGGTATGTTCCCGCCCTCAGCGTTCAGACTCCGCGGTGAGCGATCACGTTCCCGCGTGAACAAACACTCAGAATTCGGTTCGGGGGAACCCGATTCTTGGAAGTGCGTCTGGGCTCAGGGAGGGGGAACCGTATGGACCGACTCGCGATACTCACCGCGGCGTTGATCGTCGGGTTATCGACTGGCTGCTTACAGTCCGAAACCACCACACGTTCACAAGCAGCCGATGAGCCGAATGACCCAGATTCCATGTCGACCATCGGCCTCAAGACGGTCATCGGCAATGCCGAGCCGATCCAGGTTTCCGCAGTCGGATTGGTCTATAACCTCGACGGCACCGGCAGCAGTCCGCCACCGGGCGAAATGCGAACTGCTCTCGAAAATGCGATTCTCAAGCGTAAGGGGCGACCCAAGGAACTGCTCGATGATGCGAGTCGTAGCACTTCGTTAGTCATCGTCACCGCCATGATCCCGCCCGGATCGCGGACGGGGGATCCCTTAGACGTGACCGTGACCCTTCCCCCCGGCAGCAAGACCACCAGCTTGAAAGGGGGCATTCTGTTCCCCTGCGAACTGCAAAACCATGAGTACGTCGGGAACGTCCGCGAACAGATGACGGCAGCGGGCATCCCGAACGGCAAGGTTCCGGTGTCGAATTCGACGGTTCTGGCCGGTCACAAACTCGCCGTTGCCGAAGGCCCGTTGGTGGCAGGAGTCATGAAGTCGGGGCCGAAAGAGGAACCGACACTCAACGAAGAGGAACCGCTGCAACTGCGCGTCGGCAAGGTCTGGAATGGCGGACGTGTTTTGTTGGATCGACCGTACTACTTTCTTATGAATGACAGCAACCCGCAACCGCGTCTGGCGCTCGTCGTCGCGGAACGGATTAACTCCGTCTTTCACACGCTCGGTGACCCGAGCGGCAAACTGGCAGATGCCAAGGTGCAGGGTCGACCGATCGTCGTAGCGAATGTGCCGCCGGCGTATCGATTGAATCATTCCCGGTTCCTACTGGTTTCCCGTCAGGTTCCCTTGGCACCGATCGCGTTCGATCATCCGTATCGTCAGCAACTGGAACATGATCTGGTGCGCCCGGAAAATGCCCTGACCGCCGCGATCAAGCTCGAAGCTCTCGGGCCGGATAGTCGGCAAGCGTTACGGGTGGGCCTGCAATCGGATTCCCCGTGGGTCCGGTTCGCTTCGGCGGAGGCGTTGGCGTATCTCGGCCACCCGGACGGTGCCAAGGATCTGGCCCAACTGGCCGCGAGCCACCCCGCGTTGCGATCCCACTGCCTGACCGCGTTGGCCTCGCTGGATGATGCCGTCAGTACGGATCAACTCGCGGAGTTGCTGAAACACAAAGACCCCGAATTGCGATACGGTGCCTTCGTCGCCTTACGGTTGGCCGACCCCACCCATGAAGCGATTCAAGGACGGCGCGTGAGCGAGACACTCTGGCTCCATCGGGTGGCCCCGGATGCTGATGCCCTCGTTCACATTGCATCACGGAAGAAAGCGGAAATTGTCCTCTTCGGAACGGGCCACCCACTGCGGACACCGTTCTCGTTCCCAATCGGGTCTGATTTTACGATCACGGCGAAAGCCGATGAACCAGACATCACCGTCACCCGGATTGCCACGAAGAATGGCGAACCGACCGCGATTACCGAAAAGTGCCCAGCCGACCTGGGGAACGTCCTCATCGCCTTGACCAAGCTCGGCGGCGGCTACTCGGAAGCCGTTGAGATGGTGATGCGAGCCCAGAAAGCCCAGGTGCTGGCCTCCGAGTTGGCCATTGATACGTTGCCGCGTGGGATTCCGATTCAACAGTTGGCACAGATTTCCCGGAACGACCCGGACTTGGCCAAGGCCGACCACGAAGTGATCCGCTTCCAACGGGGTGAAGTGGTTCAAGCCGGGTACGATCTGCCGAGCGAAGGGGAAGCCGTGAAGCAACCGCCCCCGCCGCCGCCGCCCGTGACATCGCTCAACCGCGAACCCGGCCGACTCTTCGGACCCCGCCGCGATGGAGGCGACCCCGCGGAACCCGATAACGAACCCGCCTTCAACCGCGAACCCGGTCGACTCTTCGGCAAGTAAAAATAGTTCCGGGTTCCGGGTTCCGGGTTCCGGGTTCCGGGTTCCGGGTTCCGGGTTCCGGTTCAACAGCCTGAAACCTCAAACTTTGGAGCTGGCACTCGGAACCCGGAACTCCAGACTCGGCTCTTATCCGTAAGGTTCGGTATGCTCACGCGGTTGGAACTCATCGGCTTCAAATCGTTCGCGGAGAAGACGCGATTCGAATTCGCGCCGGGGATCACTGCGGTTGTTGGCCCCAATGGCAGCGGGAAGAGCAATGTCGTTGATGCTGTCCGCTGGATTCTCGGGGAACAGTCCGCCAAGAACCTCCGCGGCGGTGAAATGACGGATGTCATCTTCAACGGCTCCAGTAGCCGGAAGTCACTCGGCCTCGCGGAAGTGACGATGACATTCGACAATACCAAACGCCATCTCAATACCGATTCCGACGAAGTCGAAATCACCCGCAGAGTCTATCGAGACGGCGAAGGTGAATATCTCATCAACGGTCGCTCATCCCGGCTCAAGGACATTAAAGAACTGTTCCTCGGTTCCGGTGCCGGTCATGGTGCCTACAGCATCATCGAGCAAGGACGTGTCGATGCGTTGCTCTCCGCCAGCACGAAAGATCGCCGGATTATCTTCGAGGAAGCCGCGGGGATTAGCCGATTCAAGGCTCGGAAAATCGAGGCGCTACGCAAACTCGAAGAAACAGACCGCAACCTTTCCCGCGTCCGTGATATTCTGCAAGAACTCGATAAACAGTTACGAACACTCCGCCTGCAAGCCGCCAAAGCCCAACGCTACCAGGAATACAGCACCCGCCTGCGTGAACTGCGGGTCGGCATCGGTACGATCGAGTACCGCGAACTGTCCGCAGCTTTGACGGCGGAAGAATCCGTATTGGCCACGCTCCGGGCGGAACTCGCCGGGTTCACCGCCCAGACCGAAACCGGCGATACGGAACTCAAACGACTCGACTGGGAACTGAGCCGAACCGAGGATGCCCTCCGCCATCAGGAAAGCCGACTCGCCGAAGCGCGACAACTGATCGTCGGGCACGAATCCATCGCACGGACGGAACGCGCACAAATCACGGCCAGCGAACAGGAATTGCTCCGACTCGGTCGCCAACGGGCCGAGTTGGTGGCGCGGATTCACGCCATCGAAAAAGATTCCGCCCAGGTTGCCGCCGCCGCACACACCGCGACACAGGCCGCCGAGGAAGCGCAAACCCTGGCCGATCAGGCCGCGGCAGCGGTCGCTACCGTCGTGGCCCGCATCGCGGAACTCACCCGGCAACTCCAGGCCGACCGCACCTTACAGTTTGAGTTGGTTGGCCGTTCCGCCAAACATCATAGCGACGCGGACACGCTTCAGACACAATTAGAACGCCTTCAACGGGAACTCGACCGCAAACAGGCCGAGGCCACGCAAGCCCGCACCCGCCATCGTGCAATTGAATCGGCCCTAGCGGAACTGTCTCGAACCGATGCCGACTTGCAAGAACGCCTGGGAACGGCGCGTTCTCGACTCGCCGAACACACCACAACCCAAGCGGAATTGCGACAACGCATCGAACAAATTCAATCATCGTTAGAAAAACTGCGCGAACAACGCAGCGACTATCACGGTCGAGCCGATGTCCTCGATCAATTGGAACGCGGGCTCGAAGGCTTTGGCGCGGGAGTCCGCGCGATTCATGAACGCCTCGCCGCAGGGGATCGGTTGCTCACGGATCATCTCGTCGGGTTGACCGCCGACCTGATTACCGCGCCGCGGGAAATTGCTCCGTTGGTGGACTTGGTTCTCGGCGATGCGGCCCAGCAGTTCATCACCCGCGATGCTTGGGCTCGGGATACCATCGCCGATGCGCTTCATGATGTCCCTGGTCGAGTGGGATTTTTGCCATTTCAGGCCGGGCCGCCGCCATTGCCGATTGCGGAACCGTCTCTGGCCGCGTGCGTCCGCTGTGATCTTCCCGGTTTTGAGACGCTCCCCGCTCAGTTGTTGGGCCGTGTCCTCCTGGCGGCGAACCGGGACGAAGCCCGCCGATGGCAAAGCCTTTATCCCGATTGTCGCATCGTCGCTCGCACCGGAGAACTGCTGGAACCGGATGGCACGATCATCGTAGGACCGCTGCAATCGGAGTCGGGTTTGTTTTCCCGAAAGAGCGAACTCCGAGAACTCCGCGCGCACATGGAATCCATTGATCGCAACATCGCTCTCGCGGAGCAGGAACAAAATCGCCATCGTCGACAGGCAGAAGAATTGGATGAACCGATTCAGGCGCTGACCGCGGAAATCGCGGCGATCACCGGAGCCGCGGGGTCGCTCCGCGATCAGATTCTGGAACAGCGGCAAATGCAACGCCAGCTGGCCGATCAGATGGAACTGGTGCAGTCCGAAACGCGGATTCTCTCCGGGGAAATCGATCACGCCACCGCCGCCTGGCAGCGTGCCCAGGAAGCCGCCACGGAAACCGATCGCCTCGCGGCCGCGGTGCAGGAACGACTCCGCCAAGCCGATGGAGAACTCGCCCAATCCGAAGTCGAACGCGAACGCACCCAAGCCGAGAACACCACCGCTCAGGTGACGCTCAATCGCACCCGCGATCATCTCGCCGGGTTGCGCCGCAAGCAAGAAGAGCTCAATTCCGACCTGCGTCATCGTCGAATCGACGGTGTCAACTTGGCTTCCACGGAGCGAGCCGCCCGACAACGGTTACAGGAAGCCACGCTGACCATTCTGCGTGCCACCGCCGCCGCCGCGTTTGCCTACGCCGACAAAGAAGCCCGCGAACAGCAGGTAACGGAACTCACCGCCCTCCGCGAACAGTTCCGCTCGACCCGCGACACTCTCCGCGCGGAATTGGAACAGTTACGCGGCACCTGGAAGTCACGCCACGATGCCGCTCACGCCCGTGAACTCACCGTGCGAGATCTTCGCAATCGTCGAGATACCGTCGTTGCCCGCATCCGTGAAGATTTTGACCTGGATCTGGCCGCACTCGTGGCACAGCGGCCCGAAGACAGCCCGCAGCCCGTCATGGGAGAAAACCCCGAACAGGAAATCACCGATCTGCGACGAAAGATCGAAAAACTCGGCAGCGTCAACCTGGAAGCCCTTGAGGAACTCCACGAAGTCGAGGGCCGCGAAAAAGAATTGCGCACCCAACACGACGATTTGACAGATGGGCAAAAGAAGCTCCAGGCAATCATTGACCAGATCAACACGGATAGCCGACGGCTCTTTTCCGAGACGCTCACGGCGGTACGCACACACTTTCAAGAACTGTTCCGAAAACTGTTCGCTGGGGGGCAGGCGGACATCGTACTGGAAAACGAAGCGGACATCCTGGAAAGCGGCATCGAGATCACCGCTCGACCGCCAGGGAAGGAACTCCGCAAAATCTCTCTACTCAGCGGGGGTGAAAAAGCACTCACAGCCGTCGCACTGTTGCTCGCCATCTTCCGCAGTCGTCCGAGTCCGTTCTGCCTGCTCGACGAAGTCGATGCCGCAATGGACGAAGGGAACACCCAGCGTCTGGCCCAGTTGCTGCGCGAGTTTTCCGACCGCAGCCAATTCATCGTCATCACCCACAAGAAGCGGACGATGGCCGTGGCCGATGTCCTCTATGGCATCACCATGCAGGAGAGCGGTGTCTCGAAGCAGGTCGCCGTGCGTTTCGAGGATTGGCCGAACGAGGAGGAGAATCTGGAAGCAGCCGCATAGAATGATCGGAGTGACGGTCCCATTCCCTCTCCGGGTGCTTCTTCATGAGAATCTTGGTTCTGACACTGGCAATTCTACTGACACAATCGGTTCCGCTTCGAGCCGACCATTATGATGTGTTCCTCATCGGCGGTCAGTCCAACTGCGATGGCCGCGGGAAGGTCGCCGAACTGACGGGGCCACTCGCAAAGTGGAAGCAACCGCAAGCCGATGTCCTCATTACCTATTCCTGCTCAAAACTCCGCGGCCCAATCCTCACCAGTGGCGGGTTCGTTCCACTGCAACCAGGCTACAGCGTGGCACCCGGATCGAACAAAGCCAAGGGGCTGCCCAGCGGCACGTTCGGACCAGAAGTGTCGTTTGGTCGAGGCATGGCGGATCGGTTGAAGGGCCGGAAAATCGCTCTCATCAAGTACACCGAAGGCGGCACCAGCCTTTCCAAAGACTGGAACCCCGATGTGAAAGATCGGATGTATTCTGCTTTTGTCGATTTCACGAAGAAATCGTTGCGGGAACTCACGGACAAGGGACATACCTATACGGTGCGCGGCATGATCTGGCATCAGGGGGAGAGTGACGCGAACCTTTCCGCTGAGGTGTACCAAAAGATGCTCACGGCTTTCATCGCCCGTGTTCGGCAAGATCTGGCGGTGCCGGGGATCGTTTTCGGGATTGGAGAAGTGTACGACAATGGCAAACGCGACTCGATCCGCACCGCTCAGAAAGCGACAGCGGCTCAAGCCTCGTCAGCCTATTTCGTTTCCAGTGAGAAGCTCAACACCTTTGACAAAGGTGTTCACTTCGATGCCGCCAGCCAGATTGAACTCGGAGAACGCTTCGCGGCGGGCATGGTGCAGGCACTGTCTACCGCGCCTTGAGGCACTCCTCCAGGAACCGATAGACCTGCTGTGTCGCCGGGTCGTTCACCACGCCGAGGTCCGCGTTGAGTTTCCGGTGATCCGTACCCGAGGCCGCGAAGACCGTCACGGGCACGTTGGCAGCTTTCAGGGCTTTGGCGAAGTATTGCGCCTGGGCCGTGACATCCGGGTGCCCGGCGATGTGCAGGATCAGGAACGGCGGAATCCCCTTGTTGGGGGCCACATGTGTGACGGCTGAGAAGTCGATATGCTTGGCCGGGTCGTTGCCAAATTTTTCGCGGTGCCCATCTTTCAGCGGAGTTTGGCCGTAGACTTTCCAGCGTGTTTCAGCCGTGGTGATGATCGCCGGAATGTAGTAGGTATCGCCATCGACCGGGACGCAACCGCGAATCGGTTTCAGGGACAGTTTTTCGGCCTTGAGGTAGCGATCGTCCGTGCAGAGCAACGCGGCGAGCTGGGCACCGGCGGAGTGACCCATCACGAAGATCCGATTCGGGTCACCGCCGTATTCGGCAATGTGTTCGTGCGTCCACCGGAACGCCCTGGCCACATCGCGGATGATGTCACCCATTTCCACGGTTGGATAGAATCGGTAGTTCGTGGAAACGAACACGAATCCTTTCTCGGTGAACACCTTCGGTTTGATTTGAACCTGCGTTTTGTCACCGACCGTCCAACCACCACCGTGAATCCAGAAGATGACGGGCAGGTTCTTGGCGGCAGGCGGTGAGTAGACATCGAGGATTTGCCGTGCGTGTCCGTTCGGCACATACGGAATGTCGCGGTGCAATTCTTGTGCGGGGAGAGGAATAGCTATTCCCAGGAGGACAAATAAGGAGAACCCCAACCGCATGGCATGACCTCGGCAGTGTCAGAGAGTGTCGAACCGATCGGCTTTATGACAATCGAGTACACGCCGGATTGCAAGCGAAAAGTCGGCGTGGAAGGGAAAGGAACACAACCGGGGACTGTCATCCCCGGTTCCGCAAAAGACGACACACCGAACCGGGGACGACAGTCCCCGGTTTTCTGAAAAACGCAGAACTGGAAACACCCACACCGCGTTTGAGCATCCGTGATGTGGAGTGACTGTGTGAATTCTGTGAACGGCACACTCCGTGGAGTGAACTGTTCACGATCGGGCGGGATTAGCCCACGAAAATCCCATCCGCGAACGCGGTGGCAAACGGATCAAGGGCATCTCTTACAGCAGGGTTGCCCGGATTCGCCATCAATTCCGTACCGGCATAGATACGGACTTCTGAAGGCAGATTTTCACCGCTGCCGGTGATCAATTCCGCTTGGCCGTCGCCATCGAGATCACGGGATGCGACACGAATTCCACCGCGTGTTGTGTCATCACCCGCGAAGAAATTAACGATGGTCAAGGCTTCACGTCCCGCATCATCCAAGCTGAACGAATCCCCGACTGCAAAGACGGCGGCTCCATCGGCCACGCGGACACGCGGGGCTCCGGTGGGACCACCCCCGAAGATCAGATCCGCAATCTGGTCCCCGTTGATGTCGCCAGCAGCGACAAATACACCATCTCGCAGCGTGGATTCAAAGGCAAAGAAGTTCGCAATCGGATTGTGGGTTGGTGCCCCACCGTGAGCAGCAAAAACGGAGGCTCCATCCCAAATCGTGACACGCGGTCCACCTAAGAACCCGGCGGCAACAACTAAATCGGGCACGCCATCCCCAGAAATATCGCCCAGGGTGACACGCACGCCCCCTCGAAATGTATCGTCTACAGTTCCCGAGAAATCCGCAAGCCCGTAAAAACTGGCAATTGTCGCAAATTGACCATTCATCAAATCTTCACCGCTGTATACCAGCACGCGGGCACTACCACCGCGAGCCGGTGTCACGACGACTTCAGCTTTCCCGTCCTGGTTCAAATCCGCAGCAGCCACGAACAGACCACCGGCGAACGAAGATTCAAACGGTTGGAAACTCGCCAGAGATTGTTGTGTCACGCCGTCGAGAATGACGATGCGGTTGCCGCCGGGGCCAGTGGCAAGGATGTAATCCGCCGTGCCATCCCCAGTAACATCCGCCGTGGCGACACGCACCCCGCCGCCAAAACCGGGGAAGGCATCTAACTTGGTGGCAACCGTGAGGTCCGGGTTGTAGGCCACCACTTGTGAGCCATTCCCAGCTCCTACTGAGAAGACGGGCGGCACAACCGGCGGCGGCACAACCGGCGGCGGTACAACTGGCGGTGGCGGAACGGGTTCGAGTGCCAAGTCATTCCCATCACCACCAGCATAGTTGACCCGATACTGCACGGGACCATTGGGACCAGTCAGGGTGATCGTGGATTGATCCGCCAGATTGGCGAATTGCCCCGCAATCGGATCAGTTCCATCATTATTGATGAGAATAAATGTGGAACTGGGGCTGGTCTTCCCGAGCAACTGGAGGTCCATCAACGCTCCAGAATGGATCGTGACATCCCCAGTGACGGCCAACTGGTCGTAATCAGTCCCAGCCGCCCCATCGCCATAGAGTTCCATGAGGGCGGTTGTTTGGTCATCAAATGTCAGATCGCCAGTGGAAATTATACCAGCCTGTGGCCCCGGAGAGAGAATCGCGCTTGGGTCCGTAACTGCGAAGGTTCCATTTAATTGGAAATGGCCGTCGAGCGTAATCCCTTTAGAAAGCTGGACATTTTCCGTGAACGTGCCGCCGAGTACGGGGAGCGTGTTTCCGGTAGGCGTGTTGTCGATGAGGGATTGGAGAGTAACCAACCCGTTTTCAATTGCCGATGTCAGCCCGACTGTATTGGTTTTGGAATCGAAGAAGGCATTCTCAAAGGTATTCGCGCTGAACAGGTCGTTTGTGGCCGGTGTGATCGTACTCGGGGC
The DNA here is from genome assembly GCA_026931725.1 of Bacteroidales bacterium. Lineage (GTDB taxonomy): Bacteria > Planctomycetota > Planctomycetia > Gemmatales > Gemmataceae > JAIXLE01. Next base: position 27,533 of record JAIXLE010000142.1, read on the forward strand.
GGGACCGTCCAGAGTCAGTAAACTTGTCGTAGGAGACATACCATCGCTGGCAAAGGTGTTGCCCGTCAAGGCGGGGTCCGGGCCACGCAGGCGCAAGGCGGAACCGTACCGGGTCGTGGTTCCCTCAAAAGAATTCCCCGTTATGGTGGCACCGTCCGAGTCAATTGTCACCAAAGAGTTTCCTTGTTCGTCCCCGTCGCTATTGATACCACCGGCGGTCCCGGAAATGACGTTGTTGGTAAACGTGACATTCGAGGTGTTGCCCCCTCCGGTTCCGCCACTGATGACGATGAGTTGCCGAGGTACATTCGCTAATGAGAACTGTGAACCAAATCCATTTCCTGCTGGCGTTCCAATGAATGTCTGACCGCTAAACTCATTGCCATCGATCACGAAACCGTTGATCTGGGCACCATATTCGGTCGTGAGGCCCGCATCACCCTGAGCAACGATCGTGTTGCCCCGCACGGTGGCATTGGAATTGTTGCCTTGGAAATAAACCGCAGCCGATTCGATTCCGGGGTTGGCGTTGTCGATCCCAAGAATCGTGAACCCTTGATCGGTTCCGCCCAGCGTCACTCCGGTCGTTTTGTTTGTTACCAATACTGCACCCAGAGCCGTACTTCCCTGCCCGGTAATGGTGGTCACCCCTTTCCCGCCCGAAGATAGCAGGCTGAGATTTTTGTTGATGGTGACATTCTCTTGATAATTTCCCGGAGCCACGAGTACGGTATCGTCGATCGCGGCAGCCGTGATCCCTTCCTGAATGGTGTTAAAGGGATTCGCCGAACTGCCATCCTCCGTACCACTGGTATTCGCCAAATCGACGAAAATGGTGGCTGGCACATCCCGGCTTTCCAGGCAATCGAGCATGGGCCGATAGCGGGATGTTTTGACGCAAAAAGGAGATTTTGCCGTTCGACGCGAGGAGAGGAACCAACTGAATGTCATGTCGTCCTTTCAAACTAGTAGAAAACCGCTGCCAAAAGAGTAAAGGCCAATGAACCGATCGAGTGTGACCGGCTTTTGAGAAATGCACCTCTCAGCAGAAAGAATTTGAGAAACCAGAGTAAATGGGCGACATGTGCAAAATTGTACAACGGCATGATTCGTATTCCAGAGAAATCAGGTGTTTTTTACGAAGAAATTTGTCTCATTGTCGGTGTGATTAGCCAATCTCGCATAATCTGCGATGTTATGAGGATGATTGAGTTCGTGTCAGCATCTGAGGATTTGATTCGAACACGAGATGGAGATGAGATCGGAGAAAGAAAATACACGAGCCAGTTCATGGGGACTGGCTCGGCAACGGTGCGTGAAATCGACACCCATTCTCACAAAGAATCCGCGCCACAAGAGCCAATCTCGGACACGTTTTACGGCAAGAAGCCGTAGCTGTAGGACACCGCGCGTGGGCGACCGAAGGGACCAAAGTAGGTAGTGCGGTTCAGGACCGGGGCGGGAGCCGGGGCATAGTACGACACCACCGGGACTGGGGCCGGAGCGTAGTACGACACCACCGGGGCCGGGGCATAGTACGATACCGCCGGGGCCGGGGCATAGTACGAT
>JAIXLE010000137.1 GCA_026931725.1 Bacteroidales bacterium
GGAACATCCCACCAGCATCAAATGCGAAAACGAGATCGTCAAAGTCCCGGTCCCCCGCGAAGCCTCGTCGCAAAATGTCGACGTATTCCTGGGCGGACTTGCTGCGATCGCCGGTGAGTTGGACTTTGACCACGGCATCCATTGGGCCAGCATTGGGCGTATAAGCGGAAGACCAGTTCGCGGTGAGTCCAATTTCACTGATAATGATTTCCAGATCGTCTCCGATCTTCTTTTTGGCGTATTCCTCGACCATGGCGACGCGGTTTTCCGTCTCTTCGACCCGTGTCCCCGATGGGGCGCGGACAAAAATTTCAAATGCACCTGCATCGACTTCTGGGAAGAACTCTTGTCGCAAGTTTGGTCCCAGAATGATGCAGACTGCAGCCAGCAAACCGTATGCTCCACCGATCATAATTAGGCGCGCCTGGAGGATCCGATTGAGCAGTCGGGTATACGCCACGATGCTCGCATCCAGTACAGATTCCCAACGGGCGAACAACCGGGCCAAACGCGACTGCGGTGGTGCATTCTCATGTTCGTTGCGGTGTTCATGATCGGTGGAGTGGGACTCATTCGGCTTATGGCCATGACCGCGTAACCAAGCTGCACATCGGGCGGGGACAAAGGTTTGGGATAGGACGAAGGCGATAAGCATGGAGAATGCCACCGCGTAAAACAGCGGTTGGAACAGGAATTGTCCCAAACCTGGCATCAGGGTCAGCGGCAGGAGTACCAAGAGGGTACAGAGACTCGCCGCTAAGGCGGGCATCCCCACTTCCTTGGCACCCAGGTAGGCCGCCTCACGGGGGCTGGCCCCCAATCCCAGATGCCGGTGAGTATTTTCCAGCACGACGATTGCGGTGTCCACTAACGGCCCAATGGCCAAGGCCAGTCCGGCGAGGGTCATTAGGTTAATGGTCTGTCCCATCCCATACAAACTGGCGACCGCGCCCAGGACGGCAACGGGGATGGTGATGACCGCAATCATCGTCATCCGCCATTCTCCGAGGAAGATGAGGATGACCAAGGAACAGAGGACAGCCCCGAGTACCCCTTCTTCCGCGAGACTTTCGATCGCTTTGCGGACATAAACAGATTGGTCCATGACCACTTTGAGGTCCACGTCCGGGGTCGTGAGGCGGTCTTTCATGTCCGGGAGGTTATTCTTGATATTATCGACCACGTCTAAGGTGCTGTATCCCGCCTGTCGATACACTGGGATATACACCTGTCGGCGGCCATCCACGCGGACAATGTTGGTCTGAATCGCGGCTGCGTCTTTGGGGGTGGCCACTTCTTTGAGGAAGATGGTGCGGCCATTCTCATCCGTCTTGATGGGGACATCACCCATCATATCAACGGCGGTGTACATGGCATTGGAATCGAGCGCATAGTCAAATGTCCCAAACTTGGCATCACCGGCTGGAATAAAGATGTTGAACCGATCCAAGGCATGCATGACATCAACTGGAGACAGACCGTGCGACTGGAGACGGTTGCGGTCCAGATAGGCCAGGATGGTGCGAATTTTTCCGCCGTAGACCACGGGCGCGTTGGCCCCACGACTGGACATCAACATCATGCGGACTTGATAACGGGCGGTATCGTAGAGGACCGACTCCCCTTGTGTTTTGCTGTTCAGAGCCACCAGACAGACGGGCGTGGCTGATGTTGGGTCATAGGGCAAAATGACCGGAGGCAGGGTGCCGGGGGGCAGGGTCGGGATTTCGGTTGTCGCTAGGGAGTTGACCTGTGTCAGTGCCGAACTCAAGTCAATATCATCGGCATAATAATTCCGAATGATACTGACCCCGAGGAGTGAACGGGACTCCTGGCGAATTGTCCCGGCTGCTTGTCCGGTTCCGCGTTCCATTCGGGCGGTGATACCGGATTCGACGCTCTTGGCCGCCATGCCTCCGTAAAAGGTGAGCACCTGGACGGCGGGACTCTGGTAGGTCGGGAGAATGTCGCTGGCGATGAGCGGTTTGGTTGCGGGTAAAAGTCCCAAAACGACGGCACCCGCAATGACGATCGTTAGGGTAAGCACGGTCACCGCGCGGGGGTTCCCGAGCGCGAAGCGGATCAGACCATTCATATGATGAAATCTCTCGGTGTCTGGCGAACGAATATTCGGAAGGATAATTTCGGAGCGTGTATTGGGGTCACTATTGAGTTGGGCCGCCCGTTGTGACTACGGTCCCATTCGTGATCGGTCCACTGGCCCGGATAATTACGCGATCGGTTGGGCTGAGTCCTTCCAGAATTTCCACTTCCGCGCCGTTATCAGACCCATAGCGAACCGGGATGATCTGGGCCACATCATCGCGGACAATGCGGACCATGGCTTTCCCGTCCTCGGCCTTGCCCACTAATGCCGCGGAGGGAATGCGTGTCGCACCAGGAGCGCCCGATTGTAGTTCCAGGGTGACGCGACCGAACATGCCACGATGCAGTTGGCCGTTTTTGTTTTTGAGGTCGATTTCGACTCGCATCAGGTGGGTGTGGACATCTTCGGAATGGGCCAAACGGGACACGACAACGGGTTCTTCCGGTGTCGAGCGGAAGACCACACCGGGTAAAGCATCCACGGTGATGATGGCGGGGTCGCCGACATTTAAATAGGGGACATCACGCTCGGGGACTTGGACCACCACGCGCATCAAGTCTGTCCGCTCGACGGTCAGCAGCGCGTGGCGATCACCGCCGGAATCGGCCGATTTGATGAAATCGCCGATATGGTGATTCCGCTTACTGATCACTCCGGTCAGTGGGGAGCGAATGATCGTGTAATCGAGCATGGTACGAGACTTGGCGAGCTTGGCTTGAGCGACTCCCACTTCAGATAGTGCATACTTCACATCCGCCTCCGCTTGACGGACACGTGCCGCGGCGGAGGCGAGTTTTTGCTCCGCTGATGTGACGGCCTCTCCTGCGGCAAGTTGGCTGGAGACAGCCGCTTGATACTGGCTTTCCTGCTCGTCTTCGAGTTTGCGGTCGATCGCTCCTCGTGAGGCGAGATCCTGGATCCGTTCCCGTTGTTTTTCCCGGAATGCCCGGTACGCTTCTTTGCTTTTGAGTTCAGCCTGAGCGAATGCCACGACCGCGGCGGCGGCCCGTTTCTCGGCTTCTGCTGTGGCGACGGCAGCGATCATTTGTTCGTGCCGCGCCTGGGCTCGCGCCACGTCTGCCTCATCTTGCGTCACTTGGTTGTTCTGCTCGGGGACGGCCAACCGGGCCAGGATGTCCCCAACTTGGACCGATGTCCCAATGTCCACACGAATGGGCTTCCCGTTCTGTGTCAGTTTCTTTCCAGTGCGTTCGATCGACTGTTCGACCAGATACCCCGAAACTTTGGGGTAGAGATCGACGATTTCAAACGGTTCGATCGCGCCGGGTTGCGTGGAAATGCGATCAATCCCATGAGGGCGTGGGGACACGACATCAACGGAAATGGCCTGACTGGCCGTTCCCGTGGGGGAAGCGGTTTCTTCTCCATGGACTTTGGAATCATCTCGGAACGCAAATTGCGTAAGAACGATTCCAATGATTCCGATGCCAAGGGCGAACATTAGCCATCGGCTGAACTTGGAAGATCGTGGTATCACGTTGAAGACTCCAGGGAGATCAAGATTGTGGTGAACGATGACTGTTTCGGGTACACGATATATTGCAAATGCGAAGCCGAAACGGATCATACGATGGAATCGGCGGCAATCGCAATGATTCCCAGCGAGTTTGGCTTGTTCACTCCGACCGTTGGCCTCTCACCCAGAAGGTGGACAACGCTCAGAAAATTGGGACAATCTCCCTATTTTCGGGAAAATGTCTCCACCCAGTCGTGGGAGATGATTGGGAATTGCTCATGAAACCGTTCTTGTTCGATCGACATTCCGTGCCGATTGTCGTTTTCGGTGTCCTCGTGGCGATCGTCTGCCTGGGCAGCACATGGTACATCAATCGCCTTCAGGCCGATTTGGCCCGTGCGGTGCGGCGCGATGCGGCCGGTACAGAAGCCGCGGTCGATCTGCAGGTGCAACTCCGCCATCTACGAGTCCATACCCTCGTTCTGGTTGCGGAACCGACTGATGACCGCTGGGCGGTTGTCCGCGCGGACATGGCGCGTGTGGATACCGCGATTCAAGAACTCCAGCATGTTGTCCGAGGATCGCCGGAAGAGATTCAACTTGTCAAAGTGATTCAGCGGGATTATGCAGATTATCGCCAGCAATTGGACCTCAAACATCTTCCCAAACAGAATGGTACGATGGCCGATGTGGCAAAATGGTCTGATAGCCATCATATGTCCGATCTCCTTGCTCCGTGCCGTGAATTGGCCGACCGGCATCAGCGGCGGATGAACGAAGGATTGGCGGAAGCCGAAGCGCAGTCGGTCTGGGCCGGTCGCCTGCTGTTGGGTTTGGGGTCATTGGGCGTACTGGCGGGACTCCTCAGTGGGTACGCCACCGCACGGGGATTGTCCCAGCGGGTCGCACAACTATCGGTGCGGGTCCGCGCCGTGCAGGCACAACTCGATCAGGATATTGGCGAGATGACGGTCGAACGGGCGGGCAGTCTGGCCGATTTGGATGAACAACTGCATCACGTCGTGGCTCAGGTCAAGGAAGTGTGTCAACGTCTGCAAGAACAGGAACGTGATCTGCTCCGCGCCGAGCAACTGGCGGCCGTCGGGCAGTTAGCCGCGGCGGTCGCACACGAAATTCGTAACCCACTGACCGGCGTGAAACTCCTGCTACAGGCGGCCTCTTGTTCAAAAAATCCCACGCCTCTCACAGTCGATCGTATGGAGATTCTTCTCCAGGAAGTCGCTCGGATTGAACGCACTGTTCAGGGATTGATGAATTTTGCCCGAACGCCACCATTACATTGCATAGAGTCGGATTTACGAACGATTGTGCATCATGCCGTCGAGGCGACCCGGAGCCGGGCGGAAATCAAGTCGATCACAATGCGAGTTGATACTCCTGCTGAACCTGTGATGGGAAGCGTCGACCGTGATCAGATGCATTCTTTGATTACGAATTTGATCGTCAATGCCATTGATGCGACTCAGCCTGGCGGAGACATTCAACTGCATTTATGCCGTCACGATCAGCAGGCTACGATTGAGGTATTGGATACCGGGCCGGGGATTGCCCCCACTGTCGTGCCACGGTTGTTCACTCCTTTTACGACGACCAAACCGACTGGTACCGGCCTCGGCCTGACCGTCGCCCGGCGGGTGGCCCAGGATCATCAGGGAACCCTCACGGCCACGAATCGCCCCAGTGGCGGAGCCGCTTTTGTTCTCACGCTTCCCCTTGTCTCCACTCATCTCGCTCCCACCTCGGAGGAACCACATGGCCAAACTCCTCGTCATTGATGATGAAACCGTCATCTGTCAATCTTTTCAATGGGTGTTCGGTCCCAAAGGGATCGAAGTCTTGTCGGCTCACACCTTGGAAGAAGGTTGGCGGCGCACCGTGGAAGATCGCCCAGATGTCATCGTGCTGGATTTGCAGTTGCCGGATGGCTCAGGGTTGGACCTGTTCCAACGGTTGCGGGAGGCCGACCCCAAACGGCCCGTCGTGTTCATCACAGCGCACGGCACGACGGAAACCGCCATTGAAGCGATGAAGCAGGGTGCATTTGATTATCTGACCAAGCCATTAGAGTTGGAAGAAGTCTCACGATTGCTCGATCGCGCATTCGCAGCGGCCCGGCTCATGCGTGAACCCGCCATACTGCCGAATGAACAGGAAACCGATCAGATTGTCGGTCGTTCCAAGGTCATTCAAGAAATGTGTAAACAGATTGGTCGAATTGCACCACAGGATGTGAACGTCCTGATTCTGGGTGAAAGTGGGGTCGGGAAAGAACTCGTCGCACGGGCAATCTTCCAGCACAGTCGGCGAGCCGATCAACCGTTTCTGGCCATTAACTGTGCGGCCATTCCCGAAAATCTCGTGGAAAGTGAACTCTTTGGACACGAACGGGGTGCGTTCACGGGGGCCACACGCCAACAAATCGGCAAATTCGAGCAAGCCAACGGGGGAACGATCCTGCTGGATGAAATCGGTGACATGCCTTTGTCCACGCAGGCCAAACTCTTACGCATTATTCAGGAGCAACAATTCGAGCGCGTGGGTGGGAGGCAGACGTTAATTACACACGTTCGGATTCTGGCGGCGACGAACCAGGATTTGGAGCAACTCATCGCCGCCGGGCGATTCCGAGCGGATCTCTATTATCGTCTCAAAGATGTCCCCATTCGTGTCCCACAGTTGCGAAATCGGACAGAGGACATCCCAGAATTGTCCCATCACTTCTTGTTCCGGTTCGTGCGAGAAACCGATCGCGATTTGCGGGGGTTTGCCCCATCTGTCATAGACTTGTTTCAAAAATATCCCTGGCCCGGCAATGTCCGTGAGTTACGCGGTGTGGTGCGGGAAGCGGCGGTACGCGCCACGGGACCACTGATTCTACCCGAGTTTCTTCCCATCGAGTTTGGCCATGAACCCCTCCGCCTCCATCAGGATGAACCATCTTCACCCATGGCAGGAATAGAAACTTCTATTGATCGGATGTTATCATACGGTGAGCGCGGAATATATGGCCGCATCATTGGCATGGTGGAGCGAGAACTCATTGGGCGTGTGTTGCGTCATACGAATGGTCATCAGGGCCATGCTTGTGATTTGCTCGGTATCGACCGAAAGACTCTGAGAAAGAAGATGAGAGATGTGACTGTAGATGTCGATCACGATCATCGCGATTCCTCAGAGTTCTGATCTTCGTCAAATAGAGAATTCTTGATGAATATTCAATGATGGAATACAATCTGATCACCGAATCGTGAGGTGTGATGTGATAATCTCATAGAAGAGGCACCCGATATGCGGGTGCCTCGGCTTATCCCTGTGTCATGTTGATTGGATCACCGCTGATCCCGGACCGTCACTTGGACATCTGCTCCGCGACGATGGTGGCGATTTCGCGTCGCAGTGCGATGCTGGCACCTTTGTCGTGGGGATGAACCCGATTCGCCAGAATGATGATCGCCGTGCGGCTCGATGGGTCTATCCAGATGGACGTGCCGGTGAATCCGGTGTGACCATATCCGGTCCCTGGTTTGTAGATGAGTCCGCGCTGCGAAGAATAGGCTGTATCCACGTCCCATCCCAGCGATCGGAGTAATGGCGTGGCACGGGGTTTGGCATCTGCACCCGCTGGTATGACGTGCGGTTGCGTGTACTGCTGGACTGTTTTTGCCTGGAAGATCCGTTTTCCGTCCAACTCGCCTTGGTGGAGCAACATACGGGCGAACCGGGCCAGATCATCCGCGGTGCCGAACAACCCGGCATGACCCGCGACACCGCCCAATCGATGGGCACGAGGATCGTGAACCACACCGCGAATGATCTGGCCATCTCGCTTGCCAGTCGGCGCGATGCGGGGGAGCAACGATTGCGTGGGGGTGTACAGCGTATCCGTCATTTGCAGTGGAGCGAAGATTTCTTTTTCCACAAACTGATTCAGTGGCTGTTTGGCCACTCGTGCGGCGACTTCACCGAGGACAATGAACCCCACATCACTGTAACGGAATCGAGTACCGGGTTTCACTTCGGGTTTCAAAGCCGCGATGCGTTCCCAGGCTTTTTCCCGGCCGTCCGCGTAGTCGCTGATGACGTTGTCCGCTGTTAATCCCGTGGTGTGCAACAGACACTGTTCCAGTGTGATGTCATCCTTGCCGTTCTGAGCAAAAGCGGGCCAGTATTTCGCTACGGGGTCCGTGAGTTGGAGTTGGCCACGCTCGGCGAGTAGGTGAATCGCGGCGGCAGTGGCAATAGGTTTCGTCAAAGAAGCCAGATCATAAAGGGTATCGACCGTTAGTGGTTCTGGCTTGGGTTCGACGGAGCGTTGACCATAGGCTTTCCGCCAGATCGTTTTATCATCACGAACGACGACCACTACGGCACCCGGTGTGTCGCCCCGTTGTATCGCTGCTTCCACAGCACGATCAATCCGATTGAGTCCCGCCTTTTCTGGTGTCGCTTTCGCAAAATATTCGGCCACGACTTGTGCCGCGCGGGCTCGCAGCAGCAAACCCGCGTTGTCTTTGGTCCACCGTTGATCCTCATTTTGGGTGGTCAGCACGCACAACGCAACTGGGCCGCTCGTGAGTTCGAGGATACCTGCTTCCGTGCGGGCATCGTTGACGGCACCTGATTTGTGCGCAACCTTGATGCCGGGTGACAGGAACCGGGGAAAACCGTCCTTGTCCTCACAGGCTCGCAGGTGGCCGAGCATCGCAGATGTGGCTTCGAGTGTTCCCAGTTTCCCGGCATGCAGGAGGGTCAACAGTGTGATCATCTCGCGTGCCGTGGTGGAGCCGAGCCCATATTTGCGGGTGCGTTCTGGGTCAAGCGAAGTTGTGCTGCCGCGGAAAACCTTGGCATGAATGCGTGTCTGAGGAAATCCGAGTGCCGCCATCCGCTGATTCGTGGCATCGAGGCCGATTGCATCGAGAACGAGATTCGTCGCGGTGTTGTCAGAAAATGCAATCATGAGTCGAACGGCATCGCGGAGCGAGAATTGGGCACCTGCCGAAAAATGGCGGGTGAGAATACCGCTACCGGGCACCTTGTCTTCCGATTGCAGCGTGAGCATGTCATCTAGCGATCGCTTTTTCTCATGATCCTGTATATAAGTTTCGATCATGATGGGCAGTTTGATGAGACTGGCCGTTGGCATGATCTCATCGGAATGCAGGAAAAACTCTTGGCCTGTGCTGAGATGCCGTACCGCGATGGCCACTTTGCCTTTGTGGGCCTCAGCCAGAGCCGTGAGTTGCGCGGCCAGTTCGTCCCCTCGCACGGTGGAACTGGTGATCAAGAAGCCGATGAGGCATGAGAGTCTCAGTATGGTCATGAAATCTCCTGGGGAGTGGGTGACAGATTCTCGATGGGCTGGCATTATACTTGCGAGTCAGCCGAACGCATGGTGTTGGCAAACCGTGATCCATCACGCTCGGATACTGTAATGATCTTTGCTACGCTTCCTGTATTCGACCTCATCATCGCGGTCGGGTATTGTGTGGGCACCGTCGCCATCGGGGTCTGGTTCGCACGCAGGCAAAAAGACACGAATACCTACTTCGTCGGCGGACGCACCGTGGGGGGATGGCTCATTCTGGCCTCCATCGTGGCAACGGAAACCAGCACGGTGACATTCCTCAGCGCGCCCGGTCTGGGTTTCGATCCGCAAAACGGGAACCTCCTCTTCTTGCAGTTGACGTTCGGTTTCATTCTGGGGCGGTTCATCGTCGCTTGGTTATTGCTTCCGCAATATCAGAATGGGCAACTGCTATCGGCGTACCAAATTTTACGAGAACGGTTCGATTCACGCGTGCAACGCACGGCATCGGGGTTGTTCCTGGTCACGCGCACGGGAGCGGATGGGATGCGGTTGTATCTCACGGCCCTGCTGCTCCAGCAGTTCGCGGGTTGGGACATTATGATGTCGATTGCCGTGATGGGCGTGGCCACAATTGTCTACACCTACCTGGGCGGCATGGAAGCTGTGATCTGGACGGATTTGGTGCAGTTTATTGTCTACATCAGCGGGGCCATTGCCGCGGCGATTGTGATTCTGATGAACATTCCCGGAGGATGGGGAGAATTTGTGTCGGTGGGGATGGCGGCAGGAAAATTTCGATTGTGGGATTTTTCATTCGATCTCACACGACCGTACACCTTCTGGGCGGGTTTGATCGGTGGAGCCTTTTTCAGCACGGCCAGTCATGGGGCTGATCAAATGATGGTGCAGCGTTATCTTTGTGCCCGTAGCCCACGAACGGCCAAGCTCGCGTTGCTCGCCAGTGGTTTTGTTGTTCAGGCACAATTTTTGCTATTTCTCCTCATCGGAATTGGCCTCTTTGTTCTCTGGAAACAGGGAACTTTTCTGATGCCAGACACGGTCGCCAACCAGAATGATGCGGTCTTCGGGTATTACATTGTGCATGACCTGCCATCCGGGTTAATTGGCCTGTTGATTGCATCAGTTCTGTCGGCTGCGATGTCGACGCTGTCTTCTTCGCTCAATAGTTCCGCCAGTGCCGCGTTGAACGATTTTTACATACCGATTCACCCTGGTTGCGATGATCGCCATTATCTGTGGGTGTCGCGGTTGAGTACAACCGGGTTCGGTATCGCCCAGATTGCCGTGGCAGCCATCGCGGCCGTGGCGTTGGACCAGAGCGTGATAGACGTGGTACTCAGCATTGCCGGATTCACCACAGGGTTGATTCTGGGGCTATTTCTTCTGGGCCGCATGACACAACCTGTCTCATCCTTGGCCGCTCTGGTGGGGTTGGTATTGGGTGCCTGCATCGTGTTCGGACTCTGGTTGACAACGCGCCTCGCTTGGCCTTGGTTCGCACCGCTCGGAACGGTTTCGACGGTCGGTTGCGCATGGAGTCTGAACTTCCTGTGTTCCTCTCACTCTCGGGAATGATCCTTTGTTCACCGAAAGCCGCAATCCCGCATCGCAAAATCTGGATGAACTCACCGCGTTGCAGTTTGTCCGATTGATGGTGGCCGAAGATGCAAAAGTCCCCTCAGCCGTCGCTACGCAAACGACGGAAATTGCGAGGGCGATAGATGTTATTGCGGATCGACTGCGTGCGAGCGGCCGATTGATCTACCTCGGCGCGGGTACATCCGGGCGATTAGGCATTCTGGATGCATCTGAATGTCCACCAACATTTAACAGCGATCCGTCACTGGTTGTTGGCCTGATTGCAGGCGGGCCGCCCGCCGTCACGGCAGCGGTGGAAGGAGCGGAAGATCATCCCGAATATGCGATTGCAGATCTGAAATCGATTTCCCTCACCGCGCAAGATGTGGTCGTGGGGATCGCTACCAGCGGACGGACACCGTATGTCCTAGCGGCGATGGAGTATGCGGCGAATCTGGGTGCCTGCACCATCGGCATTGCCTGCAATACGCAAACCGAACTCGCTCGGCGTGTGGACATTATGATCGCCCCCATCGTTGGGCCAGAAATCGTCACGGGTTCGACACGATTGAAAGCGGGCACGGCAACGAAATTGATCCTCAACATGCTCTCGACCGGTGCCATGGTACGACTGGGTAAAACATTTGGCAACTTGATGGTCGATTTGCGAGCCACGAATCAGAAATTGCGGGAGCGAACAAACCGCATCATCCGCGAGGCGACCGGCTTGGATTCTGACGCGGCAACCACGTTGCTAATCCGTTGTGATCGGGAACTGAAAACCGCTCTGGTGGCGGAGTTGGCAAAAGTCTCGCCCGCTGAAGCTCGCCTGCGGTTGCGCTCGCATGGAGGCCGTGTCCGGGCCGCGATTCGCCAGGAAGTGGAGTCAGAATCCCCACATCGGTTGGTACTCGGACTCGATGGCGGTGGGAGTCGAACCGTGGCGCTGTTGGCGGCTACGCGATCTGATGGGGGATGGAATATCCTGGGACGTGGCGAAGGGGGGCCATCCAACATGCAATCGGTCGGCTTCGCTGCTGCATTTTCCGCTTTGGATGAAGCGATTGCGAGTGCATTTGCCTCAGCGGGTTTGGCCCGGCAGGAAGTGTATCGAGCATGTCTGGGCTTGGCCGGAGCCGGTCGACCGGAGGAACAACAATGCTTCTTAGATTGGGCCGCCGGGATCGGATTGGCGGATGGCGTGTATGCTACCGGAGATTCCACATTGTTGATCGCGGCGGGAACTCCTGATGGCTGGGGGCTCTCCGTTGTTTCCGGGACCGGGTCCATGGCGTATGCGCGTTCCCGTGATGGTCACGCCTACCGTGCGGGGGGCTGGGGGCCGCTCATGGGGGATGAGGGCAGCGGTTACGCCGTGGCCCTGGCCGGTCTACGCGCGGCCGCACGGGCTACGGATGGACGTGGGGCCACAACTGCGCTCACGGATCGGCTGCTGGCGGCCTTTGGGCTGCATTCCGTGGAAGATTTAATCGGAGTCGTGTATCGCGGTTCTGATCGCGCCACCATCGCGAGCTTGGCACCCGTCGTCCTGGCCGTCGCGGATGAAGGCGATGCCGTTGCCGAGGATATTGTCCGAAACGCCGCGGTGGAACTGGCTGCTGCTGCTGCCGCGGCCGCGCGGCCACTTGGCTTCGGTTCTCCCATCCCGGTCGCTCTGGCTGGTGGCTTGCTTGTCTCATCCAACAGCTTTCGGACGCGGTTTCTCGAAGCCTTAACCCATCGTGGCTTACAACCCGATCCTGTGGCCGTGGTGGCGGAACCCGCAGAAGGAGCCGTGCGTCTCGCGTTACAACTGCCCGTCGATCAGCCGACGACCGTTTCGGCTGACTAACCATCACAAATGAGGGAAACCCATGCGCTGCATGTGGTTGTGTGTTGTGCTACTGAGTAGCACGCCTGTGGCATTGGCTGCGGACACAGCGAAACCTATTCCACGAGAGTTTCGCGGTGTCTGGGTGGCGACCGTGGCCAACATCGACTGGCCATCCCGGCCAGGGTTACCCACGCGGACGCAACAAAAGGAGTTGCTGGCCATTCTGGACAAATGCGTGGAATTGAAACTGAATGCGGTGATTTTTCAGGTCCGGCCCATGGCGGATGCACTGTATGCATCAAAAATTGAGCCGTGGTCAGAATTCTTGACAGGGGTATCAGGTCAGGCACCGCTGCCGGCTTGGGATCCATTGGAGTTTGCCGTTCGGGAGGCTCACAAGCGGAAGCTCGAACTTCATGCCTGGCTCAATCCGTATCGTGCGCGGACACCCACGGCAAAATCTCCCGCCAGCCGCGATCACATCATCAACGCAAGGCCTGATTTGGCGAAACCTTACGGTAAACATTACTGGATGAATCCCACGCACCCAGAAGTGCAAGCCCGCTCACTGGCTGTCATATTGGATGTCGTCAAACGCTACGATGTCGATGGCGTGCATCTCGACGATTACTTCTACCCCTACCCGGAGAAAGACGATGCGGGAAAGTTGATTCCTTTCCCTGATGATGATACTTGGGCGGTTTACACCCGTTCCGGCGGCAAGCTCAACCGGGCTGACTGGCGACGTGACGCGGTCAATCGCTTTGTGGAAAGACTGTATCGTGAAACGAAGGCCGTGAAACCGTGGGTCAAGGTGGGCATCAGTCCATTCGGGATCGCCCGACCGGGGATGCCGAAGGGAATTACCGGATTCGATCAGTACGCAACCTTGTACGCAGACGCAAAACTTTGGCTGAACGAGGGTTGGGTCGATTATTTCACTCCACAGCTGTACTGGCCGATTGCCCAGGAGAAGCAGAGTTTTCCCAAGCTACTTCATTGGTGGATCGGTGAGAATAAGAAAGGTCGTCACCTTTGGCCGGGTTTGTATACCAGCCGGGTCACGGGAAATCCAAAAGGTTGGCCAGCGCGGGAAGTGGTTGATCAGATTGAACTTGTGCGCAATGCTGAGGGATCAACTGGGGTGATTCATTTCAGCATGAAGGCGTTGCTGCACAACACGGGCGGTGTGGCGGATGCGGTCAAGAAACTCTACCGGGAGCCCGCAGAAGTACCGGATAGCCCGTGGTTGAAACGGCGTGATTCTGCGGATTAAGGGAAATGATCCGGCATACCCGATGGCGGGGCCGGATCAATGCGATGAACTGTGTGAAACTATTTCCTGTTAGCCTTTGGGGCAGCCGAAAACTCTTCTGCCGTCATTTTCTGTACTGAACCATTCTGTAATAATACCGCCCCACCAGAAGTCGGTGTGGCTTTTTCGTAGGCAATGATGGCCGTGCCCGATGCATCCAATTTGGCTCCCCAAATATAGACACATTCTTCAAGCGCCAAGCACTGATAACCGCCCGGATACTCGGGTTCATACGGTAGCAAATCCTTCAACGCTTTCGGTGGTTGTTGTTTCTTGGCTTGAACGTGTTCGAGAAGAAATTTTAGATCCGTCAGTCGAGTCTGAACAGTATCGGGTGTATCATCCGTAGTGCCACCGCCACATCCAAGCGTGACAGAAAGCAGCAGGGTCATCAGGCTGAGTCGCATGAAAATCGTCCTCAAAGTCCGAACGGGTGATACCATCGGCATCACCCGTATTCGATTTGAAACCAGGAATATGTTCTAGGCGTATTCATCATTATTCTGACGGCATATCACCAGCGCTGGACGAGCCATAGGCTTGCCAGGCTCCGAAGGCGATACTATCGGTAAAGTACCGTACGGATCCATCAGCGAGTACCGCATTGACTCCACCGGAATGATAGCTGGAAGCGGGGACATGCATTGCTTCCAGATTGGTTTGCCCGCAACCGTATTTCTGCGATGTTGGTGCAATCTTATTCCAGTTTGGTGGCAGGGTATGGGAGTATACGGATGTCGTGAATAAATCCCGATAATATTGCTGACCAACATAACGGCCCCAGGAACTGATATTCGCAGCAGTTACACCAGATCCGCCATCGCAACCACCAACGCTGCGGCCATCATAAAGATTCCAGGTTCCCGTAGCGACGAAGATACTGGTATGATCCCATTGATTATAATCATTCCAGTTTTTGGAACCGCGTTTCACTTCGGCAAACATGACAGTCGAACTGGTGCCATCCGTGATGGCCACTAATGTACGGCCTTTGGGCCAATCTGTATTGGTCAATCCGCGAGTCGAGAAGATCCCGGATTTGGGGTCCGTATCGAGTCGTCGATCCGCACAGGCTCCGACACTACCAAAGTAGTTCGATCGGCCCACAGTGGAATAACGATTCGTGGCCGGGTCCGATGGACAGATATAGATGGATACATCCTGTTGTTGGGCAGGGACATTCACGCTGGATGCGTTAACATCATAATCGAAGTTGAATAGATTATACTTGCTCGATTGCTCAATGTACGGCAATATCAGGGCTTGTAACGATGGTCGACTACTCCCCGAGTTCGGCAAGCGGCCACGTCCTGGGGGCAGAAACCCAAAACTGCTTTCGTAACTGTGCGCGGCCAAGCCCACTTGTTTCAGATTGTTCTGGCACTTCACGCGGGCTGCGGATTCCCGTACCTTCTGGACGGCGGGAAGCAGTAATCCGATCAGGACAGCAATAATCGCAATGACCACGAGAAGTTCAATCAGCGTAAACCCACGATGTCCGTGAAAGCGAGGTGACACGGGAATGCCCTCAAAAAAGCAGAAAGGTGTAACGAGTCGGGATCGTTTAATGCAGCGCTTGTGCCAGATTGTGAAACCCTATGGACCCTTCCCATTCTCCATCGAAAATGAGTGAAATGAACATCTCATAGAAGTGTTAGCACAGTATAGTCCTCCGCATCGACCAGCGGGTTCTGTCGAAGCTGTCGAAATATCGACAGTTCATGGGCTGAATGTCATTTCTTCGACACGTCTTCACCATGCATCCGATCGAGCCCCAATTTCTTCATTCGTGAGATTAAAGTCGTCCGTTTCAACCCCAACCGGGCCGCGGCACCATCGGGGCCACCCACTCGCCAGCGGCATTCTTCCAATGTTCGTCGAATGGTTTCTCGCTCGGTTTCTTGTAAGGTTGGGCTGGGTTGTCGGGGAACTGGTAATGCCAGTGGGGGTGGGGCGGTTGGGCTACCGCTCAAACTGAGTTCACCGAGTGGGACACGCAATTCGGGTCCACGGGTCAGTATGACGGCTCGTTCGATGAGATGTTCGAGTTCGCGGATGTTGCCCGGCCAGGGGTAACGCATCAGTACCGTCATGGCCTCAGTCGTGATGGTGTCAATCGTCTTGCCGAATCGACGCGAAAATATCTGGACGAAGTGACAGACCAATTCGGGAATATCGTCGCGGCGGTCCCGTAAGGGCGGTAAATGCAACGGGAAAACGTGAAGCCGATAGTATAAGTCCGAACGGAACAGACCATCGACTACCATTTGACCAAGGTTCCGGTGAGTCGCCGCGACGATGCGCACGCTGACCTTGATTGTCTTTCCGCTGCCCAATCGCTCGAATTCCTGTTCTTGAAGCACACGCAGTAATTTCGGTTGGAGTTCGAGCGGGATGTCGCCGACTTCATCGAGAAACAGCGTTCCCCCATCCGCGAGTTCAAACCGCCCCACTCGCCGATCGACGGCTCCGGTGAAGGCTCCTTTTTCATGGCCGAACAGTTCACTTTCCAGTAACCCGGTGGGAATCGCCGCGCAGTTCAGTTTGACGAACGTGCGATCTTTCCGAGGGCTGCGCGCATGGACAGCGCGGGCGATCAGTTCCTTGCCCGTGCCGGTTTCGCCGGTAATCAGCACGGCCGAATCTGTGGATGCCACCACTTCGACCTGGTGCAAGACTTCCAGCAAGGCGGGTGATTGGCCGAGAACGTCATCGGCGATGCGGCTTGCGCGGATTTCCTCTTCGAGATACAGTTTCTCAGCGGCGAGGCGGTCGGTGAGTTCCTGAATCCGTCGATACGCCTGGGCATTGGCCACCGCAACGGCCACGGGCCGAGCCACGGCTTCGAGTAGTTCCACCAGATCATCGGAAAATGTATCCGCGTCACGGCCCAACAGGGCCAGCACTCCGACCCGGTTGCCGCCACAATTGAGCGGGACACCACAATAGGAACGCCCGCCATGCTGTGCGGCCCAGGCGAGAATCGGTTCGGGTAGTGCGGTCAGTTTTTCCGGGCCGAGTCGGACAGTCTGGCCGGTGAGGAACGCTTTCCCGGATGGGGTATTTTGAATGGGAACTTCGACATGACCGGGGGCACCATCGGTCCCGGAATCCGCGGCCGGGGAACGCAGCATCCGTCCTTCCGAATCGGGAACAAGCAGAGAGGTGAGCGGAAGGCTGATGAGTTTCCGCAGTCCTGCCGTGACCGCCCGAAGCAGGCCGGGCATGTCGAGTTGCGCGGTCACCGCTTCACCGACTTCATTCAACAAACCGAGCCGATCTCGCTCTTGGATGAGTCGATGGTTGGCACGTTCCAACTCTTGCCGGGTGAGGGCTCCTTCCACGGCCAGGGCGACGAGTCGGCCAATCTGATCCATGAAGCTGATATCGCTATCGATGGGGTGAACCGGATCGTAACTGGCAAACCCCATCGCGCCGATCTTGCGGCGGGGAGTGGTCAACGGTACGAAACACGTTGCGTGAATCCCTTGTCGGATGAGTGCCGCCCGCAAGACCGGGAAATGATCGGCAGGCGCACCGGCGACATCCAGCCAGTGCGGTGTCTGATGGGCAAAGATATACGCGGCGGGCGACTCTTCCGCGGGCAGTTCGGAAGGAGTATCCGCCGCGGCGGGGGCCGCGTGACCGCCGAGTGGTTGCAGCAGTTGCAACCGTGAGCTATGCGTTTCGGGATGCACGAGCGCGAAGCTGAAGTAGCCGACTCGCAAATGGGGTTCGAGAGCGGCGGCCAGATCATGCAGCAGTGCGGGGAGTTCCGCATGCGCGGCCACCGCTTGTGCGACGGCAAGTAATACTCCAGGTCGTTCATCGGGTGATGCGGTGACAATCCCCAACGGCGTTGGAGTTGGGACCGAAGAACTGGTGTGAAAACTGCTCATGATCGCATTGTAACACCCACACGCGAGGAATTTTCAATGACAACAACGATGACCCGACGTGAGGTAGGAAAACGGGTACTGTTCAGCGGGATCGGAGGGATTGTGGCCACACATTTACCAGCCGCTGACCGTTCGCGTTCGCCACAACGGGATTGGCTTTCCCCGCCTGCATTGCGTCGAGGAGACACGGTTGCCTTCGCGGCACCGGCGGCACCCGCTGGGGAAAAGTTAGTGCTCGCTTTCGCAGAAATACTCAAAAAGACCGGATTGAACGTGCGGATTCCCGATGGTTTATTCGGTCGGCGATCACGCTATCTGGGCGGCACGGACGCGGAACGTGCGGAAGAATTGAACCAGCTCATTCGTGACCCCAAAGTTCGCGCCATCTTTCCCGTTCGTGGCGGCTTTGGACTCACCCGCATTCTCGATCGCATGGATTACGATGCCCTGCGTGCCGATCCCAAGATCATCACCGGCTATTCGGATTTAACCGCACTGCATCTCGCCGTGGCCCGCCAATCACGGGTAACGACCTTTCATTCACCGTTACCGATGCATCGACTTGGGCTTGGGGAAACAGCCGAAAACGCATTCTCGTTCCGATCTTTTCAACAAACGATCTTGCAACCTCCCCGGCAAGGGTACGACATTCCTGTACCCGCGGACAGTCAACCTATCGGGTTGGTCCCTGGCACCGCACGTGGTCGGTTACTGGGGGGAAACCTATCTCTCATCGCCTCGACGATCGGTACACCCTATGCCATCGAACCCCAGGGAGCGATTCTGTTGTTGGAAGATGTTCACGAAGCCGCGTATCGTGTCGATCGGATGCTTTCACAACTGCGTCTGGCGGGTGTGTTGAAGGCGGTCGCCGGTGTGGTCGTGGGGAGTTTTACCACAACCACACCCCAGGAGGAAACCGAGGTGCTGGCCGTGGTCCGGGAATACTTCGAGAATGCCAAAGTGCCCGTGGTTATGAACTTCCCAGTCGGGCACGGCCGTCACAATGTCACGCTGCCGCACGGTGCGATGGTCGAACTGAATGCGGGGCAGGGGGCATTGCGCGTGTTAGAAACCCCGTTTTCCTGGCGAAAATCGTGATTGCGGCCCGGAAAACCGCCAGGGGTCACTGTTTGGCCAGTTCTTCTTCCAGCAGCCGTTGGACGAGATCATTGGGCGCGCCTTTGTTCGCCTTCAGGACTTCGCCCTTGATCCGGTTCGCGGCGGCGGTCTTGCCGGATTGATAATCGGCCACGGCTTTGGGGTTGTTGCCGATCGCGGCGATGACGGCGGCACGCAACGTGGCTTCGTCGAATGTCGCGGGCTTCAACCCGGTGGCTTCCATCGCGGCGGCCACATTGACACCCTGTTCCAACATGTGCGTGAACAGATCGACTCGATCCTGTTTGCTGAGTGTCGCGGTCGCCTGAATGAACCCGGCAAACTCGGTGGCTCGGATCGGGAAGCTCTCCATCTCCTCGTTGCGTTCCGAGAGTGCGGGAAAGACCAGGTCGCTGATGCGGTGACTGGCTTGCTTGCCATCGTTGAGAATCGTTGCCACGGCTTCAAAGTACGCCACCATTGGCCGTCCTTTGGCGGTGAGCACGTTGGCATCGTAGGGGGAAAGCCCGTATTGGGTCTGCAAACGGACGCGTTGCTGGGACGGTAATTCGCCCATCTCGCGTCGAACAGCGTCGATCTGTTCCGGGGAAACCGTGACCGGAACAAGGTCAGGATCGGGGAAGTAGCGGTAATCGGCTGCTTCTTCTTTGTGGCGTTGCACTTCGGTTCGGCCGCGGGCATCGTCCCAACCGGCGGTCGTTTTCAGCAGTCGGCCAATGCGGTAGTTTTGGGGGTCGTTCTGGAACGCGGAGAATTGCCGTTCCGCTTCGTAGCGGATGGCCCGGCCCACGGAGCGAAAACTATTCAGGTTCTTGATCTCGACTAACGGTGTCGCGGCGTAACCGTGGGGTTCATCGGAACGCGGAATGTGCAGGTTGACGTTGGCATCACAGCGGAGGCTGCCTTCCTGCATTTCGCAGTCGGAGACACCGAGTTCCCGCATTAAGAGTCGAATTTCTTCGAGATACGCCACGGCTTCTTCGGCTGAGTTCATCTCCGGTTTCGAGACGATTTCCAGTAGAGGGGTGCCCGTGCGGTTCAAGTCCACCCGCGAGTCACCGCCTCGCCCCGATTCATCGTGGAGCAGTTTACCGGCATCTTCTTCGAGGTGTGCCCGGATGATGCCGACTCGCTTGGGGGTGTGGCCCTTCTTCGGGTCCGGGTGAATGTTGATTTCGAGCCAGCCTTCCGCGCTGAACGGGAGATCGTACTGACTGATTTGATAGTTTTTCGGCAAGTCTGGGTAATAGTATTGTTTGCGATCCCACTTCGTGAAACTGGCCATCTGGCAATTGAGAGCCAGGGCGGCGCGGAGGGCCAACTGGAAGGCGGTGCGGTTCATCACGGGCAGGGAACCCGGCAAACCGAGGCAGACGGGGCAAGTGGCCGTGTTCGGCGGCAAACCGAACTGGTTCCGACAACCGCAAAAGAGCTTTGTTTTTGTCAACAATTGAACGTGAACTTCCAGTCCAATGACGATCTTGTACGGCTCGGCCATGTCGGCTCCTGTCGCCCGGAATCACACGCGCGTATACGTTCCAACGTAGTGGAATCGTAGGGAAATGGGCTCGTTTGCCTAGTTCGTGCCGCGTATCGGTATCAACTGTTGATTATCGACAAGACTCATTCAAAAGAACTTGCTCACAATTGCGGCGAACAGGGCAAACACGATCATGTAGGCGGCGAGTCGCAGGGTATCATTCGTCGACCGCCGTGTGAGTAACCGATCAAATTCAACCTGGTCGCTAGACTCGATCGCGGATTGGATCGCGAGTTCGTACCGGCCTTCGGGGTAGTCGCGGGCCTGATCGGCTGTCAGATGCCCAATCGGCCACGGTTGCGGAGCGGTGGGAAGTACGGAGCAATGCCAGCCCAGATCGGCGGAGAAGGCAAATGTCGCAGGCCAGATGTCGAATCGAGAGCGAATCGGCAGGAGTTGCCACAATGTACGAAAGAACTGCGGGTCCGGTTCCGTGACTGTGAGGATGACCCGGCCACCGTCGAGCAGCGTTTGCGTGGTTCCAAGCAGGAGGGCGGTATCACCGGCTTGCAGTTGCTTGGCGATCTCATCGACCGTTTGGGGTGGCAGGGCACCGTGTTCCCATTTCAACGGGTCCAGTGTCCCACGGTTTTCCCAGCGGGGAGGGAACGCATCCGCGATGGCGAATGGGTTGCCGAGTGCCTCGTACAACGATTTTCCCAGGATCAGAAAGCGGAACCCGAGCGGAGAATCGGCCTCGCCCGGCTTTTGATCGGCCACGGTGACCACGGCAACATGCTTCCGCTCGAACGGGATGGCGAAAATCGCTTCCGGGCAGGCGATTCCCGCTGGACGCGTCCCAAAACGTGCGGCGATGGTGAGAACGGCTTCCTCCCAGCTAAAGCCGAATTCCCCCGAATGCGCCACCAACGACGGCCCAGTTGCATTCGTAAGCACAATCGCTTGGGCAATAGCAAGATCCACAGCCATCAATTACTCCAAAAACTCGCGAACGGTTGTGACCCGATGTTCGGTGGCCGCGGCGAACACGGCTGAACACAACGCGATGGTTTCGATGTTGTCGCGTCCGCTGATGGCGGGTTCCGTACCATCTTCGATGGCGCACAGCAGTTGGGCCATCGTGCCAATGAAGGCATCGGGGAACCAGACTTCTTCCCAGCGGGAGTGGTGCCAGCCTTCCGGGAGGTGCCGCGAACTGATGGCGAGGGTACTGGGGGTCCGCTGCGGGTAATTCGGCCAGCCAATCGTGCCGGTGGCGAGTCCGTCCGTGCCCTCGACACGCCAACGAATGCCGATATCTCCGGCAACACCTTCCTGGCAGGGGCCAGCCCAGACATCATCCCAGGCGCTGGCCCGTGGGCCACGATCGTATTCCAGGATGTAGAGATTGATACCGTCTCGGTGCGGGAACTGTGTGCGGGGGTCGGGGCGGGTGCTGGCCAGGACGCGATCAGGGGTGCCGAGCCAGTATCGGAAAGTATCGAGATGGTGAATGCTCATCACGAAAGTCGACAGGCTCGGTAATTGTTGCGCCCAAGGCATCCAGTGCGGAACGGCTCGCATGGCGATGGTGGCCAATACGGGTTCGCCGAGCCAGCCGCGATCCAGAACGGACTTCAATGCCCGCACGGATTGATCGTAGCGCATGTTTTGGTTCACGCCGAGTGCGATTCCGGCTTTGGCGCAGTCGGCCACCAGTTCGCGGGCTTCCGAGACGTTCAACGTCAAAGGTTTTTGGGCCAGAATTCCTCGGAGTCGCCCAGTTCCCAAGCGGATGGCACGGCGAATCCAGTCCGGTTGCACATCCGGGGGTACGGCAATGTCGAGTATTTCAATGGCAGGATCGGCCAGCAGATCGTCAACGTGTGGATGTACGCAGGGAATTTGGTGCTGATGAGCCACGGCGCGGGCACGGTCCTGATTCCGTGAAGCTATGGCAATGGGATGGAAGCCCGCTTGCCGATAGGCGACAAGGTGACAATCCCGCATGATGAAACCAGACCCCACACAACCGATGCGCCAGTCTCGGCGTTGGGGGAGCAACGGAGGAACACCTGAGAGCAGTTGATCTAACATGGTGATTTCCGGGGATCGAGTTCCAGCGAGAAACCCGGCAGCAACCGAGTCGTGAAGGTGGACCCATACGGGAACGTCGTCACCACCCATTTCTTGCCGCGTCGGCGGTGCTGAATGAGTGTGGGTTCGCGCGGGCTGACAGAACCGACGAGTACCCAGTATTCTTTGATGCTCGGTACGGAAAGGTAGAGGCTGACATTTCGGCCCAAGTCTTTTTCGATTGTGCCACCGACCAGAATCTCGCATACCAAGACAGGGCTAATGTCTTCCCAGTTGAGGGCATCAATTTCCGTGTCATCTGGGAAGCCAGCATACGCAGCGATGTCTGGCTCGGGAATGGTCATTTTCGTTGTGGTGGGAATAAAGACACGTCCTTTGTTCGCCACGAAATTGATAACTTCTGGATGATTCTCAGAATATCGCTCCAGGGCACGTCGTAACCAGGATTCGAGCCGATGTTCGGGTAGATTCGGTTCCAGGGACACGTACAACCTCCCATTTATGATCTCGTATTTGTAGCCATCGACAAAATCGGCCTGGGAAAAGGCTTTGTCCGAGATCGGCTTCCCATGATCGGCGGGGCCGAGGGTGGTGGGAGTTTGCGGGGATTTCCGGGTGCGTGTCGGGCGTTCGGTCGTGGCCATGTCGGGTTCCTCCGGTTCAGATTCGGGGCAGCACACGCAGTTCCCGCGGCAGTGGGAAGCGGACATTCTCTTCGCGGACGGTTCGGGTTTCGACCTCAGCCGCGAAGGTGTGTCGCAGATGATTGATGACTTCTTGAACGTGATCTTCGGGCGCGCTGGCTCCGGCCGTGATGAGAATAGTATCCGTGGGGCGGAACCAGTTGAGATTCAGTTCGGCGACCGTGTCTATGAGATACGCGGCTTTGCCGTTCTGTCGGGCGATTTCGGCGAGTCGGTTGCTGTTGGAACTGTTACGGCTTCCCAACACAATCACGACATCAGCCTCATCGACCAGATCCCGGACAGCTTCCTGGCGGTTCTGCGTCGCATAGCAGATGTCGTCCTGACTCGGCCCGGCAATCTGCGGGTATTTTTGCCGCAATGCCGCGATGATTCCACGCGTTTCATCGACGCTGAGTGTGGTTTGCGTGAGAAACGCCAATTTCGTATCCGGGGGAAACGTCAGGGCTGCGACATCTTCCACATCTTCGACCAGCACGATACTGTCAGGAGCTTCCCCCATGGTGCCGATCACTTCGTCATGCCCTTCGTGGCCGATGTAGACGATCGTGTATCCCTCTTTCGCATAGCGGATAGCGGCCGTGTGAACCTTCGTGACAAGCGGACATGTGGCATCAATGGCCCGGAGGTTCCGTTCCGCGGATTGCCGACGAATTTCGGGAGCGACACCGTGGGCACTGTACATCACGGTGGACCCCGGTGGAACCTCGGCAATGCTGTCAACAAAAATCACGCCCTTCGCTCGGAACCGCACGACGATGGGGCGATTGTGAACGATCTCATGATAGACATAGAGCGGGGCTCCGAAGCGGGTAAGGGCCGTTTCGAGCGCCTCGATCGCCATGTTCACGCCCGCGCAGAATCCACGGGGATTGGCAAGAATCAATTTCACGGTTATCGCCCCTCTCGGTTATCTCTGTAACCGTAACCTCCGATTTCCTGTCACCGAATCGGTAGAGATACTGTATCTGAGCCGGAGTAAAACACGAACGCCACCCGCGTTGGGGTGGCGTTTCTGATTAGCGGGGCTGTTTTGGGTTTATTTGATGAATTCAACTTTCGGATAATCGAGGAACTTCTTCCCCTTCTTTTCAACGAGGGTGCCGGTGACTTTGACTTTCAGCTCGTTCCCCGCATCGCAAATTTTGCGGTGATACGTTTCACGGCCCCCTTTGTCGTTGACGTAATAGATCACTTCTTCGGTTCCTTCCGTGACTTTCATGGCATGACGGCAACCCGTGTCTTCACCCAGTGTGCATTTCGCACACACCAGTAAACCAATCTTCACAGTCGGTTTATCTTTCGGGGCGGCAGTGGCTGTGACCGCGAGCGTGGCGATACCAAGAATAAGCGCCAAAATCGTACGGGGCATGGAGACTCCGGGTGATGGGTGACATACAAGAATGCGCAAAGTACAATCATTGTCGATTATAAACCCGTTTCCGCACGATGACTACCATTTTACAGGGGAACTCCCGCGTTCATCGTGCCCCGGATTGCCGTGATCTGATCGAGCGCCTGGGTCAGGGACTCCATCGGCAAACCGATCACATTGCTGATGCTGCCTGCGGTGACGGTCAAATACGGATCCTGCGGCATCTGAATCGCGTAAGACCCGGAACATCCTTCCCATTTGCGGGTTTGGATGTATTCGTCGAGTTCCGCATCCGTGAGATTCTTCATGTGGACCAGGCTGCGTTCTTGCCAACAGAACTGCCAGTCACCGGGTCGGACCCATAGGCAGACCCCGGACCAAAGCTCGTGGACCGTTCCGGCCAAAGAGCGAATCATCCGCCGGGCATCGGCTTCATCGTCCGGTTTGCCGATCACTCGGCCATTCAGCCAGCCGACGGTATCCGCAGCGATGATGACACCATCCGCGACCTGAGGCGCGACCGCGGCGGCCTTCAACCAAGCGAGTTCGCCGACATAGTGTCGCACATCACCGAGACGAGCTTCCGTCGGTTCGGGAATGTTGGAGGGGAGAACGTCGAACGGGTAGCCGTGGAGTTTGAGCAGTTCCCGGCGTCCCAGTGATCCACTGGCGAGAACTAGCCGGTACGGGATGGGACGACCCATGAGCGGAGTACCTCGGATAGCGGTTCCCACAATCGCTTTGGCGTGAGATCGTTGAAGCAGCGAAAACCATGTGGACAGCGTTTCAGATAGCTTCCGCCACAAGGTGCCGTCGTTTCAACCCCGGCACCGGGTACACCGTAAGGCCCATGTTTTACGGTCTTGGTACAAGTATACGGAGCTACGCACGGCCGACCCAGTGCCGCCGCGAGGTGCAAGGGGCCGGTGTCGTTGGCGATCATAACATCGGCCAGGGCCAGTATCGCCGTGAGCCGGGGCAGGCTCGTTTTTCCGGTCAAATCCAGTGCGGGAGCTCGCAAACCCGATCGGACCTGCTGCGACAAAGTACAATCGTTGGCGACACCGACCAGTATGACGCTACCGCCCGCCGCGGCGAATGCCCGATTGGCGAGTTCGGCAAAATATTCTGGAGGCCATTGCTTCGTCACCCAGCGGGAACCCACTGCCATGGCCAGCCATGGGCGTGGCAACCCGTCCAATTCCCGTTCGGCGGCTCGGATTTCTTCGGGGCGTACCGGGAGCAGGAACTCTTTCGTGGTTGCGCCTGCTCCCAGCCACTCGGCCACCCGCCAGTATCGGTCGACCGCGTGGATCGTTTCCGCATCGGGAACAGCAACCGCATGGGTGTAGAACCAACGCGCCCCTTCTCGGGCATTGGCAAAGCCCACCCGAATTGGGGCAGCGGTCGATGCCGTCATCAAACCTGTACGGAGTAAACCCTGTAAATCAATCACCAGATCGAATCGCCGCCGACGCAGCGCATTCAGGAAATGGACGGTGTATGTACAACTCGCACGGAACCCTTGTCGAAACCGGCCACGCTCGAATGCCAGCGTATCCGTCAGATGCGGGTGCCCCGTGAGCAGCGATTCATAAGACTGATTCACGATCCAGGTGATCGTTGCATCCGGGAATTTTCGCCGTAACGCGGTCAATACGGGTAAAGTGTGGACAATATCACCCAGGGCGCTGGGCTTAATCAGAGCGATCCGGCGAAACGTAGGCATCGGCGATTCCTTCGCCTGAATGAACGGGTATGGGTCAGTTTGTGGGAGGCACGGTGGCGGATTCGGCCGCGGGTTGCTCGGCATCGGGCGGGGTGGCGTTTTCTGATGGGACAGCCCGCACCATCGGTAAGAGCGCGAGTACGCAGATCATCACCCCTGCGGCAACGGCATACGGGAGAATCCGACTCGGGCTCAGGAAGAACACGGTGCTACCCACTAATGGGCCAAAGATGCGACCCAATGCCGAGAACGCCTGATTCACGCCTAGCACTTCTCCTTGCCGGTTCGCGTCCGCTCGCTTCGAGATGAGCGCGGAAATCGACGGATTGAGGAAGGCGAAGCCGAATACCGCGACGGTAATGCTCAGATAAAAGACCGGCTTCATCCCGAAAGCTGTTTCCGGTGAGAGCCGAACCATATAGGTTCCATACGCCACGGCTGCCAGTCCACCGAGGCCGATCAACATCATGCCGATGCCCAGTTGCATCAGAAACAGTTCGGGGCGGCGTGTCGACAAGGGCCGATAGACTCCCCCTTGGGCGACCATCAGCACGAAACCGATGTAGGCGAAGACCAGGAAATTATCTTGATTCTGCAACTGGAACGCCGAAGCCGTGAAGAGGGAAAGGGTGCCCTCGAAGTTGGCAAAAGCGAAGATCGCCAGGAAATAGATGAGAATGAGCGCTCCCACAGTTGGCATACGCAAGACTTCTTGTGTACGCGAGAAACTGAAGAACTCACGCGGCGGTTTGGGGCCGGGCTTCAGCGTTTCCGGTAAGAGGACAATCGCCAACACGAGGGCGACGGCGGATAACCCCGACGCAATGGCTCCCGGTGCCCAATGTTGACTCGCAAAGAGTTCTAATCCGAGATAGGCGATTAACGGGCCGAAGGTGAAACCGATCCCAAAAGCGGCCCCGATGAGGGCCATGCCTTTTGCCCGTCGTTCCGGTGGGGTGCAATCGGCGATGACGGCAGCCGCGGTACCCACACTAGCCCCAGCAATACCCGCCCCGACCCGCGACAGTAGAAGCAAAAGCAATGCCAACGTCGCCGTCGTGGCCGGTAATGAGGCCGCATAGCCGAACAAGGCGTAGAAAACAACCGAACCAATCAGACCAATCATCAATACCGGACGCCGACCGATACGATCCGAAATTCGGCCCCACATCGGGCTGAAGAAAAACTGCATGATCGAGAAACTGCTGTAGAGCAGGCCAATGATGACCCCCTTGGCGGCATCGGTGTAGCCGATTAGGTAGTCATCCGCAATGCGCGGCAACAACGGTAGGACAATACCGAAACCCAGTAGGTCGATGAACACCACCAGGAAAACGATGAATAACGCCGATTTCCGTGCGGAATCCGAAGGGGAAGGGGGCGTGTCGGTCGGCGGTGGGGTCGTCATGGTTCCTGTCGGTGCAGTCAGCCATACGGGCAATTCTCTATTGGGAGAAGATACCGCCCCGGCAACCCGTTTGGCCACCCCGATTATGGAGATGTTGGAACCGATGAGCCGAATCAAATCCGTGTTGCGTCCGGCTTCCGCCAACACAACCTGAAGAGTATTGGTATAATCTCGGTGGCCTGGAATTTTCTGTCTTCGACCCCGTGAATGTGTGATGGCAACACCTTGGCTGGCGTTGAAGCAAGCGCGTGAGGCACTTCGCACCGGGCAACCGGACGAGGCAAGGCGACTCCTGGAACCGCTGGCGGCGGAGGGGTATCGAAAAGCCATCGTCCTCATCCGAGAAGTCGCGCGAGCCTATTTGGCTTGGGCGGAACGCCACCTCCGCGCCGATGACGCGGAGTTGGCCTGGCGGAATTTATTGGCGGCCGAATCGCTACAGACCGGCGAGGAAGCAGCTGTACGCCTGCGGCACACGTTGACGCGGCTGGGGTTGGCACAATGTCGGGCCGCGTTGGAAGCCGGACATCCTGCGCGGGTATTGGAGTCGATCGCCCGGTTGCGGGAACGCGGAGTCCAATCACCGGAGTTCGACGTGCTGGAATCGGCTTCACAAGAATGGCTGTTGGCCTCGGATCAAGCCGATCGGGGTGATTTTGAGTTGGCGATGACCTCCCTCCGTCATGCCCGCAAACGATTGGATTCGATTCTTGCTGATGGAGTGGCGCGATTTCTGGCGGAACTGGAAAGTCGGCGCGAGCGATTTCAGGAATCTCTGGCTCGATTGAACGCCGCTGCGGAAGAAAAACGATGGCGGGACGCGATCAGCTGGGCAGACGCGGTGACGAATGTCGCACCCGATCATCGGGAAGCACGGGCGTTGCGTGCTCGGGCATGGGAAGCGTTGCACACCGCCACGCCCATCATTTCTCGTGCCGACATTTCTCGTGCCGATGAAGCCGAAGAATCTGATTCGATTGTTCCATTGGAGGTCCGTTCTCCCGATCATGCACACGCACGGCCAACGTCCCCATTACATGCCGAGAATGGTCCAAACGGAGTGTCTATCGGCAAGAGTCGGCATCGCCCATCGGACTCGGTTCCGCTTCCCGGTTCACCCGGTTTGCCGAAGCGATTCTTGCTCTGGGTCGATGGTGTGGGCGGTTATCTCGTGTGTCTTGCGCCCCGCGTAACCTTCGGCCAAGCCACGGCAGATGGTCCGGTGGATGTTCCGCTGTTCGCGGATGTTTCCCGACTCCATGCCGAACTGACCCGCGATCAGGAAGGGTATATTGTGGAATCGGGTCGAGACATTCAGATCAACGGGATTCCCGTGAAACGCAGTGCCTTGAAGCCGGGCGACCGCGTGACCCTGGGCGTTACCTGCCAATTCCAATTGCTCCAGCCTGTACCTATCAGCCCGCAGTCGCGGTTGGAAC
>JAIXLE010000059.1 GCA_026931725.1 Bacteroidales bacterium
GCTTTGGTACCGAGGTAATCATACATGCTGATGGCACCGCCGTAACCGAGTTGCTCACCCGTGATGGTGTTATCGGTAAACGTCGACCCGTCAATATTTACTACACCTGTAGTCGCAGCAATCGCTCCACCGACATCTTGCGCTTGATTGTTTGTGAAAGTGCTATTCTGGATAGTGAGTGTTTCCCCATTCAGTGCGAATGCAATGGCCCCACCGCTGCCGTACCCACCAGACTGCGTTGATGTGTTTTCGGTGAAGGTACTGTTCTTCACGAAGAGGTTGCCAGCAATCGCCTGAATGGCACCGCCATCGGCACTGACATCACCAGTATTAACATTATTTTTATTAAATGTGACCGTATCGACTGTCACATTCCCATCTTGAACCAGCAATGCACCGCCGCCAAGCGCAGAGAGACCTTTGGTAAGTGTCAAACCAGAGATGCCAACATCTTCACCCGTAGCATTGACGGTGAATTGCCGATATTTATCATCACCGTCGATGGTAATCGTGCCCGTCGTTGGCCCGGTGATCGCGACGGCTTCGGTAATCGTGGGCAAGTTGCTGGCTATTGTGATTGTTTGGCCGATCACGGCTGGATCAAAGTCAATCGTATCCGCGCCCATTGCCGCGTTTGCATCGGTAATCGCCTGACGCAATGAGCCAACACCCGCATCAAGGTTGTTGAGCACCGTGAATGTTGCCGGTGTGGTCCGGTCTTCCAGCGTTTCCATGCCGAGCCGGGGAACGCGCTTTGCATTTTTTTGCGTCAGCGGAGCTTGGAGCAGCGAGCGGACCAGATTCTTGCGAGCGAACAGACTCATGGCAACCCTTTTGGTGAATAACACAGATGCGAACCCAGAACGAATTCCACTATGGAACAATATAAGCATAGGAGATTTGGGTAATCAAGCAAGAAGGCACGTAATAGCGAAAAAAAATATTCTGCGAACGAATTTTCCGATTTTTCGGCAAGTTGCGCATCTCGTGATGCCATTCACAAGGGTTCCTGTCTTTACGGATTGGCCTGTGTGCCGTGTTTTCCGAGCGTTTGCAGGTAGTCATCCTCCGGGTGCTGGGCGGCGATCGGCCAGGACGCGCCGGACTCGATGAACGCGGAAAAATCCTGGGCGGCATAGGTCATCTGCAGTTGCGGTGTCGCCTGCGGTTGCTGCTTCTTGCGGGAATGCATCGCGGCATCGACCACGCCGGAAGCCAGCAAGGTCCGCTCGACCGGATACGGTGCCCGACCCGTACAGAAGAAATTCATGATCGCATGAGACAATACCATGAACAGGTTACGGTTGCCCCAAGAACCGGGGTAGTGCCGAAAACAACGCGGTTGCTTCTCATTGCGGAGTTTGACGGCTACGTTCCAACGGGTGCCCTTCTGACCAATCTTGACAATCGTGGCTTTCGTGCCGTCCCGGTAGGTCAGGCGAATGACATGCGGTTCGCGGACCTTCTCACCGGGGATCGGTTTCCTCCAGTCTGGGAGCTGTTGGCCAAACTCGACCGCCAGGGCTGCCCGTGTCAGGGGGAGGGACCAACGCCCGGCCTGGGCCGCTTTCTCCATCGCCTCGCCGGTCAGAAACTCTACCTCCGCGATGCCCGTTTCGCCTCCCTTGCGGCCTTCGATGATGGCTTGCAGCACCTCGAAACCGTGGAAATCATAAATTTCCGGCGGCCCGCCATGAATGGACACGATCTCTTCGACTTCCGGCCGCGGGGGCAGTTGCAGGGCCGGTATCCGTTGCGCCAACGGCACGGATGACCCCGCCATCAAGGGAATGCCGAGTTCGCGGGCCGTATCGTACATGGCTCGGGACCAGTCCCAGCGATACGACAAATGTTTGTCATTGAAGATCGGCACGAATCGTTGACTCTCTTTCATCACCGCGACGGTTTCATCAAAGAATCGTTTACGGGGATATTCGATCTGACCGTAGGAATTGGTGGGGTAGTCGCCATGCTCGCCGATGAGTAGGACTGCATCGCACGCCAAGGATTTGCCGCCGCAGGTGAGCGCGTCGCGGATCGTCTTGTAGACCGGGATGCGGAATTCGCGGGAGATGCGGTCGGTATTGTCCCCTTCGGGGCTGCGCTGATCGGCGTACAAAGAGATGACATCGACCGTGGGGGCGACGATCTTCCCGCTGAACAGGTACGGTTGCAGAAAACTCTCCATGAAGTTCTGGGCGTGAGAATATTTCCGCATGATGGTGTAAATCACGGCGACCCGTGGACGGCGAGCCGGAGTTTCAGCCGCACTCAGGGGCGACGGGCTGAGAGCCCCAGTGGTCAGCGTTCCCGTGGCCAGCATGCCGGTTGCGGAGGCGGCGAAAAAGTCTCGGCGGGTTTGTGACAGCATGGCAATTTCTGCAAAGATAAGGGGGATGGGTGGAAGGTTGCTTCCTGTTGTAACCGACCGGACAATGGGCAGGAACGAAAAGAAGCAGGAAGAAAGAAGAAGCAAGAAAAAAAGAAACCCCTTCTCCCGGTTCCGGGGTGAGGGGGAACGGCACAATCGCCCTCCATTTCATTTATCAGACTCGGATCACCATGACGATTCTTGGTATCGACCTTGGTACGACCTATTGCACAGTGGCCCACCTGGATGATCGGGGGCGGGCCGTGACGTTGCCGAACGCGGATGGGGAAATCCTCACGCCGTCCGCGATTTACTTGAACGATACGGGCGATGCGGTCGTCGGTCAGCCCGCGATGGATTTGGCCTTGGAGGAACCGGACCGCGTGGCCACCCTGGTCAAACGGCGGATGGGTTACGCGGAATATGGCCGTACCGTTGCTGGTCGGGGCTTTCGGCCCGAGACACTCGCCGCGGTGATCTTGCGGAAACTCGTGCAGGACGCGGAACGGCACGTCGGCCCGGTTCGGGAAGCGGTCATCACCGTCCCGGCGTATTTTGATGACACCCGCCGTCAGGCCACGATCGACGCGGGCCGCATCGCCGGACTCGATGTCCTCGACATTCTCGACGAACCTTCTGCCGCCGCCCTGGCGTACACTTTTCAGATTGCCCCGGGAGCCGATTTACCGGGTGATGGCCCCCGCACGGTGCTGGTTTACGATCTCGGCGGCGGCACCTTCGACGTGACTTTGGTGAAGCTCGGCAAAAAGCGGTTCCAGGTACTCGGAATCGAAGGCGATGTGCGGCTCGGCGGCAAGGACTGGGACGACCGCCTAGTGAACCACGTGGCCGAGCAGTTTCACCAGCAGTTCGGCCAAGACCCCCGGCACGACCCGCAAACACTGGCGATGCTGCAAGCCTCCGCGGAACGGGCGAAACGGACCCTCTCGAAGGTGGAACAAGCCTCCGTGACCGTGGCCCACGGCGGGCAAAAGATGCAAGTGCCGGTGACACGGACCGAGTTTGAAGGGCTCACCCGCGACTTGCTGTTACGCACCCGGCTCACGACGCAGCAGGTGTTGAATTCCGCCAGCCTCAGCTGGGACCGCGTCGACAAACTGCTCCTCGTCGGCGGTTCGACCCACATGCCGATGGCCGCACGGATGCTGGAAGAATTGACGGGACAGGCGCCGGATCGGAGCTTGGCGGTCAGCGAGGTGGTCGCGCGCGGGGCGGCACTTCATGCGGGCATTGTGATGGCTCGCCGAGAGCGGGAACAAAACCTGGCCGCGACTGCGAATCCGTTGGGGGAGGTTGTCGAAATCAGCGTCAACGCCCACAGCCTGGGTGTCGAAGTCCGCAAGGGAGAAGAACGGCTCAACGATCGACTGATTCCGAAGAACACGCAACTGCCCGCCACGGCGACCCGCACCTACTTCACCGCGAAGGATGGTCAAACGAAAGTGCGGGTGCGGGTGTTGCAGGGGGAAGCGCATCAGGCCGCCGCGTGCATCCCGGTGGGAGAATGTTGGATCGAAGGATTACCGGAAGGATTGCCCAAAGGCGCGCGAGTGGATGTGCAATGCGGAGTCGCGGCGAATGGCTGCATCAAGGTGACGGCGATCGACCGCACGAGTGGCCGCCGGACCCAAGCCGAAATCCACCGCCAGGGCGGCCTCAGCGCAGCCGACTTGCAGCACGAATCGGAGTGGGTTCGCGGGTTGAAGATCCAGTAAAATGCAGACGGAGGTGAGCCATGACGCAGATAGATGTCGACATTCATGAGATTCCGGCGCGAATTCAGGAGCTATTGGGGAAGGCCGCCGCCGGAGATCGGGTGGTGATTACGGGTGAAGGGCAGCCGCTTGGAGTCCTGCTACCGCTGACCAAGCCGCAGGAACTTCGCCCATTGGGACTGGTTCAGGGAACGATCACCGAAAATCCGCCGGGCTATCATACACCACTCATGCTGGTTGATGATCCGTATTGTGAAGACCACAATCTTCCTCCCGTGTTTCGACCAATGTTATTGGTCAACGACCCCGATGCGGACGAACAACCATGACCGGGTTACTCGATACCCATGTATTTCTCTGGTCCATCAACGATCCTTCTCGGATCAGTCCGAATGCCTCCGCATTTTTACGAGATCCGAAGAATCAACTTCTGCTGAGCGTGGCGAGTGTTTGGGAAATTGCCATCAAGGTCCGCTCGGGAAAACTGATCACGGCTTGGCCAGTCACCGCGATTCCTACGCTCTTGATGGCATCACGCATTGATCTGTTAGATATACGGATGAATCACGCAATCATGGCGGGTTCATTTCGCACGCGTACAAAGACCCATTCGACCGCATGTTGGCCGCACAATCTCTGATTGAAGGTGCAATGCTCGTGACTGCGGATTCTGTTATGGCACAATATGGTGCCCCCATCATCTGGTAACGATTCTGGTGACATCTTCGGGGATGGTTCGTCATATCTGCGGAATTCGCGTTTGGCATCGAATCGGTGGGCCGCGTACACTGGGAACATCGTTCGCCCCACGAACGCCCACCGATAACCACTTTCCGGGACAGGCTGCCATCATGTCCATCTCGTTGTCGTGTCGTTCCGCCCCCAGCATAGCCGGTTTCCTTCTGATGCTCCTGGCTACGGCGACTCCCGCGCAGGAACCGATCCGCTTCGCGCGCACGCCAGACATTTCCCCAGATGGCAAAACGGTCGCCTTCAGCTACCTGGGTGATATTTGGACAGTCGAAGCCATCGGCGGTGTCGCCCGGCCCGTGACGATGCATGAAGCCCACGATTACTTCCCCTGCTTCAGCCCCGATGGCCGACACATTGCCTTCGCTTCCAACCGTCATGGACAATATGACGTTTTTGTTGTCTCCGCGCAGGGCGGCCGACCTACCCGGCTCACGTTCGATTCCGCGCACGACATTCCCACTGGCTGGACTCCTGATGGTCAGTCGATTGTCTTTTCTTCCTCACGGGCGAATACGTTCCCCTCGGGGCAAGATTGCTACCTCGTCCCGGTGACGGGCGGTGCCGTGCGGAAACTGCCGCTCTTTGAAGCCAAGGAAGCGTACCCATCGCCGACCGGCTCGCATGTCGCCTTCGTCCGGGGGCCGGGGACGTGGTATCGCAAGGGGTATCGCGGTTCCAGTAACGATGACATCTGGATTGCCGGGATCGACGGTTCCTCGCCCCGTCCGTTGACCGATTTCGCCGGGCAGGACACCTCGCCGATGTGGGCACCGGATGGGAAGAAAGTCTACTACGTCTCCGAAAAGCTCTCGGAACGAGGTTGCGCGAACATCGTCTGTCAAGAACTCACGCCAGGATTCGCGGATCCGGCTTTTAAGGGTTCGATCACGGAGGGGGACGCACAGGCCATCACCCACCATCATGAAGACGCGGTTCGTCGGGCTCGCATCAGTGCCAACGGGGACTGGATCATTTATGAATGCGGTGCGGATGTCTGGATCGTCGGTACGAAGCCCGGCAGCACCCCCCGCAAACTCGCGGTCGAAGTCCACGCCGATGACAAATCCAACACGGAACAAACCACGATTCACACGAAGGGGGCCACCGAATATGCTCTCTCTCCGAGTGAGGAACATGTGGTGGTCGTGATTCACGGCGAACTGTTTCTGACCACGGTCAAAGGTTCCGCCCGCACGACCCGACTCACCGATCACCCGGCTTACGATCATAGTGTCTCCTGGTCCCCCGATGGGAAATCGCTTCTCTTTGCCTCGGATCGGAACGGGGTGGAAGACCTTTACTTGCTCGAATCAGATGACCCGGAGCAGACCGAACTCACGCAAGCGCACTTGTTCAAAGTGAAGCCACTCACCAGCACCCGCGATGCCGAATCGGCGGCGACGTTCTCCCCAAAAGGAGATCGCATTGCCTTCCTGCGAGCGGGGAAACTCTGGCTCATGCAGCCGGACGGCACCCAGGCGACCGTGTTGGTCGATGACCAGCGGGTCCGCGATTATGACTGGTCGCCCGATGGGAAGTGGATCGCCTTCACCCGGTTGGATGGCTCATTCGCCAGTGAGGTCTATGTGGTTCCCACGGATGGTTCTGAGCTACCCCGAAACGTCTCCCGGTACGCGACTTACAACGG
Organism: Bacteroidales bacterium; assembly: GCA_026931725.1. GTDB lineage: Bacteria > Planctomycetota > Planctomycetia > Gemmatales > Gemmataceae > JAIXLE01. The sequence continues at coordinate 6,509 of JAIXLE010000059.1, forward strand.
CGATGTGAGCTGGAGCCAGACGAATCATCGCCTCGCCTTCGTCAGCAAGCGCCGCGACACCTATGCCGTGCATGTACTGTCGTTACACAAGCCAACCGCCCCCGGAGTGAAGGCATCCCCGGAGTTCGACTGGGAAGATGTTCACCTGCGTGTCACTCGGCCCACGAGCATGGCGGCAGAATCCGCCGCGATCTCCCCGGATGGCAACCAGGTCGCGTTTCGCTCCACAACGAACGGCGATGATCTCTGGGTTGCCGGGGTCGATGGGAACAGCGTTGGCCGTGTGACGACGGGTAAACACGCTCCCAAGCAGATTCGCTGGTCCCGAAAAAGTAGCGGTTTGATCTACTTCCTCAACGGTAGCGGTGAGGTGCGGGCGACACGGGCAAGCTACGGCAGTTTCACCGGCTCGACCGGGCCGGTCAGTGAACCGCTGAAGGTGGCCTTCGCCGCGAAACTCAACATCCGTCAGGAAGAAGAGTTCGCCGAGATGTTCGCCCAAAGTTGGCGGGCACTTTCCGATTCCTTCTACGACCCCGCGTATCACGGCACGAACTGGAAGGCCGTGCGGGCCAAGTACCAGCCGCTCGTCGCCCATGTGGCCACGAAGGAGGATTTGTACACCCTCATTAGCCTGATGCTCGGTGAACTCAATGCCTCCCACCTGGGCATCAGCGGCACCACCCGCACCCCGGATGAACACACCGCCGACCTCGGCTTGCTGTTCGACGATCGCTACCCTGGCCCCGGTTTGAAAATCACGGAGATCATCAATCGCGGCCCAGCCGATCGCCGTGGACTCGATCTGAAACCGGGTGACGTGGTGCTGGCCGTCGATCGTACCACCTTGACCCCGAACGAGAACCTCAGTCGACTTCTCAACGGCAAGAGCGGCAACACGGTACGACTCGATGTGACCCGCGATCCGGCTAACCCCCAGGCGCGCCGACAAGTCGAGATCCTGGCCACGAGCCGTACCCGCATGGAAAAGCTGATGTACGAACGCTGGGTGGCTCACAACGCCGCCGAGGTGGCCCGACAATCGCACGGTCGAGTGGGCTACATCCACATCCCCAGCATGGACGATGCCGGGCTGGAAACCTTCATGCGGTCGCTGTATTCGGATAACTTTGACAAAGAGGCGATTGTTTTGGATGTCCGGTATAACGGCGGTGGGCACACGCACGATCAGGTACTCAACTACCTGACCGGGAAAGAACACACCCTCTTTCGCCAACGCGACGGTGAAGAGGGACTCGTCATGCGGAACTATGATCGCAAGTGGACCAAGCCGCTCGCGGTTCTCATCAACAACCGCTCATACTCGGATGCCGAGATCTTCCCGCACGCCTTCCGCACGCTGGGGCTGGGTAAGCTCGTCGGTCAGACCACGGGTGGCTACGTCATCGGCACGGGATCGGTGAAGCTGATCGACGGTTCCACCTTCCGGGTGCCGCGTACCGGCGTGTTCACGGTGGCTGGCACCAACATGGAGAAATCCGGTGTCGTCCCAGATGTTCCCGTGGCGAGCACCCCGGAAGACTGGGTAAAAGGGGTGGACCCGCAATTGGAAGCCGCCGTGAAGACGGTGCAAACCGATGTCGCAGCCTGGAAACGGGCACGCGGTCTGATTTACCCCGCGCCGGAACCGCGACCCGTGACCAGGACCGCCACGGATACCACGGGCACCCCGCTCCGTACGCCCACCGTGGCCACGCCCGCGGCCAATGCGCCAACTTCTGGCCCAGCCGCGACACCTCCGCCACTCCCGCCGCCTGCGCCGCGTTCGTCGCCAACGGGGTCCAGCACGGGTGGGAACTGAAACTTCCCCCGCTTCCCGGTTTCTCCTACCCCGAAGAGTTTTCCGGGGCCAGGGGGCGGATTCTCTGATGGGCACCACCGGATATGAAGTGTCTGCCCGCGATGGTCGATCAAAATACCATCCCGATTGAGGAATCTTTCAGGATTTGCCGAGTTTTCTCTTCATCGGGGAAATTCAGCTATACACTACAACGGTGACCCCAGCGTCGCGCCCGCCAAGAGGGTTGGCCGTGTCGAATTCCTTGCTTGTCGAATCGTTCGAGAAGCTGCCCCAGCCCCGGCCGGGTGATGACCCGGATTTGCTCCGGGCGGGCGTGCAGGAAGCCATGTGCGAATTCCGCGATGTGGTGCTGCAACGCTACACGGAAGGCACGCTCCAACGACTGTTGCTCTCCGGTGACACCGCCGACCGCCGTGCGGCGGTCATGGGTTTGGCGCTCATCGGAACGATGAAATCCAATCCGATTCTGGCTCAAGCACTTCACGACCCGGACTGCCAAGTCCGCTCCGCCGCCTCCGATGCGGTGTGGGATGTCTGGTTTCGCGGTGGCAACCGGGACCAGAACTGGCAACTCCAACGGGCATTACTCCTCAACGGCACCGCCGAAGCGATCGCCGCACTGGATGAATTGATTCAATCCGCTCCCGAGTTCGCGGAAGCGTACAACCAGCGGGCCATCCTGCACTATCGCCGCGGTGAATTCGCCAAAGCCGTCGCCGATTGTGAAATCACGCTGCGGCTCAACCCCGTGCATTTCGGGGCCGCTTCCGGGATGGGGCAGTGCTATCTCCACATGAACCGCCCACGTGCGGCGCTCCGAGCGTTTCGTCAAGCGCTGGCGATTTTCCCGGACTGGGATGAAGTCAAAGACCGACTCCGCGATCTCGAAAATACCCACGGCGAATCGGAATAACTCGCCACGATGCGGATGGTGGATCATGGGTACGGGGAGGCATGATCAGACCCCCGTATGCCAGTTCGTACCGATTGCCGCTGTAAGCGGTCACCGAATTTCCTCTCGTTCGCTCAAGATGCGGCGGTGACGGTCGAAATACTCGTCAATGCACTGTCCCAAAAATTGGTTGAGGTGAACCTATCCCTGGTGTGATGCGTCTGCCTCATCGAGAAGACTTCCGTGCAGATCATTGACTAAGCAAAAATCTGTCTGTATTTTCGTGGAGAGCTTTACACAAAATCTCACTCGCAGGTGAATACGCATGGCGATTTCGCTTCAAAAAGGGCAGCGGGTCCAGATCGGTTTGACCCAGGCGGGTGTTGGTCTGGGTTGGGATCCGAACCTCGGTACGGGACAGGATTACGACTTGGACGCTTCCATCTTCCTGCTGGGGAGCAGAGGGAAGGTGCCTGCGGACGACTATTTCGTCTTCTACAACAACCCGGAATCGCCCGATCGAGCTGTCAGCAGTTCGGGGGATGACCGCACTGGCGGCAGTAGCGATGGCGATGACGAAACGCTGAACATTGACTTCAGCAAACTCGATCCCCGGATCACGGAAATGATCGTCGTCGTGACCATTCATGATGCCGTCGCCCGGAAACAGAATTTCGGGCAGGTACGGAACTCGTTCATCCGCATTTACAATGCCCAGACCACGGAAGAAATCTGCAAGTACGAACTGGATGAGGATTTCTCCATCGAAACCGCTATCGAGTTTGGCCGCTTCTACAAGAAAGACGGTGGTTGGCGGTTTGAAGCCGTCGGCAAAGGTTACCCCGGCGGCCTCGAATACTTCGTCAACAAGTACACGTGATCGCGTGGGCATCCCGATTTCACCCGCAGTTCCGCAATCGGGACGCATTGCGTTCCCTCTGTTTCCGTTGGCCATTACCGTTCCCGGAGTCGCTCATGGCAATTTCGTTGGTTAAAGGTCAGACGATTGATCTGAGTAAAAAAGAGAATGACCTGACATCCCTGACGATCGGCCTCGGCTGGAAGACGAAGAAGAAAGGCTTTTTCGCGTCCCTGGCATCCAACACGGATTTCGACCTGGATGCCATCGCGTTCCTGCTCGACAAGAATGGCAAGGTCGCCAACACGGGTGATGACCGCCTCAACGGCAGTGATATTGTCTTCTACAACAACCAACGTCATCACACGGGGCACGTCTACAGTACGGGGGATAACCTCGTCGGCGGGGGCGGTGTTCAGGATGATGAACAGATCATCGTGAAGCTGGATTCCCTCGGGGCACAGTACGACAAAATTCTGTTCATGGTCTGCATCTATCAGGGCAAGCAAAAAGGTCAGACCTTCGGCGACATCGAAAAAGCGTACATGCGCGCCGTCGATAACAAGGGGAACGAAATCGCTCGCTACGATCTGGCGGACGATGCCTCGTTTCAGAAGTTTCGCTCGGTCGTCTTTGGGGAAGTTTACCGTCACGGCGGCGGGTGGAAGTTCCGCGCACTCGGCGACGGCGACCCCACGGATTCCTTTGTCGAGATTCTCCGCCGTTACCTGTATTGAACCGGAAAGGGATACTCATGAGTCGTCGATTGCCGGTTTACTTGCTGCTGGATACGTCCGGTTCGATGCATGGAGAACCGATCGAGCAGGTGAAAAATGGGGTCCAAACCCTCGTCGCGGCCCTGCGGCAAGACCCGCACGCCCTGGAAACCGCGTACCTGAGCATCATCACGTTCGATTCTCAGGCCAAACAGGTGGTGCCGTTGACCGATCTGGCATCGTTTCAGCTGCCCGGATTGAAAGCCAGCGGTTCCACGGCACTGGGTGATGCCCTGTCCCTGGTGGCGGATTGCCGACAACGGGAAGTCGTGAAAACGACCACCGAGGTCCGCGGCGACTGGAAACCGATGGTGTTCCTGATGTCGGACGGTGTCCCCGATTCCGGCTGGGAAAGTGGGCTCAATCGGTTCCGTCAGGAAAAATGGGGCGTCATCGTGGGCTGTGCCGTCGGCCAGCACGGTGATACGCAGGTACTCAGCCAGGTGGCCGGGCCAGAATCCGTCGTGATGCTCGAAACGGCCGATCCTGGTTCGATCTCGGCCTTCTTCAAATGGGTGTCCGCGTCGATTTCGGTCGGGAGCCAGAAAGTCGATTCGGGGCAGAAAGAGGTGAGCGGCTTGAGTGAGTTGCCACCGCCGCCGCCCGAAATTCAGGTTGTGGGAGTCTGATTCCATGCGTCGATTACCGATTTACCTGTTGCTGGATACCTCCGGCTCCATGCGAGGCGAACCGATCGAATCGCTCAAGGTGGGCCTTCAGTCGATGGTGGCTTCCCTCCGTCAGGATCCGCACGCCCTCGATTCGGTCTTTTTGTCCGTCATCACGTTTGACCGTGAGGTGAACGTGCTGGTGCCGCTGACGGCACTCGAAGAATTCCAGGTGCCCGTGTTGCAAACCCCGGATTCCGGGCCAACACACCTGGGCATGGCTCTGGAAGAACTCTGCCAACGGGTCGATCGGGAAGTCACCAAGACCACACCCCAAGCCAAGGGCGACTGGAAACCGATGCTGTTCGTCATGACCGATGGCAGCCCCTCGGACAAACAGAAGTACAAGGAAATGATCCCCGAGGTGCGGAAACGGAACTTCGCCACGATCATCGGTTGTGCCGCTGGCAACAAGGCGAAGACGGAAGACCTGAAACCGCTCGCCGATCGCGTGGTCAGCCTGGATACGATGGACAGTGCCACGTTCTCGGGCTTCTTCAAATGGGTTTCCGATACCGTCAGCGTGGGTAGCACCAGCATGGGGGCAACCGCAACCCCGGCTTTGCCTCCGCCCCCCCACGAAGTCAACATTGTCGTCTAACCTCCTGGATCCCGGATGATTCCCATGAATACGCCCGATGCTGAATCTCCCAACCCCGCACCGAACACGCCGGAACCGTTCTTCATACAGGATCAAGAATCCGCGGACACATCGAAGTTGGATGCCTTTTTTCCAGATCCATTGCAAAATCAACAGGACACATGCAAGTTTGAATTTGAGATCGATAAGCCACCAGAAGAACTGAAACCCGCTCCAGAATGCCCCTCCCCATCCGCCACGCGGTCGACACCGATGGTGGCAACGGTGGCCGTTCCGACCGCGTGTTCGCCGACAGTTCCCCAAGAGACATCCCCTCCGTTGCCGTCCACGGCCTCTGTTGAGCCAGTCGTTCCGCTGACTCCGGTTGCCCCAGGTCCGGCAACCGCTGCCGTTCCAACGACTCCGACCGCCGCCCCGCCACCGTATCTGCTACCCCCGTTGCCGCCCATCGCTCCGGCGGTTCCGGCCCCTTCGGTGGCTCCCACGGTTTCCCCCCCTCCGGTTCCTAATTCTTCACGAAGTGGGACGAACCACCTCAAACCGTCGCCGACCCCCACGGTGACGACACGGGCACCCCAGCCGCTGGAATTGCGGTTGCAGTTACAACTGCCTAACGGTAGCGTCGGTAAACCTTACGATGCTCAAAGAACCCTCGAACTGACGCTCGGAGCATCCCGCCCACGCGGGACGTTCCAACGGATCGAAGGTCTGACGGCGATCGGATTGCGGGCGGACATTCAAGCGGATCGCGTCCACATCACCGGGACACCCACCCAAGCGGGCGATCACACGATTCAGGTGTATTATTCCGCCCAACTGCCAGTCAACGCGGCCAGCAGCGGGCACGCACCCCATCAGTTAGCGATTCCCACGGTGGTCGAACGGATCACGCTGACGGTGAACCCCGATCCGCGTTCGTTGTGGAAAGAAGTGGAACCCACGGTTGGGCAACCGTTCGTCAAGCCGCACCTGCTGCACCGCCAGCTTGCCGGGCCGGTGGTGGCGGTGGGGGCGAGCCGCCGTGGCCGGTCGCACGCGCATGATGGGAAGTTCCGCGAAGATGATTTCCGGTTCGATCAGGTCCAGGATTGGCACTGCGTCGTGGTGGCCGATGGGGCGGGTTCCGCGTCATTTTCCCGCCGGGGTTCCGAATTGGCTTGCGAGACGGTCTGTCAGCAGTTCCGCCAACGCATCCCGCAATACTTGGATTCCAACTTCGATCGCATGGTGGCGGAGTACCAGACCACGGGCGGAAAATCGCAGATCCCCACGGCCCTCTATCATGTTCTCGGTGGTGCCGCGCACGCCGCCTACAAGACCCTCGAAAAGGAAGCCGCCAGCCACGGATCCTCCATCAAAGATTTTGCGACAACTTTGAATGCCACGATCTTGAAGTCTTACGATTTCGGTTACTTCGCCGCGACCTTTGCCGTGGGTGATGGCGGGGTGGCGGCTTTCCGTGCCCAGGGCGGAACCAAGATTCTCAACACCGCCGATAGTGGCGAGTATGCCGGGCAAACGCGGTTCCTCACGATGGCGGACATCTGGTCGGACCCCAACGCCATCAGTGCGCGGATTCAATTCACCCTGGTTCCCGATCTGACCGCGATCATCGCCATGACTGATGGCGTGTCGGACCCGAAATTCTCGACAGACAAGAACTTTGCGGACCCCGCGAAATGGGCGGAACTCTGGGCCGACCTGGGGAGCCGCGTCACGCTGACCCGCACCAACACACACGCCAGCGAAGAATTGCTCGGCTGGCTCGATTTCTGGTCCACCGGCAACCACGACGACCGCACCATTGCGATTCTGTTGCCTTCGGAACCTTCCACCACCCGCTAACACACCGGGCGCACACGTTCGGAGTCTCCCGCATGGCCACGATCAACCTCACCGCGAAAGACGGCTCCCCCGTGAGCTTCGTCGATGAAATCATCGGTTCCGGCGGCATGAAGGATGTCTACTTCTCGCCGGATCGGTCGTATGTTGTGGCATTCTTCCGTGATCCGCAAGATGCCAATGCCCGCGATCGCCTGGACAACATCGTGAGCACCTACCGTCAGCGGATCTTCGATCAGCCGGGCGGCGAATACTGGAAAGAACTGTTCTGCTGGCCCACCAAAATTGTCGAACACGCGGGGAAACTCGGCATCGTGGCCCCCACTTATGCCAAGCACTTCTTCTTCGCCCACGGCTCCAAAAACAACGACATGCTGCAAATCAAGGGGAAGGAAAAGCAAGGCAAGTGGTTCGCGGCGGCGAAACTCCGCTCCAAGTTCCTCCACCCGCAAGAACTCGGCGATTGGCGGATGCACCTGACGACCTGCATCAAAATTTGCCGAGCCGTGCGGCGAATGCACGCGGCCGGGTTGGCGCACTCCGACTTGTCGTACAAGAATGTCTTGATTGATCCGGTCGGCGGCAACGCCTGCATCATCGACATCGACGGTCTGGTTGTGCCGGGAAAATACCCGCCCGATGTGGTGGGAACCGCGGACTTCATCGCGCCGGAAGTCATGGCCACGCTGACCCTGCCCAAAGGAGCCCCGAACCGCGCGTTGCCCCGTATCGAAACCGACCGCCACGCTCTCGCGGTCCTGGTGTACATGTACCTGCTGTACCGGCACCCCTTACGCGGCGGCAAGATTCACGATACCAACGACCCGCAAAAGGATGAAGAACTGGGCATGGGTCCGAAAGCTCTGTTTATCGAACACCCCAGCGATGCGTCGAACCGCCCCCGTGTGGCGAACCTCCAACCCAGCGAACTGCCCTGGGGGGATGTCACCAAACGCCCCTACTCCATCGTTGGGCCGTACCTGCGTGACATCTTCAATCGCGCATTCATTGATGGTTTGCACGATCCGAACAAACGCCCCACCGCGAACGACTGGGAACTGGCTCTGGTCAAAACCGTCGATCTGATCCAGCCGTGCGCCAATCCCAATTGCGAGCAGAAATGGTACGTCTTCGACAATAGCACGAAACCGGCCTGCCCGTTCTGTAGCACGCCCTACTCGGGGGAATTGCCGGTCATCAACCTGTACTCCTCGCGGGGCAAGGGGAAATTCCTGCCGGATAATCACCGCCTGATGGTGTATACGAACCAATACCTGTACCCCTGGCACGTCAACCGCACCATCTTCCCGAATGAGAAACTCAGTGAGGAGCAACGGAAACCCGTCGGGTATTTTGTCCTGCACAACGGGAAATGGGTACTCGTCAACCAGCGTTTGCCCGCTCTGAAAGACGTTACTCAGAACAAAGAGATTCCGATCAACACGATGGTCGAACTGGTCGATGGCCAGCAACTGCTACTCTCGCCGGAAGACGGTGGCCGCCTGCTCCAGATTCAAATGGTCAAAGCATGATCTTCTTCCCCAGGTGATCCCATGAGTCAGCGCCGTTTGCCCGTGTATCTGATCCTGGATTGTTCGGAATCCATGATCGGTGAGTCCATTGCATCCGTGCAAAAGGGGGTCGATCTGCTATTGCGGCAGTTGCGTTCCGATCCGCACGCCTTGGAGACAGCCTACGTTAGCGTCATCACCTTCCACGCCACCGCGCAACAGGTTGTGCCGCTCTCGGAACTGACCGAAGTCCAGGCACCTCGGCTGGAGGTCCGCCCCGGAACATCGCTGGGGGCAGCGTTCAAACTGCTGCGCGATTGTATCCATCGGGAAGTCCGTAAAACGACCACAGCCCAAAAGGGAGACTATCGACCAATCGTATTCCTGCTCACGGACGGTCAGCCCACGGATGACTGGGCCGCGGTTAAGAAGGCGATCGGTCAGGTGACGAACCCACGCATCGCCAACATGTACGCCATCGGTTGCGGGGATGATGTCGATTTCACGATGTTGCACGAAGCCTGTGATGCGGTGTTCCGCCTGGATGAAATGACCCCGGAGAAGCTGAAGAAACTCTTTATCTGGCTATCGGCCTCCGTGCAGAGTGCCAGTGTGGCGGCAGGGGGCAGCGGCGGCGACAAAGCGGGCGGTGTCGATCTGACGAAGAAACCCGCCGAGGTTGAACAGGTCACACCGGGGATGTACCACCACGACGGGACACCCCGCCAAGTGTTCCTGAAGAGTTATTGCAGCCAGAAACGGCGACCGTTCCTGATCCGGTATCGCTACCTCGACGATGAAGAGTACTACGTGGCAACGGCTGTGTATCCTTTGGAATCATTCGTCGATTCCGGGGTGAAATTTGAGGTGCCGCCGATCAACTCGTCGATGCTGATGGGGGTGCCACCTTGCCCGTACTGCGGGAACGAGTCCGGCGGCGTGTGCGGTTGCGGCGGAATCATGTGTGCCCCCAGCCAGTTACCCGCAACTGTCCGTTGCCCGCATTGCTTACAGTCCGTCGAAATGGCGGAAAGCGATGGCGACTTCACGATCAATCAGTCTGCCGGGTAAGCCTTGGTTCGGCGAAGAGAGGGGGATGGATGGAGCGGGCCGGGAAGGTCATTCGGCAGATCGCCTTGGTAACCGCTGGCGCTACGATATGCGGGGTGTGCTGCTGGCTGCCACTGGCCGGCTTTGACCCGTACGCCACACTGGGTGCCATGGAGGCCGCCCGGTGCCACGCCCGCGCCGAAGGGTATCCGGTCCTGGACGGCGGAACGGCGGAGTACGTCACCGAGCCGGATCGACTGGGGGGGTGCGTGGTCCTGGTGGAACTTCCGCTGTTGGCTGAGGGCAATGACGGGCGATCCGTGGTAGCCGTGGTCCGGCGGTCCTCGGCGTTGGTGGACTGGCAGGTCACCAAGTTATCCATCCGCGATCACTCAATCCGGTAGCGGATCGGAACCGGCGCGGCGGTGCCGAACTAGGCGCTGCAAGTGACCGCTGTACAATAATTTCTGTTCTAGATGAGGGAGCGATTGTCACGCCGGGAGGTCGCCATGAACCAGCAGGTTTCCTTTGCTGATGTCCTCGATGCCGTTGAGGGGCTGGATGTGAACGCGCAGACCGAACTGATCGCGGTCTTGACCCGCCGTCTCGCGGAACGCGGTCGGCAGCGTGTGGCCGACACGGTAGAAGAGGCTCGGCGTGAGTTCGCCGCTGGCCAGTGCCAGCCCATGACGGCGACGGAGTTGCTGCGTGAGGCTCAATTATGAGGCGTGTGCTACTGCGCTCGCCAGCCTTCGGACGTGACCTGAAGCGGTAGCTAAAGTCGCACGCCGACGCGGCAGGTGAAATCATGGCCAAATTGGAGCAACTTTCGGCCGATGCCTCCGAGCCAGCCTTATGTGCCCACAAGTTGCGTGGACCGCTGGCTGGTTGTTGGGCGTGCAGTGCCGGATATGATTTGCGTGTGGTTTTTTGAGTATACCCAGCACGAAGGGGAGGAGGCTATTCTCTTGCTGGCCTTGGGAATTCACGATGAGGTCTACTGACGCGAAGCCGAACGAGTCGCTGCTGCCGACCCCGCCTCGCACCGGGCAATGTGCCGATCTTCTTCGACCATGAGGGCGTTCGCCAAGTCCGCGGCGACTTGTCCGGGCGTGGGGCCGAGGCATCCTGACAAATCGCCGAACCAAACACGACAGCCGACCGCCTCTCATCAGGGGGTTCTGGATCTCCGTAACCCACCGGGGTGGTTACTGAGCTTGCGTGTTCAGCCTCAAATTCCGCTCAGGGGGCGGCGGCCAGGGAGTAGCACGCCAGTTCCGCGTCGTTGCGGACGAAGATACAGCGATCGGCAAAGGCCGGGTGCGACCAGACGACCCGCCGGCCAAACGCTTCCCCCGTGGGGCGGATGAGCGGCACGCGGTCGATCTCGGTGTACTTTTCTGGGGTCATTTGCGCGATGAGAAGTTCCCCGGTTTCCGCGAACAGGTAGTAGTGATCCGCGTTCTTCACGATGAATGCGGTTCCCGAACCGACCCCGCGATAGTCTTCATCTTTTTCTTCACGGGTGAGCGGTTGGAACGTATTCCAAAGCCGCTGGCCCGTGGCGAGCTTCACCGCACGCAGAATCCCCGACTGGCAAAAACCATACATCACGCCATCCGCGACGATGGGTGTGACGTTCACCGGGCACAAGCCGGTTTCGGCATCACCTTTCCATTCCACCTCGGCCAACGGTCGGCCGGGATCGAGCTTGATACAAACCGAAGCTCCACCGATACCGCCAGCAAAGAGGCGATTGTCATGGAATCGTGGAGACATGATCGACATACCATATTTCGGTATCAGCGGAATCGACCAGTATTCTTTCCCCGTGGCGGGGTCCAGGCCATGAATGGCCCGTGACTCCCAAAGAATGAGTTGCTCTTTCCCGCCGACGGATACGATGCTCGGGGAACAGTAGCCGGGGCCATCGGATACGGATGTTTCCAGCGCCCGCCAGAGTTCCTCGCCCGTCTTGCGGTTGAAGGCGACCAGGAGCGATTTCTGGGCACCCCCTACGAGGCAGATGAGCTGATCTTTGTGAATCAGCGGGTGCCCGGCAAAGCCCCAAGTGGGAGTCCGCGCCTGATGAGACTGCTTCAAGTCTTTGGACCAGTGGAGTTTCCCCGTGGCGCAATCGTAGCAGTGGAGGTTCCCCATTGCGCCGAGAGTGTAGACGCGGCCATCCTCCACGGTGGGCGTACAACGGGGGCCGCAAGGGTAGCTGATCCGGTACGGGCAATCGTAGCGGTGTTGCCAGAGTTTCTCACCCGTTTTCCCATCGAAGCAGTGGACGCACTCAAACCCTTGCAGGGCGTTTTGCAGAGCGGGGTTGTTCGTGGCATCCCCCGCGATCCGTTCATAATCATGCACGAAGACACGACCCGCCGCGACCGCGGGGCCGGAGTAGCCGCCATGAATCGGCACGCTCCAGAGCTTCGGCGGCCCGCCGGGGGGAAACATCTTTACGATGCCGGTTTCGGTCCAGGTTCCATCGCGATTTGGCCCCATCCATTGTGGCCAGTCCGCGGCGGGTGTCGAAGAGTGGATCACGAGGAGAAGGAGTGGAACCCAGGCCAAACGCATATCACGAATCCTTTATGGGAAACGAAGAGATTACCGGGGATACCCGTCTCAGGCGGTCAGGCTTACGCTCAAACGGCGAGACGGATGCCTAAGCTATTGCCGATCCCAGAGGGTGTCATCCGTTCCGATGTCAAAAATGTTCCATTCTTCCCGGATGGCCGTGTAAGCTGGCCCTTCACTAGTAGGTGGCGGGTTGCGGACACGGTCACCGCGGGATTCCACATGACCATCTAGGAACAGCACGTTCGCCATCCGAGAAAAGCGAAATTGCACGGAAGGGTACTGATGGGATGGCGGCTCCGCGATGCCGAGTTCCCGCAGAGCCGGAGATTCTCCGCGTGGCCCCGGACCCGCATAGGTGCCTGCCGCCGTCACGAAGGCAATGGTTTCGCTGGTGCTAGCCACTTGAACCAGATGGATTTTCTCCCAGACAATCGGCCCCGGCGCGGGGGATTCCTGAAACGGGGCCAAGTAACGGTAGTTGTAAGCGTAGCCGCCCGAGTTACCGCCAAAAGTCAGCCAAACCGGGCCGGGCGAGCGGGCCGGGTTGCGGAACATGTTGCTATTGTTTTCGAGATAGGGCATCAGATGGCCGCGTGCGGTGGTCATTTCACTCCACGGCGGCCCGGCAAGAGGGTCGCACTCCCCGAACCACCAACGATCTCGGCCATTCTCCCGCGTCTTGGCCGGAGGCAACACTCCCTCATTCACCGAGACATAATTATGAACAGCGATGCCGAGTTGCTTCATCGTGTTTTTGTCCCGCAACCGCGTCGCCACCGCGCGCACCTTCTGCACGGCGGGCAGCAGCATGCCCAGAAGCAACGCGATGATGGCCAGGACCACCAGCAACTCAATCAGTGTGAACCCCATCGCACGACGGGAAGGCATGACCACACAACCTCCCGTGAAGCCACGAGAAGAAACCGAACGCGAATACTGGGAACCGATTTTATCACACCGTGACGCTGTGGCGAGAAGATAACGGTGGGAACCCGGTCCCCCGGCCCCGAAAAAACCAAGGACACGCCCAGTTCCCCCACCTACGATACGAGTGTACGGCTCGGCACACCTCGTCGTGAGATGTCATGAAGTCACACCAACGGACACAATCGCTGGGCCGCACTTCCGGGATACCGATAATCGTTTCCCGTCTTCAACCAGTGTGGCCTCGCCTTCACGGACGCAAACCATGACACCTGAGTCGATTGCCGCATTGCTGCAAGAGCAGTTTCCCGAAGCCATCCTCACCGCGGGGGCATTCGGGCCAGACTTCGCGGTGACGGTACGACCGGAGCAACTGGTTGCGGTTTGTGCGTTCCTGCGAGACGATCCGCGCTTGCGATTCGAGATGTTGAACGATGTCTCCGGGGTCGACTACCTCGAACCGGATGCGAAAAAAGCTCCGAAAGCAGGGTTCGATCCCCATGTGGAAGTCGTTTACCATCTGTCGAGTTTTTCGTTTCCTGGCCGCCGATTCACGCTGAAAGTGGTGCTGCCTCGCTGGGCGAATGATGTGCCGGGTGAATTGCCCGAATTGCCGAGCGTCTGTACCGTCTGGCGGACGGCCAACTGGCAGGAACGCGAAGTATACGATCTACTCGGGGTTCGCTTTACCGATCATCCCGATTTGCGACGGATCCTGCTTGCCGAAGATTGGGTCGGCCATCCCCTGCGGAAAGACTACGAATATCCCCTCGAATACCACGGCATCCGCTGCCGGTAAGCAAAAACCCGGTGCGTGGGGCACCGGGTGAGCGGGATGGCCTTCTTGTGAACACTCTGTTGCCAACCGACCGCGTGTTCTGGGAATGCGCGGTCAGTTCTTCACGCACACTTACGCTTCAATCTCGGCAGCCGCGACTGGGGCAACGGTGCGGGTCGGGGTACGGGACCGCCCTTCACCCAGGATCAGCAGCAGCGGGCTGGCCACATAGATCGACGAGATCGTCCCGACGATTACCCCGATGACCATGATGAACGAGAAAAGGTGAATCCCTTCTCCACCGAAGATGTACAGCACGCCGACCACCAGGAACACGGTCAACGAGGTGAGCATCGTTCGGCTCAAGGTGCCGTTAATACAGCCGTTAATCATATCCGTCGTAAGAGCCGGGTTCTTACCGCGGACTTCACGGAGTCGGTCGAAGACCACAATGGTGTCGTTGACGGAGAAACCAATCAGCGTGAGCAATGCGGCCACGGCGGTCAGGTCGATCTTGAAGTCGTGCAACAAGAACAACTGGCCGATCGGGTTATCGTACAAGAAGTGCGACAACGCGATGATACCCAGGGTGAAGCACAAGTCGTGGACCAGGCACAGCACGGCGGAGAGGCCGAAGGTCCAACTTCCGAAGCGGAACCAGAGGTAACCGAGGATCGCCAACCAGCTACCCAGGATCGCATAAAGCGCGCTGTTGCGGGTTTCAGCGGCGAGAGCCGGGTCAAAGGTTTCCAATCGGTCGGGCAGAGGTCGCGTCGTGAAGGCTTCCACGGCGGCTTGGACGATCCGCTGGAACGCGGCGGCATCTTCCGTCGCCCGTTCGGCGGCGACTTTTTCTTCTTCAGTCTGCGGTTCCGCTTTGGTGGCTGCGCCGCCAGCTACGGCACCGGAAGCGGCTGAATTCTTGGCTCCGGTGGTCGTCAGCAGATGCCGGAATTCCGAGTTGCCAGCCACGCTCACTTTGAGTTGCGTGAAGCGGCCCGATTGGATTTCATCGCGGATCTGCTCCGCATCCCCCGAAGGAACGCCGGTCACTTCCACGGGTTGCTCTCCCCCGCCCAACGGGAGCCGATTCGCCAACCGGAGTTCGCGTTCAACAAAACTGCGCAAGTAACCCGGTGCGGTTGGGCGATCGAAGGTGAGGGTCGCGGTGGGACCGGAGAATTCCACCTTGGTCATCCGCGTCGAATCCAGGAGCGGCTGGCCGTCCTTGTTCCGCAGCAGTCGGTCCAACATCACCTGGACGAGGTCCGGTTCTTTCTCGGTGGTTCGCACCAGGAACGATCGGGATCGCCCCCCGGTCAGATCATCGTCGACGTTTTGCAGGAAGACCTGTTCCACGGAATGATCCGGCAAGCCGCTGGCGCGGGCCGTCACATCGGCAATCTGTTCTTCTTTGCTTGTCCCTTCCGGGGCGTTGGCAAACGTGATGATCTTATCTTCACTCTTCCCGTCGGAGTTCTCATAAACGACTTTGTAGATGTATTCCGCGGCGGTCGCCTTGTTCGGGGCGGTATCGTCAGCGGTCGGAGTGGAAGTATCGGCCACGGGTTCCGTGAGCCAGATGACTTCTTTGACCTTCAACATCGCATGTTGATTGGACTCATCCAGCAGATCCAACAGGCCGGGGAATTCCGCATCACCGTTCAGCGGACGCGGTTCCACCAGTCGCCCACCATAAGCGGTGCCTTTGGTGAAGTCGACGTTCAGAATGTGATTGCCACGCGAACTGAAGATCAAGAGGCCCGTCACGCTGACAAAGACCGTGAAAGCGAACATGGGCTTGCGAACAGCCATGAAGTTGATGTTCGGCTTGGCGAACAGCCGGTGCATCCGCAGGTGACTGATCCAACGCTTGTGCGTGGCGTAGTCGAACATGAGACGAGTCATGTACAAGGCCGTGAACAGCGAGATCACGAGGCCCAGCGTTAGGGCGACGGCGAACCCTTTCAGGTTGTCGTTCCCGAAGGCGTACAGAATGACGGCTGTGAAAATACTGGTCAGGTGGGTGTCGATAATCGTCGGGAAAGCCCGATCGTAGCCGAGGCGGATGGCACCCACGAGGTTCGCGCCGCGGTCCCGTTCTTCGCGGATACGTTCGTAAATCAGCACGTTCGCATCGACGGCCATCCCAAGCATCAGTACGAGGCCCGCTAACCCTGGCAGGGTGAACGCGGCGCTCATGGCCGTCATAAAGCCGATCGTCAGAAGCAAGTTGGCGAACAGGGCCACACAAGCGACGATCCCCGAGAATTCGTAGTAGAACAGCATGAACACCAGCACCGCGGCGAAAGCGAGGCCGACGGAGATTAACCCCTTTTGAATCGTGCTGGCTCCGAGAGTCGGGCCGACGCTGTTTTCGCTCACGGGTTCCGGCTTCAGCACCGCGTTGAGTGCCCCGGATCGCAGGATGTAAACGAGTCGGTTCACACCGGGCATATCGAACGATTTGCCGCTGATCTGGCCGCTTTCCCGGATGACGGCATTGAGCGTGGGGGCCGAGACGATTTTATCGTCCATGATGATGGCCAGATTTCGCAACATGCCGCCGCCGTCTCCGGGGCGGTTCCGCTCGGTGATTTTCCCGAAGCGGTTGGCACCCGTGCTGTTAAAGCGAAAATGGACAGCGGGGTCTTGTTTGTCGTCGGTCCCGGCGGTGGCGGTCAGACCGACATCACGGCCGACCTGAAGAGAATCCGAGGGGGAAACCCGAGTCAGGACGAAGTATTCGACTTTTTTGTCGATGGGGGGTTCGGCCTTGAGGTCTTTCTCATCCCGTGACGGGGCTTCCTTGACGAAATCCCGACTGTAGAGCAGCATGTTGCCCGTGTAAACGGCCTTGCCCCGTTGGCTGGCGAGTTGTTGCCATAACCCGGAACCGGCACCATCTTTGGGGTTGCTCAAACCCAAAGTGGCCCGTTCTTCCCGGCCCAATTCGACCCAGCGATAGTTGGTATCCGGTTCGACCGTGCCGTTGACCGTGGTTTCGTAGGTTTTATCGGGAACCGGCGGTGGAAAACCCGTTTTGGCGACAGATTCGAGTTGTTCCTTGACCTGGGAATCCGTGTCGGCGGAGTTGATGAGGTTCGTTGCATCATCAATCGCGGCGGCATCGTCGTTCATGTTGGCGAGGATGCGGAATTCGAGTTGCCCGGTCTGGGAGACGAGGCTTTTCACTTCCTGCACGAAATCTTCCGTTGCCGCCTCACCCGTGCGGGCTTTCGTGAACGGGAGAATGATTTCCACTCGTGTGGTGCCAACGGGCCGCACGACGACGTTCCGCAAGTCCGCGGGGTCGATCCGCCGTTTCAGGTTCTCGGCGAGGCGTTGAATGTCTTCGCGGGAGAATGCGTTCGGGTTGGAGGCACCCGCGCTTTGGGGTTGGGCTTGCATCCGGGTCCGGGCAAGGTCGACCTCGTAAACGAGGATGGTTCCGCCCGCGAGGTCGATCCCCCGGCGGAAGCCCGAGCCTTCTTCTTTCGCTTCCTGGCGTGCGGCCAGACCGACGAAGACGCCCGCGATGATTACCGGGACGAGACAGATAATCAATCGGGTCAAGAAGTTACGCTGCATAATTCGCCTTCGTGCAATGACGAAACCCGGCCGCGAGACGCTGCCGGGCATCGGAGTCCTTTGCGTTACTTGGTTTCACCATCTTCGGTGCCGAGTACCCGTGCCACGGTACTCCGCAAAACGCGGAGTTTGGTATCTTCTGAGCGGATGGTGATTTCGTCTTCGCCGTCTTTCATTTTGACGATGGTGCCGACGATGCCCGCGTTTGTCACCACTTTCACGCCGGGCTTCAGTGATGCCATCAATTGTTCCTGTTCCTTCCGCTGACGGCGGCCGGGCAGGATAAACAGCATCACGAACGCCAAGCCGAAGAGCGCCCAAATGAACATCGGCCCCCCAAAGCCGAACGGATTGGGAGCCTCTTGCGGGATGGGATTACCCGCTTCATTCGCCGCGACTTCGGCCCACAACAGCATGATGCACTCCCCATCAACTCGATCATCCGCAAAATCGGAATCGCTATCCTAGTTCCTTCCCTCGTACCGGGCAAGGCGGGCCGCATGGAACCTGGCAAACCCACCCGTGCGGATAGCGGCACGAGCCTCGACCATCAGTCGCAAATAGTGCGCGAGATTGTGCAAGCTCAACAGCGTCGGTCCGAGCATCTCATCCGCCGCGAACAGGTGATGCAGGTACGCCCGGCTAAAATGCGTGCAACAATAACAGGGGCAATCGGACTCGATCGGGGCCGGATCTCGTCGATGGCAGGCATTTCGCAGTCGAATTGTCCCATCGGCAGTGAACGCCAACGCATTGCGGCCACTGCGGGTCGGCATCACGCAGTCGAACAGGTCGATGCCCGCGGCGATGCCCGCCAACAAGTCGACGGGGCGGCCAACTCCCATCAGGTAACGCGGTTTCTGTTCTGGCAATAGGGCCGCACATTCCGGCAAAGCCGCGTGCATCGCTTCGGGAGATTCCCCCACGCTGAACCCCCCGAGGGCGTACCCTGGAAAATTCATGGCCACGAGTGGTTCTGCACATTCCACACGCAAATCGAGATTCGTACCTCCTTGTACGATAGCGAAGAGTGCCTGATCCCGACGGGTGTGATACTGTTGGCAGCGTTCCGCCCAGCGAATCGAGCGTTGGACGGCGTTGCGAATGATGCCCACTTCCGCGTTGCCAGGCGGGCACTCATCCAGCACCATCGCAATGTCGGAGCCGAGGTTCTGTTGAATGGCGACGGCGCGTTCCGGGGTCAGTTCGAGCGGGGAACCGTCGATGTGGGATTTGAAGCGAACGCCCTGATCGGAAATTTGACGGGCATCGGCCAGGCTAAAAACCTGGAAGCCGCCACTATCGGTGAGGATCGGGCCATCCCAGCCCATAAACCGATGGAGGCCACCGAGTTCGGCAATGAGTTCGTCACCCGGTCGCAAGGCGAGGTGATAAGTGTTACCCAGGAGAATTTGCGTACCGATCCCGCGGACCTGTTCGGGGGTGAGCCCTTTCACCGTGGCCGCCGTACCGACCGGCATGAACATCGGCGTTTCGACGGTTCCATGCGGTAATGTCAGTATCCCCGCCCGTGCCGCGGCCTCACGTTGGGCGATGGTAAACGAGAGTGCGGAAGCCGTCATCATTCGGAAACATCGGGCCAATAGCGGAAACAAACAGAGGCCCGCTGTGTCGCCTCACCCAGGAAAGAGAACTGGGTGCGGTTCATCGTATCAGAGATGGCCTCAGAGTTCGGGATTATCCCAAGGATTTTTCGGTGCGTGCATCGTGGCGATCGCTTGCCGGGTATCGCGGACAAAGTTCCAGGCCGCAACCCCCATAAAGACACCCACCACGGCGAACCCACAATAAGCCAATTTTTGGTGCATCTGCTCGCGGGCGGCGACCGCCGCCGGGTCTTCTGGGACCACGCAAGTGCGTCAACCCGCCGAGGCCGCACCGGGTAGGAACAGCATCCCAGACGCGGCCAGAATACCAGTCAGGAGAATCTGTCGCATGGTGTGGCCTCACAAAAGGTTATCCGTTTTGCGGCGATGGAATCGCGGGCGTGGTGCGATTACGCCACGCACCGCATCCACCCGATTCTACAGATTCGTCACCACGGAACACATATTACACCGAAATCGGCATGGGCGTGAAGAAAATCAATTCTCGGTAATGACTTCCCCCGTGGCGCGGGTGCCATACGCACGCCAAACGGGCATCGTGGTGTTGTCGGAAAAGAACCGCACGGAGCCATCCATGAGCAGGGTATTGACCCCGCCGGAATGGTAGCTGCGAGATGTAATCGCTGCATAAGTGGGTGGGCTACCTTTTTCCTCTCGCATGGAGACAAAATCGGTATCATAATTCTTTCCGCTATCCGTGTATATTACCTTGGTATTGGGTGGAAGGGCGGTCGTAAATCCGGTTTGTTGAACGTGGGCATCCACCCATTCTGTATGGCCAGATTCCGTCTTGAAGGTGCCGCCATATCCCAGAACAACCGATGCCCCCGTTGGAGCGGCCGCGCCCAGGGATCCCGGATTGCCAGAATCACGGAGGTAGGGGTTCCATGCTTTCACTTCCGAGAAACCAATGGTATTGCTCATGCCATCCGTGAAACTGGATACATGTTGTGGGACCGCATGGACAAACGCACCGTCACCGCTGCCGGAGAGCGTGGCATGATTGTAAACGAACCAAGTGCCATAATTAGCCCCATAATTGATCGGGTACAACAGAATGCCATCATCCGGGTGCGCTTTATCGTTGATTTCACTCGGGCAAAGATAAATCGGAATCCGTTGCTGCGTGACTAGCGGCTGCAGTTTATACATGCCGGAAAAATTCACCATGCGGAACAAGCCATCCTGTTCGATGTATGGCAGCAAATAGGACTGAATGGACCAGGCTTCCGAGATACCAGACTGGTAGTGTACGACCGGGTAGGCTTGCATCGCATTCTCGTAGCCATGCAAGGCCAAGCCGATCTGTTTCAAATTGTTTGTGCATTTGGCTCGGGCTGCCGCCGCGCGGACTTTTTGGACGGCGGGCAGCAGCAATCCGATGAGAATCGCAATAATCGCAATCACGACCAGCAGTTCTACCAACGTGAACGCTCGATGAAAGCGAGGCCGAATCATGGGTGTCGAACTCCTTGCAAATTGACTGTCCTGCGTGTGGGTGTCCCGGTTATCTGGGTACCGAAGCACTGGACCAGCGTGGGAACGAGATGATCCGGCGAGAATCGGAGCGGTGTCCCTGGGTATTCGAGTTTGATGTTCGGCACCATCCGCCCGTTTTCGTTACGTCGCCGTAATCTGAAACGGTGCCTCAGCAAAAACTATTCCAAATGAGAGCCGCTCGCCGGGAGGCTGGGATCATGATTGGAATGATTCATGGTGTGAGACATTGTCTAATTGAGATGTATTCTCAATCTCAGTAATTTATAGAAACGCATCCCCGAGTTTCATCAGAAATACCGATGTTTTTTGCGGAAAAATAAGACAATCACGGATGGGGTATCGTTGCGGATTTTTTCCCGGAATTTCAACCCACGATCGGAACTCCATCGCGTCGCCGTCGAGTCCGATTGGGTGGGACTTGCCGATTCTGGTGCCGATCTGTATGATTTCCTTTTCTCGGCTGGCCTGTTTTTCCACTGGTTCTCGTGCGACAGCCGACGTGCGGCAAGGTTCGGTGGAGGGAGAATCATTCGTGACGGAACAGCTCATTGATCTGCGGGCGCTCCTCGTCGAACGGGAGGAGTTTGAAGGGTCGATGGTGGCGAAACTCCGCGAGGGGCTCGCCCAGGGGGCGGCGCAAGTCCGCAACCTGAAAGAGATTAACGAAATCCTAACGAAACGCCTCACAGCGGCGGCACCGGCTCAACAAACGAAATTGCATCTCAAGCTGGGTGTCGTCCAGTTCTTCCTGGGCCGAATGGGGCTGGCGGTGGAACATCTGGCCCAAGCGGAAGGGCCGTTGGCGGCGTTCTTCCTGGGTCGGGCGCACACGCAACAAGGGGCGTTTGCGGAGGCCATCGCCGCGTTCGACAAGGCTGAGAAAGCGGGCTACGCTGCTCAGCAAGTCCAACTCCAACGGGCGGGCGTGTTACGGCAACAAGGTCAGCTCGGCGAAGCCAAAACGATCCTCGCCAAAATCAAGGACATGGCTGCCCACAATGCCGAGTACCACTTCCAGGATGGCGGCATCGCCGAGGCGGAAGGCGACATCGTTCGGGCGGCACGAGCCTACGAACGGGCCGTCGAGCTGGACCCTTCCCATACCGGGTCACTGTTCCGCTTGGCCTTCCTCAACGACCTGTCCGGTAACGATGAGGACGCGATTCGGTACTACGAAAAGTGTTTGAAACACCCACCCATCGGGAAGGGGGTACTCTACAATTTGGGCGTGTTGTACGAAGATAATAATCAGTACGACAAAGCCGCTGAATGCTATCGGCGATTGCACAAAATCGACCCGCTGGATGAACGCGCCCGGTTGTTCACAAAGGACGCGGAAGCCAGTTTGTCCATGTATTACAGCCCGGAAGACGAGCAGACCAACGTACAATTTCGGCAAGTGCTGGAAATTCCGATTACCGATTTTGAATTGTCCGTTCGTAGCCGCAACTGTTTGAAGCGGATGAACTTGCGGACACTGGGCGACCTCACCCGCGTCTCCGAAGTGCAGTTGCTATCGTCCAAGAATTTCGGTGAAACGTCTCTCCTGGAAATTCGGGCGATCCTGGATTCCAAGGGGTTGCGAGTTGGTCAGTCGTTGGAACAGGGGCAGCAGTACGAATTCCGTCAGCGGTCGGCCCCGAATCTCTCGCCGGAAGAACAGGCGTTGCTGAGCAAGCCGGTCAGCGATCTCAACCTTTCGGTGCGCGCCCGGAAGTGCATGTTGCGATTGAACATCAACACCATTGGCGACCTATGCCAGCGGACCACGGATGAACTGCTGGAAGCCAAGAACTTCGGTGTGACTTCGTTGACAGAAGTCAAAGAACGGCTCACCCAATACGGCCTGAAACTCCGCGGCGATTGAGACGGGGTGTCTGCTCTTTTCCCCTTTCGCCACTCCGGTGTACGCATCGGGTGCCGGAAGGGGTTTTGTCATTCCCGTAGGAAGGGGGCTTGGTTGCCGCCGGAGTGTCGTTCCAATTCGTGCTGATGGTGAATCACTACCCCGTAAATCACGCCACAACCGAGCGAAAACATCACGGACGCGATGCCGAGAATCATGCCGATCACGGCGAGCCTGCGAGTCGTTGTTTGTAGGCTCGTGCAAGCGAGGATTACGGCGAGGCTGCCCGCAATCAACCCCAATGGCGGGCACCACCACGTCAAAATCGCGACGATCCCCAGAAGGAACGCCGTGGCACCGCTGCCCGTGGTGGCTGGGCGAGTGGCCATCACTTGTGGATCGAATCGCCGCCGAATGTAGGGTAATTCTTCACGAAATCGCTGCGGTCCCGTGGATTCCGAGGAGGCAGCGGCGATGGCCGTGAAGATGTTGCCGCACTGTCCGCAGCGGACATCGTGACCGGCAAACTCCGCATCGAATTGCAGCGATGCCTGGCAGGACGGGCAAATCGTGGTCATGTCCATCGTGTCGCCTGCTGTCTCACTTGGAATCGTCCAGGAACAGGCCGCTCACGGATTCGTTCCCGTGAATCCGTTGGATCGCATTGGCGAGCAACGGTGCGACGGAGATCACCTTGATATTCGGCAACCGATCGAGCTTTTCCTGCGAGAGCGGGATGCTGTCTGTCACCGTGATCTGTTCCACGCCGACCTCGCGGAGCCGATCGACGGCTGGGCCAACCAGTAGGCCGTGCGTGGCACAAACATACACCTTCTTCGCGTTGTGGTCCCGCGCTGTGCGGACGGCGTTAATCATGCTGGATGCAGTCGAGATCATGTCATCGAAGACGATCACCGTTTTGTTTTCCACGGGGGCACCGAGCAGGTGGGCGGCCCGCGTTTCCTCGGCGCTGCTGCGGCGTTTGTCGACGACGGCGATTTGCCCGCCCAGTCGCCGCTGGTAGAGGAGGGCTTTCTTCACGTTCCCTTCGTCGGTGCTGAGTACGACTAAATCTTCTGGCGGAATCCCGAGCGTGCGGACGTGGGTGGTAATTTCCTTGACGGCGTACAGGTGATCGACGGGGATGTTGAAAAAGCCCTGAATCTGGGCGGCGTGCAGATCCAGGCACAGTACCCGGTTGGCCCCGGCGGTGGTGAGTAGGTCGGCGACGAGCTTAGCGGAGATCGGCACCCGCCCCATGTCTTTGCGGTCCTGGCGGGCATAACCGTAATAGGGAATCACCGCCGTGATGCGGGCCGGACTCGCGCGTTTGAACGCATCGAGGATGACCAACAACTCCATCAGATTCTCGTTCACCGGCGAGCAGGTTGGCTGCACGATGAAGACATCGCGGCCCCGGACATCCTCGTCGATGCGTACCGACGTTTCGCCATCGGGGAAGTTGCCGAGGTTGAGGTTTCCGAGTGTCACGCCGAGGTGCCGGGCGATGTTCTCCGCGAGAGTCCGATTGGCCCGGCCTGTGAAGACCTTGAGTTTATGGTTGTTTGCGCCGTTCACGGGGATTCCAGAAGAGGGTTTACCCGATGCCGACAAGTGCGGTGGCAGGTAATCAGTTCCGGTCAGACGGTGGGATTCACAATCCCGCACGGGCCAACCGGATTTCGACATTATGGAAGATGCAAGGGTGGCGGTCAATCAGCCAGATGGGAGATGAGAAGACGGGAACCCGAAATTTTGCGATCCCGCTTGCCGTTGCGGCTGCGAGTCGTAATCTTTCGTCTACCAAAGGATGGTCGGACTGGCACGGATGCCCAGATTTTTCCGCCCACTCGTGGTGTGACATGCCCGATGCGGCCGTCCCACCCGAACTTGCCGATCATCTCGCGCTGGCCCTGATTCCGGGGCTTGGTCCCAAGCTCACCGCTGCGGTTTTGCAACATTTCGGCTCGGCGGCCGCGGCCCGGCAAGCGACGGCTCCCCAACTGGAAGCGATTCCCCTGATCGGTGCGAAGCTCGCCACGAAATTCGCCGCGGCACTGCGCCGGGTGGACATCACCCAGGAATGGCAGCGGATTCAACTAGGGGGTGTCTCACTCGCACTGTTGGGGACACCGGAATACCCGGCTCCGCTGGCGACGATCCCGGATCCACCGCCGCTGTTGTATTTTCGGGGAGCGTTCGCGCCAGCAGACGGCCAAGCGATCGGCATCGTCGGTTCGCGGAACTGCACGCCTTACGGCATTCGCATGGCGGAGCGGATCGCGGCGGGGTTGGCTCGGGCCGGGTGGACCGTCATTTCGGGGCTGGCCCGTGGCATCGACGGCGCGGCCCATCGGGGGGCACTTGATGCGGGTGGCCGGACTATTGCGATTCTCGCCGGGGGATTGTCCAGCATTTACCCGCCGGAACACGCTCATTTGGCCGAGGCCATTGCGCGGCAAGGTGCCCTGGCGACGGAAACGCCGATGACGGTTGACCCGCAACCCGGCATGTTCCCGGCTCGCAACCGGATCATCAGCGGCCTGAGTCGGGCCATCGTCGTGGTGGAAGCCAATGTGAAAAGCGGTGCCCTCATCACCGTGACCCACGCGGCGGAACAGGGGCGCGACGTGTACGCCGTTCCCGGCAACGCCGACAGCCCCGCCAGTGCGGGGTGCCTGGATCTCATCCGCAAGGGTGCCCGACTCGTGCGTTCGGCGGAGGACATTCTCGAAGATGTCGGCGGTCTGGCTCCGTTCGATCCGCCGAAACCAACACCGCGCCGGGCGAAGGCGGCGACTGGGCCGACCCTGTTCACCGCGCCGGAATCCGTTCCCGAGTCTGGCCCGCCATCGGGGTTGGAGGGAGCGTTGCTCACGGTTTGGGAAAATCTCACGCAACCCCGCCATGCCGATGATGTTGCGAGAGAAACCGGGCTTCCTGCTGGGGAACTGGCCACCATCTTGATGCGGCTCGAAATGAAGAAAGTCATTCGCCGATTGCCGGGAAACATGTTTGAGCGCCGGGGGTAATCTCGCCCCAACAGTCCGCTCAGAGCAGCACATCGGATCGTGTTCCCGTTTCTCTCGAATATGAGAATCATATCATTTTTGAGAATGCGGCGGTTTCATCTCGGCGGGCGTAACCGTATACTTAGAGCGGTTCCGACCCGCCCCGTAGCTCATCCCGTTTGTAGGACACACTGCCATGTTGCGTTCTCCGGTACGCCGCTCCGTTTCGCATCGCCGCTCGGCTTTTACGCTGTTGGAAGTGTTGGTCGTCGTGGCGATCCTCGTCATTCTGGCGGGGGTGTCGAGTATTTATGTCTTCCGCTACCTCGAAGATGCCAAGCGCGACAAGGCCACTATTGAGGCAAAGCAGCTCGAAAAGACCCTCAAAGCCTGGATGCTCAAAAATGAAGGCACGGTGCCGCAAAGCCTGAACGTGCTGATCGGCGGGGATGGCCGTGCCCCGATGATCGAAGGGGGGTCCGCAGCCCTGATCGGCCCGTGGGGCAACCCGTATCAGGTCGAAATGAACCAGAACTCTGACGGCGGCGATGTGCAGTTCCGCGTCTACACCCAAGACGGTAACGGGCAGCCGGTGCCTGATCCGACCACGGTACGCTAACTCCGCTCGGAGGCCAACGATGCCACGCTCGACTCGTTTGCCCCGCCCTGGGGTGACGCTGCTGGAACTGATCGCCGTGATGGCGGTGTTGGTGATCCTCGGAGCCATCCTGCTGCCGACACTCAACGCTTTTCGTGGTGATACCCGGCTGAAGGCGGCGACCGATACCTTTGCAGGCCGAGTCGCCGAAGGCCGGGTGCGGGCGATGGAAAGCGGGCAGCCGTATCAACTCAGCATTCACCAGGATGGCCGACAACTCCGCCTGGCTCCGTTCGCGCTCGATCTGGTGGATGTGGGGAGCGAGAACGCCGCGGTGCTAGAAATGTTGGAAGACACGTTCCCGCCGACCGTGATGGGGATGCTCGTGAGCAACTCGGAAAGCGTGGTTCCCACGGCGGAATCCGGCTGGCTGACTGTGGCGACCTTTCAATCGGACGGAAGCTGCAAGGAAGACAACGTCCTGCTGGAGTTCAGCGAACCCGGCTCGCGGTCGCTGTTCGTGCATCTCCGCGGGTTGACCGGCGTGGTTTCGGTGCATTCGGCGGATTCGGCGGATTCCCTGGGATACCGGCAATGACACGTTCGGCCCGAACCCGTGCGGGCATGTCGCTGATCGAGGTGATCCTCGCATTAGCGATCATGATGATGGCTCTGGTCGCCATCGGTAAACTCGTGGATGTCGGGCTCGATCGCTCGCTGGATGCCCAGTTGCAGACACGCGGCACCTTGCTGGCCGAGTCCAAACTGGCGGAAGTGGAAGCCGGGGCCGTTGCCCTGCAAGGGGGCAACGGCACATTTGACGAAGCTCCCGAATGGTCCTGGTCTGTGGAATCCACCCCGTCCGGGCCAGCGAACTTGTATCAGGTCACGGTACGGGTGTCTCGCTCAACGCCAGGCCGACCATTTGAAGTGGCCATGACCCAACTCATACTCGATCCCGCTGTGATTGGCTCCGCCGCGCAGGCTGAAGTGCCGACCACAACCACGGATGGCTCTACGACCACAACCGGCTCCTCGACCAGCACCACAGGGGGAACAACGCCGTGACCCGGAATGCTCAATCCCGTGCCGGGTTCACACTTCTGGAAGTCCTGCTCGCCAGCGCCATCGCGGTGCTGCTGCTCGGGTCGCTCTACTTCGCCCTGGATCTGACCCTCGGTCAGACACAAGTGGGCCGTGAGTCTGTGGCCGCGGATAATCTCGCGCGGGGCATCTTCCAACGGATGACCCGCGATCTGACGATGAGCCTCGGCCCGCTGCCGCCCAAATCGGGGGGGAATGCCGCAGGCGTGATCCCCACGGATTCCGGCGATTCCACAGGCTCGGCGATCGGAACCACCACGGGAACGATCAGTTCCACAACCGGGGCCGTCAGCACCACCACGGGAACGATCAGTTCGTCAACGGGAACAGATACCACCACGAATAGTCCAGGTGCCGAAGCCCTGGCAGCCGATGTTCCCTTTCAGGCGGGGGTGATCGGGTCGGAGAGCCAGTTGACCGTGTTCCTTAGCCGGGTGCCCGATTCTTTGGCGAATCTGAACCCGTCCTACGATCAGGCCGACCTGGATGTGCAAAGTCCCAGCGGACTACGACGGGTGACCTATTGGCTGGCGGCGGGCGGGACAGGCGGATTATGCCGACAGGTCCGGGTCTGGGTAACGGCAGATGGTGTTCGGGATAGCGTCGATCCCGACCTGACCAGCGAAGCCAGTGATAGGATTGCCGAGTCGGTCGTGAGCTTGATGTTCGAGTATTTCGATGGCTCCACTTGGGCGACCTCCTGGGATGGTTCCGCGGTTGGCCCGGATGGGGTCACACCGACCGGCCCGCCGCGAGCAATCCGCGTAACCCTCGGGATCGCGGTTCCCGAACGCGGTGGCGGCACCCGGAATCGGATGGCCGTTCATGTGTTCCCCGTCCGGGCGGCTCCAGGCTTGAGCGTCCAGGAATTCGTGGACCTGAACGCCACAAGTAGCGACTCCAGCAGCACCACAACTACGGGAGGAACGACACCATGATTGCGTCCTTCCGGTGCCCCGGTTCCCCGCGGCCCGCCGCCAGCGATCGCCCTGGTTACGCCTTGTTGGCGGTGTTGATCGTCGTGGCGGTGCTGTCCCTGGTGGCCTATCAGTTCACCGATGCGATGACTTCGGAGTACGTCGCCGCGTCACGGACGACCGATGTGGTCCAATCGCGGTTGAACGCGATTTCTGGCATCTCCTACGCTGCCGCCCTGCTCACCGACGCGGGGAGTACGGGTATCAATCCGTATGAAGATGCGTCCCTGGCGAATGTGCCGGTGGCCGCTTCCGAGAACCCCCGTAAAGATGCCCGGTTCGCCCTGGTTGCGGTTGGCGGGGATGCCACATCGGGGTTCACCGTCCGCAACGGAGTCACCGACGAAGGTGGCAAAATCAACCTCAACGCGCTGATTCAACTCGATTCAACCGGGCAACTCCTGCACGATGCCTTGATGGCGTTGCCGAACATGACCGAGGACATCGCCGATGCCATCGTCGACTGGGTGGACCCGGACGACACCGAACGCCCGGCGGGCGCGGAATCGGGCTACTATCTCGGATTGGAACAGCCGTATCGTGCCAAGAACGGCCCGATGAACACGCTCGACGAACTGTTGTTGGTTCGCGGTGTCACTTGGCAGCTACTCTACGGCAACGACCGCAACCGGAACGGCATCGCCGATGATACCCCTGGTGGTTCCCAGACACTCGATCGCGGCTGGGCGGAGTACCTTACCGTTTACGGTCGGGAACTCAACTCCACCAGTAGCGGCGAACCCCGGTTGTATCTCGGCACCAGTGACGATCTGGTGACTTTTCACTCGAATCTCGTCACGGCGATCGGTCAGGAAATGGCCGATTACATCCTGGCCTACAAGTTGTTCGATGTTTCCCAAGTTCCCACGAGTTCTGCGGGTCCATCTGCGAGTTCTTCCTCCCAGTCGGTTCGGGGAGTGGGGCCTGTCCACGGCCGTGCAATCGGCTCTGGCGCAATCGCCTCAAAACAAACGACAACTCCCCTCGATTTTATCCCTGGTGGGGACACAGGTGACGTTGCCGAACCCCACGAGTGCCGGTTCCGGGAATTCAAGTTCCGGTTCGAGTGGCTCCAGTAATGCCAGCAGCAATAGTACGGCCTCTTCCGCGACGGCTTCACCGTCGATCGTGATTCCGTGCCCTTTGAATGATCCGGCTCGACTTGCGGAAGAACTCCCCGTGCTGTTGGATGCCACCACTGGCCGCCAAGAATATGAGATGGTCCCCCGTATCAATGTCATGACGGCACCGCGGGAAGTGTTAATGGCACTGACGGCGATCGCGCAATCCGCCGCACAAGCGTCTGCTCAGTCGACTTCGCAAACGTCCACGTCTACGACGATGACCACCACGAACAGTAGCCAGACGGGGAGTTCATCAACCAGCCTGGACGAAACCGATGTGGATGCGATTCTGGCCGCGCGAGACAGTCTCTCCCCCACGGACCCGGACGTACAATCTGGTGCCTGGGTGGTCACACAGGCCAACGTCACCCCGAAAAAGTTCGCCCAACTGGAGCGGTACATCACCAGTCGTTCGATGGTCTACCGGGTGCAGTCCATCGGCTATTTCAGCCAGAACGGCCCAGTTGCACGGGTGGAAGCCGTGATCGACACGCATCTGGGCACGCCCCGTATCCTGTATTACCGTGATCTCACCGACCTCGACATTCCGCGTGGCTTCACCCCGCCCCGCTAGTGCCGACTTCCCCTGGAGTTGTTGCCGTGTCTCGATTCCTGGCCATCACAGTCGATCATCACCGCCTGTTCGTGGTCGCGGGGACGGCACGTTCACACAGTGTCAAGATCGAAAAGACACTCGCATGGATGGAAGACGTGCCCCCGCTGACCCCCGCAACCGCGGCTACGCTCGGGGCACAATTGAAAGAACGCCTTCAGGCCGCTGGCATCTCCCCGGCACCGATTCTGTTGGGGATCGGCCGGGAACGGGTCATTCTGAAAGAGTTGCGCTACCCGCCCGTGCCGCCAGCCGAGGAACCGAACATCGTCCGCTTTCAGGCACTCAAAGAAGTGACCGAAGCCGCGGGCGAGGTGGTCTTCGATTTTGTGCCGCACACGACCCAGGCCACCGCCACGGAACGACGATCAACGGCTGTGGTCGTGAGTCGAGATCTGGTGCAAGCGGCTCAGGAACTCGCGGCCACGCTGGGGGTGAAGTTGCTCGGCATCACGCCCGTGGCGTTCGTGGCCGGATTCCTGGTGGATCGCGCCCGGCAAGCCGGTATCCTGCCGACCGAGACGACCAACGCAGTCCCCGGCACGGTGGGTCTGCTGATGCTGGATGCTCACGGGGGAGAATTCATCCTCGTTCACAATCATGATGTCTTGCTCGCCCGGAGCATCGCGGCCCCGGTGGTCGCATCGGAAAAGGCTCTGATCGCGGAAATCAAGCGGAATCTGGCGGTGTTCGCGGTTCAGCATCCCCGTTCTCCCGTATCGGCCCTGCTGCTGACCGCTGGCTGGGACAGGGGATATTCGGACGCATTGGCGGAGGCCTTGTCCGTTCCAGTGTTCGACTACGATCCGCTGACATCCGGGGAAACGGGCCTGCCCTCCACGCTCCACGGGGCATTGGCCGGGCCGCTGGGCTTGTTGGCCGCACGAGCCGACAGTGCGACATTGCCGATTAACTTCGTCGAACCCCGGCAACCGAAGCCCGAAAAAGATCCGTTCCAACGGCAACTCCTCTTCGCGGCCATCGTGGCCTTCCTCCTCCTCTTCACCGGAATCGGCTTCGGCTGGATGGAGGTGAGCGCGGCATCCCGAAAACTGCAATCGCTGCAAATCGCCAAGTTGGACCTCGAAGCGGAGAAAGCCCAGCTGGAATCCGAGGCCAAACGGGTCCGATTTGTCGAAGATTGGGAACAGCGTTCGCCGATCTGGCTCGACGAATTGTACGACCTGGCCGACCGTTTTGAACGCTTGGAAACGACCCGGATCCTGAGCATGACCGCCGCGACACTCCAACCGGATAAAGCCGGGAAACGGCCCGCGTCCGGGCGGCTCGAAATCAAACTGGGCACCCGCGACCCCGAGGCCGTGTCCGACCTGGTCACGGCGATCAACCGCGACAACACCACGAAAGACAAGCATTACGTCAGCGTGCAAAAAACGACCGGCGGCCTGGCCAGCGGTAACACGCCGTTCAATCAGTTGTTCACCATCACGATTCTGGTGAATCGCCGCGAACCGGAAAAGTACACGCGGAAGCTGGAGGTTCCGCTGATTCCACCATCATCCGTGAAACACACGCCGGATGATCGACCGTAAGGATACGTTGCCAGCTGTCCGAGCCTGATTTTCCCTGATTTCATCATCTTGTGAGGGTGTCCGGTGTCCGCCCGCGAACGACTCTTGGCGATCATCCTGCTGGGGCTCATCTTCGTCGCCGTCGGTGGCTTCGTGGGCTATCTGGTCTTCGTTGGACCGATTCAATCCAAGAATCGGCAAGCGCGATCATTGGAAAACGAGATGACCAAGCTGGAGGAGGATGTCGACGCGCTCCGCCAGGATGCCCGCCGATTCCCCCTGGTGAAAGCCCGCAGCCTGCCCGCTGATGCGACCCTGGCCCGTGAAGAATACAAGGAAGCCCTGGCGATCCTCCTGCGGGATGCCCACGCCCCGGCGGGCTTCACCATCATTCCACGCTCCGCCGACACCCGTGGTGTGCCGAACCTCGCCCCCAAAAAGCCCGCCTACAACCGGCTCGTGTTCGACATCAATCTCGACAAGGTTGATTTGCCGATGCTGACGACCTTCCTGGAAAACTTCCACCGCCTCAACTTGGCGCACCGGATTACAGGCTTCACGATCAAACGGAATGACGACACTCGCGGTGCTGGCACGAATCGCAAAGACCTCAAAGTCACGCTGACGGCGGAGTCCATCATCATGGACGGTGCCGAGAAACGGCGGACGCTGCTGTCCATTCCCCCCGTGCTGGCGACGATCGGTGGTGGGCTCGGCTATCAGGCTATCGCGCAAACCGCGGAAGCGGGACGCGGTCTGATCGGCCAGGGAGAACCCGTCGTGCTGTCTCCCGCCGATCGCAAATATGCGCATCTCGCGGTTCGGGATTTCTTTCACGGCCCACTGCCGCCCCCGAAGCCACCTGAGCCACCCGCCGTCGCCGAGGCACCCCCGCCGCCCCCGAAGCCGAAAGAGGATGTCTCACCCTATATTCGGCTTGTGGGTCTGACAGTTCGCTCGAATGGAACATCGCTCGCGGATGTCTGGGATACATTCAACAATGTGAAATACGAAGTCGAAGCTGGGATTGACGGAACGCGCGTGCAAAAGTATGTGCGTTCCACCGATGGGGCAAGAACGCCTGACCCGGAGTATCGTTCGGGTGGGGTGATTCGCCTCAATCCGCCGGATTCCAGTACGAACCGGAGCTTGCGACTGATCGCCGTGAAAGGGGATGGTTTGTATCTGGCCGAAGCCGCGACCGGGTCACGCTCGGAATCGCGGGTGCCCACCGAAGCGATGGCAGCCGTGGTCGGAGGAGTGATTCCTTGGACCGAAACGCCGACGCTGTATTTCTGGAAGGTGGGCCGCTCTCTGAAGGAATTGGTGCCGTTACCCGCGACCGAGACACAGGAAATTTTGCGACAGGCGGAACAGGCCGTGGAAGCCGAACGCCGCTTGGGCGTGGAACTCAACTGACCCGGCATTCGACAGGAATTCGGTACAAAACCGCGGAAAAATCCGGCCAGAGCATGACCCGGCAACCATCATCACCGGGTACGATGAAAGTAACCTGAGTCGCGGCCAGTTGCGATTGCGTTTGGAAAGCCCTATCGGTATTCGCCCACATTACAGACCACACTGCGAATCGGCGGCGTTCGGGGGAACGTGTCGCCGGTTCAAACCGGATCGGCGGAGCCCGATTTCGGAACTTGGGGGGGAGTCATGAGTCTGTCCCGTCCTGGAATGAGTTTGGCATTGCGGAGCAGTCGCCGCCGCCGACGCTGGTTGCCCGTGCGACTCGCCGCGTGGTTGGGCGTGGGAACGGTCGCTGTGGTCTTGCCCGTGACCCTGTTGGCCCAGGCTCCGCAACCGTCTCCGTTGAAACCCGGTGTCCCGGTACTGCGTCCCGATGTCCCATCGACTCCCACGGTGCCCCCGCAGGAGGCCGCGGAAAAAACACTCGCCATTACCTTCGATAACAAGCCGTGGTCCGATGTCATCGACTGGTTCGGTCGGGAAAGCGGGCTCGTCTGGGTCGGTTCCGTCAAGGTGCCCGGCAGTTTCACCATCAAGGCGGAACCGGGTCGACAATTCACGATCCCTCAGATTGTCGACCTGCTGAACGAACAATTATTGTTGAAGAAGTTCATTCTCGTGCGGCGGGGAATGACCTTCACCATCCTGCCTTCGGATGAGAAGCTCGACCCGACGCTCTTGCCGCGGATCGACTTGAAGGAACTGCCAAAACGCGGACGTTCCGAAATCGTCCAGGTCATCGTGCCACTGAAGACCTTAGTGGTTGAGGACACGCTGCCCGAAATCAAACTGATGCTCTCCCCGTTTGGGGACGTGACCCCGCTGTCCAAAGCCAACCAGATCATCCTGCAGGACACCGCCGGGAACATTGGTCGCATCCTCAGCACGCTCAAAGTCGTCGAGAATGAAAGTGAAGGGGCGGACTCCCTCACATTCGCCTGCCGGTACATCCGGGCCACCAAGGCGGCTGATGTCCTGCGCGGATTGCTGACCGATTCGAGTACCCAAGTCACGACCAATCAGCCGAACAGCACCCCGCCCGGCAGCTTCCCGCAACAGGGGTTCGACCCCCGGATGTTCGACCGGGACCGAGGACGTTCCAGCAACAGTAACAGCGGCGGCCCCCGGTTCCGCACGGTGCAAATCACCGTCGATGAACGGACCAATTCCGTCCTCATCACCGGCCCGGCGGACAAGATCAGCCTGGCGAAAAAGATCCTCGGGGAACTCGACGTCGCCAAAGAGGGACAACTCCCGATCGTGGTCGGCCCGCCCGAATTGCGGACCTATCCTGTCCCCACGGGCACCGCGGAAACCGTGGCCAAGACATTGCAGGAAGCCTACACGAAGACCTCGCCGTCGGTGCGGGTGGTTCCTGTCCCCAATAGCAACCAGATCATGGTCTACGCCACACCCGGCGAGCATCTGGAAATCCTCGATCAACTCAAGGGCACCGAAGGGGTCAAGGTCACGGCGACGACCACGGCTCTGATCCCACTCACGGTCCTCGACGCGACCGAGACGGCGGCCACGCTGAGCAAGATTTATCCTTCCAGTTCCGGTGGCCCCACGATCGAAGCTCAGACCAGCGGTCCCGTGACGGGGTTGCTCGTGCGCGGGACACCGGAGCAGATTACGGACATCAAAGGGGCCATCCAGGCGCTCGGCGAATCCGGTGGGATCACGGGAGGTGGGACCAGCGGATTGCGGGTCATCACGGTCAACAAGGGGAACGCGGCTGTCCTGGCGGAAGCCCTCGCGGAAATGATGCGGAAGATGGGCAAGAACCCCGTTCGCATCGTGGCTCCGGGAGCCACGCCGAGTCCGCCCTCAACGGCCCCGGCTCCGCAACCGTTGCCCCCGACCGACACCCGCCCCAAACGAGTGCCGATCCCTGGGGACATGTCCCAGAATCAGCCGATCCATGTCCCCGAGACACGCCGGGTGTCCGCGCAGTTGGTGGACCCGGACAAACCCGTCCCAGAACAAAAGCCGATCACGATTACCGTGGCTGGGGACAAACTTATCATCTCCGGCGGCGACCCGGAATCTGTGGCCATGCTGTCAGTGGCTCGCATCTACACGCAAGAGCCCAAGGGAGAGGACCAATTTGAGGTGATCCGCCTGAAGAACGCCAGCGCTGCCGAGGCCGCGAAGGTCATCAGCGAAGTGTTCAACGGCCCGCCCCAACCGCAACAGCAACAACCACAACAAGGTGGACGCGGCGGCTTTGGTGGCGGTGGTGGTGGTGGACGCTTTGCGGAAATGGCCTCCCGATTTTTGGGACAAACCGCCGGGGCCGGAGCGACCACCCCGAACAACCCGGCGACGGGACGGGTCCGTGTGGTCGCCGAGCCGAGCAGCAACTCGCTCATCGTCGTCAAGGCTTCGCCGTTGGATCTGTTCATGATCCGCAAACTGCTGGCGAACGCGATTGAGACAAGCCCGGAAGGGAACGCCGTCGTCCAGCGGACCTACATCATCGGCCCGCTGAAATACGCCAATGCCACGGAAGTCGGCGCGACCATCGAGGACGTGTACGCGAACGTCATCGGCTTGTCCCCATCTGAATCGGCGCGGGCATCTCGGTTCAACCGTAACCCACAACCGCAGCAAAAGTCGCCGTCCCTAACTGTCGGTGTGGACAACCGCAGCAATAGCCTTGTGGTCATGTGTACGGAGACGATGTTCAAGGACGTGGCCGATCTGGTCGAACACCTGGACTCGGCCGCGAAGGACAATACCCAGGTTGTCAAACTTGTCCCCGTTGTCGGGATTGACCCGGCGATTGTCCAACAGACGATAGACGCGATTCAGGGCCGCGTGACCCAAACCAACCAACCCGGTGGCTTCGGTGGCTTTGGTGGGAACCGAGGGGGCTTTGGTGGTGGGGGCTTCGGTGGTGGGGGCTTTGGTGGGAACCGAGGGGGCTTTGGCGGTGGCGGCTTTAACCCCGGTGGTGGCTTCAACCCTGGTGGGGGCAATCGCGGGGGAGGATTCGGCGGCAATCGGGGCAATCGGAGATCATCGCTCGATGGACCGGGGACACCGGGGGAGAACCCCCGAAATTTTGACGACCGGGGAATGGATGCCCCTTCCGCCGTCACAACCGCTGTCCTCTACGACCCCAACGCGGACACCCGCCCGCTGGGTCCATTCTTCCAGTACGCCCCGGTAGGACTCCCGGAATCGGAACTCAAACTGGTCCAAGCGTCTCAACCGTCGCAGCCGGCTCCGTCGCCAGCAACCGGGGACACATCGGATGTCCCATCCCCACGCGGGACCGTGACGGTCTATCCGCTCAATGAGATCGGCGGTGTCGTCATCCGGGCCGCGGACCAACGCGACTTGGAACTGACCCTGGCGATTATTCAGGAACTCCAGAAACGGGCGGCGGGGGCCGAGCCCAAGCTCGAAATCGTACCGTTGAAGAACGCCGATCCAGGCAGCATCACGGCGAAGTTGAACACAGTCTTCGCGCGGGTCCAGGTGGGACTCGGAGGGAACGTCGTCCCACAAGCGGCCCGGAACCCAGCGAATGCCCTGGTGCCGGGACTCTCGGCGACGACGGTCCAGAATGTCTTCATTCTGCCGTTGCCCCGGTTTCAGTCGCTGCTGGTCGTCGCGCCGGAAGCGCGGTTCGCGGATGTCCTCAAAGAGATCGAGCGATTCGATCAGCCCAACTCGGACGCGAACAAACCGCACGCCTTCCAGTTGAAGAAGGCCTCCGCGCAGATTGTCGCGTCGCAAATCCAGCAGTTCTGGAACCAGCGTTACCCGGATGAACCGCTGACCGCGAATCAGTTCCGGGTCACGTTCGATCTGGCGAGTAACTCGGTCTTCGTCCAGGCGAGCCCGGCGGACCTGAAGGATGTCACGGAACTGGTCGAGATGCTGGACAGTGCCGCGTCCAAAGCGGTCAACGAGGTCCGGGTTTTCCGTCTCCAAAATGCCTTCGCGGATGAGTTGGCCGCGGTCATCATTCAGTCGCTGACGGCGAACGTCGTGAATCCCATTGCCCAGGCCAGTCAGACAGGGATTCCCGCGAGTGGAGGAGCCTTCGGCGGTGGGGCCACAGGGACACTCACGGGCGGCCTCGGCGGCGGCCTCGGTGGGACAACGGGGACATCGAGCCTGGGCGGCGGCCTCGGAGGGCGACCGGGCGGCGGTGGCCTGGGAGGAGGGGGATTTGGTGGGGGTGGTTTGGGAGGAGGACTCGGCGGCGGTGGCTTGGGAGGAGGACTCGGTGGGGGGGGTTTGGGAGGAGGACTGGGCGGGGGTGGACTCGGCGGGACCGGGACCGTCACCAGCGTCGGCGGAATGGCCGGGGGCGGGGTGGTCACGAAATCCAACACTCTCCGATTTTTCTCCACCAAAGATGGTCAGGTGGTCGAAAGCGGATTCCTGACTGATGTCCACATTATCCCGAATGCTCGCATCAATGCTCTCATCGTGGCCGCGCCGGCAACAACGATGCGGATGATCGAGACGATGATCGAAAACCTCGATGTCGTCGCGGCGGCTCGGTCGTATGTGAATATCTTCACCCTGACCAAAGCGGACGCGATCCAGACCGCGACGCTCTTGCAGCAACTCTTCACCAGCCAGCAAACGACAGGCGGTGGTGTGGGAGGCGGTGTCGGGGCTGCGGGCGGATTTGGGGGAGCGGGTGGCGGCATCGGCGGCGGGGTCGGCGGGATCAACACCTTTACCCAGTCCGGGACCGTGCGACCATTGCTCACGCTGACCGGAGCCCCGACCGATGGCGCGTCTCTCATCGACCTGCGCATTTCCGTGGATGATCGGACCAACAGCATCCTGGTCGCCGGTTCGCAAAATGACTTGGATACGATTCGTGCCGTCATTGCCCGGTTGGAAGCGGCGGATGTCGAACAGCGGTACACCGGCGTTTACAAACTGCGGAACGCCGCGGCCGCAGATGTCGCTACCAGTTTGCAAAACTTCATCACGCAATCGCTGACCGTGCTGAACGGTAGCCAGTACCTGACCGCGTATCAGCAGGTCCAGCGGAACATTGTCGTGGTGCCGGAACCCGTGAGCAATACGTTGCTCATCTCGGCCACACCGCAGTATTTCTCAGAAATCAAACGGATGATCGAGAAGATCGACGCCCAACCGTCGCAGGTGGTGATTCAGGTTCTGATCGCGGAAGTGCAACTCTCGAATACGGAGGAATTCGGCATCGAAGCCGGGATCCAGAGCCCGATCCTGTTCACGCGGAGCCTGCTGCCAGCGGCGGGGACGTTCGCCAACCCGGATGGTTCACTCACGGGGCAGGTGGGCAGCCCCGGTTTCAACTTCAACTCGACCAGCCCGATGGCGAACGCCAACGCGGCCAGTTCCGGGACGGTCGGTTTCCAGGGGATCAACAACCTGGGGCTGGGGCGTTCGTCGAGCCTGGTCGGTGTCGGCGGCTTTGTCTTCTCGGCGGCGGCGGATTCGTTCAACCTGCTGATTCGTGCCCTGAAGCAGCAAGGTCGGGTCGAAATCCTCAGCCGACCCCAAATCCAGGTGGCCGACAGCCAGACCGGGTTCGTCCAGGTGGGTCAGGACTACCCGACGTTGACGCAGTCGATTCTCTCCGGGGTGGGGACCGCGCAGCAGAGTATCCAGTACCGGCCCATCGGGATCACCTTGCGGGTGACACCGCGTATCAGCCCAGACGGCAAGGTGCTGATGCGTGTCGAACCGCAGATCAGCACGCCGACCCCGCAGCCGGTGTCTCTGGGGCAAGGATTCACCGCTCCGGCGTTCAACGTGCAAACCGTGCAGACCACGGTTTCCGCAGCCGACGGGGAAACGATCATCCTCGGAGGATTGATTACGAAGACCGATTCCCGCACCGAAACCGGGATTCCGTTCCTGAAAGACATTCCCTACGCCGGGGCACTGTTCCGCTACCGTCAACAGCAGATCACCAAGCGAGAACTGCTCGTCATCATGACACCGCACATTGTCTCCTGCGACGTGGACGCGGCCCGGATACTGGCGGAGGAATCCCGACGCATCTCGTGGGTGATGGGGGATGTCGCGGCGTTGCACGGGCACGGGATGGAAGTGATTGGCCCAGCTTCCGAAGGGGCAATGCCGGCCCCGGTGCCGAACCCGGCCGCGAACCCCAGTGGTGTGCCTGCCGGTCTGATGGGGTTGCCACC
The DNA here is from genome assembly GCA_026931725.1 of Bacteroidales bacterium. Classification (GTDB taxonomy): domain Bacteria; phylum Planctomycetota; class Planctomycetia; order Gemmatales; family Gemmataceae; genus JAIXLE01. The sequence goes on from JAIXLE010000059.1 coordinate 46,000, forward strand.
CGTGATGGGGATTCCGCCCAGCACGAAGGATGCCGCCCCCGATCATGGTTATGCGTTCCCCACGCCGGTTTCCGGGATGCCCGGCGCGGCCCCGATGTCTCCACAGGGTGCATCTCCGGTGCCGAGTCTGTCGCTGCCGTTGCCTCAGCCAACTCCGGTTCCGACTCCGGTTCCGACTCCGATACCCGCGCCGGGCGTGGTCCCCGGTGGCCCGATGTCGGCGGCTCCGCAACCGATTCAACCGAGTGTCACCAGTGCGGCCCAGCCGGTGGCCCCGGTGCTGCCTGTGGGCGGTCAGTGGAACATCATGACCACGCCGCCAAGTGCCCCGGTGGTCCCGGTATCCGCGATGGTTCCGGCTCAGCCGGGAAGCCCGTCGCGAGGGTATGAAATGTTGCCCGCACCGACGTTGCCCGCCGCAACGCAACCCGCCAAGTCCACCAAGTCCGCCAAGGAGGGCCGGAAATGGAGCGTCTTCGGAAATTGATCCGCCGGGGTGGGGGGGTGTTCAGTCTGGTGATGCTGGCGAGCGGTTGCGTCACCACGACCACCGACAACACACTGCCCCCTCGGTCACCAGAACCGGCGAAACCGGCGAAGTCCACGTCACTCAGCGTGCCGAGCCTGTCCTCGCTGACAACGATGGTGGAAGGCCCGAAAGCCATCCCCGTGACCGAGATGGCGGCGGTCTGGTCGAATCGGATCGCCTACTTGCCGGACCCGACCCGCAACGGTCGACCGGGAGCCGGGCTGGCGGGGCAAGTCATCCTGCTGGGGGCCGAACTCCAGTTCGCTCCGGCGAGCGGGACACTGACGGTCGATGTATTCGACGAAACCCCTCGGCAACCGGGTGGGCCGCAAGCCTTGGTGCCGGAACGCTGGCAGTTCACGGCGGCGGATCTGAAGAAGCTCGAAGCCTCGGATGAACGCTTTGGCCGGAGCTACACGCTGTTTCTGCCGTGGCTGGCGTATCGCCCCGATGTGACCCGTGTGCGGATCATGGCCCGGTATGACCCAGCCGATGGCGGTCACCCGCTGTTCGCGCCAGCTTCGACCTTGACAATCGACACCACGCCGCAGAACGGTTCTTCGGTTTGGTCTGGCGGTACTCAGGTGGTTCCCGCGGTCACGCTGGGGGGACGATGATTGTTGATTCTCCTCACACGCACGTCTCGGAAGGTGAGGAGAATATCATTCCATTCTGATTATTATTCAAACAATGCCGCGACGAATGTATCCGGGTCGAACGGTTCGAGATCGTCGACCCCTTCCCCTACGCCGATGTATTTCACGGGCAGCCCGACTTTGTGCTTGATGGCGAACACGGCTCCCCCCTTCGCGGTGCCGTCGAGTTTGGTCAAGATGATGCCGGTGCAGTGGACCGTTTTTTTGAACTGCTCCGCCTGGGCGACCGCGTTCTGGCCGGTGGTCGAATCGAGGACCAAAAAGACCTCGTGCGGCGCACCCGGAATCTGCTTGCCGACGATGCGATGAATCTTTTCCAGTTCGCGCATGAGGTGGGTTTGCGTGTGCAGGCGGCCCGCGGTGTCGACAATCAGAACGTCGTACTGGCGAGCCTTCGCGCGTTCACAGGCATCGTGGGCCACGGCGGCCGGGTCAGAACCTTGTTGCTGCTTGACGATGTCCACGCCGGTACGTTCGCACCAGACCGTTAGTTGCTCAACCGCCGCGGCACGGAAGGTATCGCAGGCGGCGACTAGGACTTTTTTCCCGTCCTGCTTGAGCCGATTCGCCAGCTTGGCAATCGACGTGGTTTTTCCCGAGCCGTTGACCCCGGCAATCATGACCACGGTCGGCCCTGCACTGGTGTAATGAATCCCAGCCGAAGGGTCTGAAAGCATGGCGCGGAGTTGTTCCTGGACGAACAGTTTGACATTCTCGCCGACTTCCTGATCCAAAAACCCTTGCCGGACCCGTTCGACAATTTGGTTCGTCGCCGCGAAGCCGACATCCGCCAGGAGGAGTTGTTCTTCCAGTTGCGTTAAAAACGCCTTATCGACGCGGCGATTGCCGGTGAATAGGTCCACGACCCCCGTGAAGACCCCGCGTGTCTTGGCGAGGCCCGCCTTGATTTTCGTGAAGATCCGTCCGAACACGCGATCACCGCCCTTTGTTTGTTGACGATTGGAAGCGCAGATATTGTACGGGGTGAACCGGGTGGCGTTGACCCTGTCCGCCAGGAGTCCTATCATCCTTCTCATCAGGCTGATTGTAGCGATTTTTCCGCTTTGTTCAGACGGCGGAATGGCCGTCACGGGAGTCCCGCATGAAAGCGGATGACCAAAATATTTCCCCCACGACTTCCTCGGACCCGATTATGGGGGCGAACCTCGTGCCGCCACCGGGGCGCCGTCACGGGCAACACGACCACCACCACCCCGCGACCGGTGAGGCGGCCGTCACCGAAGGCATTTCCGAGTTCTGGAGCGATTTGAAGTTCTGGATCGGTCGGAATCGGCGAGCGTGCGGAATCGTTCTGGGTGTGATTTTACTATTCGCCCTGTATCTGTTCTGGTCCGGCCAGAGCCAGCAAGGCAACTCCCGGCTCTGGGCTGATCTGGAACAGACGACCGCCCCGGAAGTGTATCAATCATTTGCCGATGCGAACGGCAACACGATTGCCGGGAAGATCGCACGCATGGAGTTGGCCCGGAGCCAGTTCGGCCCGAACGGGATTGCACAACTCAGCACCCGCAACGCCGAGGCCCGCAAGAAGGGGATCGAGAACCTCGAAAAAGCCCGCGCTGCGTTCCTGGCCCTGGCGGATGAGTTCCCCAAAGACCTGACCATGCGGGCGGAAGCCCTCCGGCTCGCCGCGGAGGCGGAACTGGCCCTAGTCGGTATCCCGAAGGCGGACAAACCCCAGGAATACCGGGGCAGCGTGCAGGAAACGGTCAAAATCTACAACCGACTTGTGGAAGTCGTCGGCGAAAGTTCCACTGTGGGCGCATGGGCGAAGAAACGCGCCACGGACCTGAAAGCCCGCGAAGCCGATGTTCTCAAAGTCGCGGTGACGCTGAACGACCTGATGACCCCACCACCAGTGTCGGACATCCAACCACCCACGAACCCGCTGACTCCATCTGGTCCAACAGGTGCCAAACCGCCGGTCACGCCGCAAGAGCCGATCAAGACCCCAACCGCTCCGCTTACCCCGGCGACGCAACCCGCGACCCCGCCCCCGGCGACGAAGCCCGCAACCCCGCCCCCGGCGACGAAGCCCGCAACCCCGCCCCCGGCGACGAAGAAGTAACTTCCTCACTGGCACGGCCGCCTCTGGCGGTCGTGAGCCTGTACCGATATGGATGATCTCCCTACCGACGATGATGAAGACCTCCTGCCGATGGACGCGGCCGCCTCGGTCACGGCACCATCCTATGCCCGAGCCCGCGACCCGATTGAGTTGCTGGTGAAGGTCAAATCCGAAGGTATGCGGTTAGATCATTATCTGCAAATCTTCATTCAAGATTTTAGCCGTTCGGAACTGCAAAAGGCGATCGCGGGCGGACACATCCTCGTCAATGGCCGGGCCAGCAAAGCGAGCTATAAAGTTCGCAACGATGATCAGCTGTTCGTGCAGTTGCCCGAGCCGATTCACGATGTCATCATCCCGGAGAATATCCCGCTCGACGTGCTGTACGAGGATGAATGGCTGGCCATCATCAACAAACCTTCCAATATGGTCGTCCATCCCGCACGGGGAAACTGGACCGGCACACTGGCCAATGCACTCGCCTTCCGCTTCGCCGAGGCACTCAGTCGGGAGAATGGCACATTTCGCCCCGGCATCGTCCACCGACTCGACCGGGATACCAGCGGCGTGATTCTGATTGCGAAGGAAGACCGCACGCACCGGGAAGTGTCCTTGCAATTCGAGAAACGCACGGTCCACAAGGAGTACGTCGCTTTGACCGCCGGGGTACTCGACCGCGACAGTGATTACATCGAAGCCGCGATGAAACATCATCCGCACGAACGGGAGAAAATGATCGTCGCGGATGCGTCCGACCCAGAGGCCAAACCGGCGTGCAGCTATTACGAGGTCATGGAGCGTTTCCGTGGTTATACGCTGGTGAAGGTGCAACCCCGCACGGGCCGCACCCATCAGATTCGGGTGCATCTGCTCCACGCGGGCTGCCCAGTGCTGGCGGACAAGATGTACGGCAGTCGCAACCGGGTGTTGCGTTCCGACATCGTCCCGCATTTGCCGCTCGATCAGGATGAGGAACTATTGGGCCGACAGGCACTGCACGCGTTTCGTCTGCGGTTCAAGCATCCGCGACGCGGGGTCTGGATCGAAGCCGAAGCCCCACTCCCCCCGGACATTCGCCGTGTCCTCGACACGCTGCGCGAACACCGCCCATTACGGTAGCGGTGTTCTTGTAGACAAACTCGGTGTGGGTATCTTTGGTTCTGTGTTTGTCAGTTTCTACGGAGCCAGGGGCGATTGTTCCTGGTTGAGTCTCCTCATTTCGGTCACTTTGTCGGTTTGGCGGCTTCTTTTTGAGCGAGTCGGTAGGCGATGGTTTTTTCCTGGGTTTCCAGCTCTGGCGGCATCTGCACGCGGCCAGTGCGTGTGGGGATGAGCGGTTCCTCGGTCACGGGTTCCCGCGCGATGATCTTCATTCGGCGAATCTTGTCCTGCACCCGCATGAGTCCTTCGAGCAAGGCTTCCGGCCGCGGCGGGCAACCGGGAACATACACGTCGACCGGCACGATGAGATCGACTCCCTTGGCGACGTTGTAGCCGTAGGTGTAGTACGGCCCACCGCCGCAGGTGCAGGCACCCATCGCAATGACGAATTTCGGGTCCGGCATCTGGTTGTAGAGTCGTCGCACTCGCTCGGCCATTTTGAGGTTCACCGTCCCGGCGACGATCATCAGATCGGCTTGACGGGGAGTCGCGCGGAAGGCACCGGCTCCGAAGCGGTCCAGATCGTAGCGGGGTGCGCCGACCGCCATCATCTCGATGGCACAGCAAGCCAGTCCGAAGGTCATGGGCCACAGCGAGGACGACCGCGCCCAGTCGATCGCCTGATCGAGGGTGGTGACCACGAAACCATCATCAAAGCGATTTTGCAGCAGTGGCATTAGGTTGATTCCGGTGACAAGGTCAGTTTATGAAGGATGGTTCATTCTCAGAATGATTTCTTGTTGAACTTGCTCTTCAGTCCAATCGGGATGGAGTATGCGGATACCGGCGGCCATCAGGAGGCGGCCCGTGCGATTGGCCGTTCCTACCAGTGCAATTTTCTCGGCTGGGGTTTTACTTTTCATCATGCGGACAACATCATCACTTATGACTTCGATCCGATGGGGATCCGGGACATATTTCATGATAGAACCTTCGCATTACTGTAGTAATCCCCGGAGCGCACGGGGGAATGCATCCCAGGTGGCCTGATAAGTCGATTCCAACGGTACGGAGACGTACCAACCCGGTCGGAGGAAGATCGGCATATCCGGGAGTCGATCGCCGACTCCGAGCGGCTCCATGTAGGCTACCCAGTTCAGGCTGGATTCGTAGGATACCACGGTGCGTGTTTTGTCGGCTGGGCTTGCGAAGATATTGTCGTCGATTTCTGCCCAGATGGCCTGATGGATACCCTGGGGGTCACGCGGTGTCGGTGGGAAGAGGTCGATCACCAGCAAATGGATGCCATGACGGAGCCATTCTAGCGACTTCTGCACGAAGGCTCGAAAATCCGCCCGGCTTCCCTTGTTCCCTGGGGAAATGATCTCGATCACAGCGACCACTTCACCGTGTCGGTGCCGAATGGCGATCCGGTTCGCCTTCTGGGCGTACAGATCGGTTTCCCGCTGCTGAATGACCTGGGTGAGTGGCGGAGACTGTGCGACGGCTACCCCGCCTTGGGGCTCCGCATCCGCGGGGTCGACCGCCACCCGGAGTGTGAGAACATCGGGAATCGGCCCCGCGATCCGTTGTTCCACCAGTGCGAAATGGTCTGACGGTAAGATGCCAGCATTCAGACAATTTTGAATATTCACCGACCAGGATTGATGGAAGGCGTGGAACAACCCTGCATCCACGCGGGTCCAGTCGTGTATCGGCATCGCTACCCCTCCGATGGCATCATCCTTCGGTTGCTTTGGGCGGCGGTGCTGCGGACCCATTCCAGGTCGCCACGCCGCCAGAGGTAAGCGAAACCCACCAGTAAGATGCTGAAAAAGACCACCATTTCCAGGAACGCGAACCCGGCGAACGACGCAGCCAGACTCGGTTCGGGAAGGACGGTTTCCTGGCCGGGCAGCGTCAGATTCCCGGCGGCTTCCCACTGCTGAGCGGCGGGGAGCGTCTCCTGAGCGGCTCGGTTCACGCTGCCGAACACCACCGCCCAGGGAAAGAAAAACACCATTTCCACATCGAAGATCACGAACAGTAATGCCACCACATAAAACCGCAAATCGAACTGCCCCCAGGCCGAGCCGATCGGCTGTTCACCGCATTCGTAAATCGCCAATTTCTCGGGGTTGGGCCGATTGGGCCGCACCAACCAGCCGACGAGCAGATTCGCCGCGAGGAACAACACCCCCACGGTGAGAAACACCAGGATCGTGGCGACGAGTGTAATCATGTTTAGACTTTCGACCAGACCGGAAGGGCAACCCGTTTCGATTCTTGCACGGCTGTCGGACTGAGGGTGTCGTGCCCCCAGGCCGTGGCGAGCGGCAACTTGGCGAAGTCCACGATGCAGCCATCGCGTGTGTAACAACTCAGATCATGGGTTGAACCCATGAAGATGCAATCCACCGGGCACGGATCGACACAGAGCGAGCAGAACATGCACTTTGTGTAGTCGATTGTAAAACCCGTGATGAGGAACCCTTTGGCCGGGGGTGGCGCTTTTTCTTTCGCAATGTAGATGCAATCGACCGGGCAGGCACGCGCGCACTTATCGCAGCCGATGCAGGTGGTGAGGTCAAAACGGTGGAAGCCACGGTAACGCGGCCGGATCGGGACGGGGTGTTCCGGGTAGGCGAAGTGCCCGGTAAAAGTGCCCCGGCGGTAGGTTTGCACGAAGTAGCGGAGTGTCACGAACATGCTACTCGCAATGCTGCGGATCGCCACGAACACGTTGCGGAACCAGCTGCGCATGATGAGTTCTCCGAGTGGGCCGCCCCTGAGAATTGTATCGAATCGTTCCCCGAACACCCAAAATTCCGCCAACTTCATCCGATTTTGCTGGCGGCCACCTCGACTTCCGCGGCGGCTTCTTCGGTGATCTTCAAGAATAAATCTTCCAGCGTACCATCTTGGGCGGCTTGACGGCGCAAATCGTCCATGGTCCCGCAGGCCAGGAGTCGGCCATGGTCGATGATGCCGATGCGATCCGCGAGTTCCTGGGCGATGTCGAGCGTGTGCGTGGAGAGAAACACGGTCACGCCGCTGTCGGCTTGCTTGCGGAGCAGGGTCTTCAACTCCCGGATGCTCTTGGGGTCGAGCCCGACTGTCGGTTCATCGGCGATGAGGAGACGCGGTTCGTGCACCAGGGCGGCGGCAAAAACGGTGCGTTGTCGCATCCCGTGCGAGTAACGCTCGGTCAAATCGTCAACGAATGGTTCCAGGTGAAATCGTGCGATGACTTCCGCGATCCGGTCACGGGCCTGTTCGCGGTGGAGGCCATACAGATCGGCGGTGAACTGTAAAAATTCCCGGCCAGTCAGTTTCTCGTACAGGAACGGCAAATCCGGGACGTAGCTAATGAGTTGCCGGGCCGCGTCGCCCTGCGTGGTCATGTCGAAGCCGCCCACGGTCACACGGCCCGTGGTCGGGAACAGCAGCCCGCAGAGCATTTTGATGGTGGTCGTCTTCCCGGCCCCGTTCGGCCCCAGGAAGGCGAACAACTCCCCATCGGGTATCGTCAGATTCAGATGCTGCACGGCGATCTTGGAACCGTACTTCTTCGAGACATCGACCAGTTCAATCATGATGATGGCTTCCCAGAATGCCAGAAGTCCGGGCCAAAATGTCAGTCTTCCCGCTCGAAGCGGAGGGTGGTATCGAGCCAGGAAGCCTGTTGCCGCAGGACACGCCCACCATCAACGGAAACCCAGGTCGTCGCTTCGGCCTCGTTTGGGCCGGTGCGATAGTCGATGACGTAACAATGGGTCGTCGCCCCATTCCGACGCACAAGCCATTCCGGCTGCGTGCGAACCGTCGCCACCACTTCGGACGATGTGGCCGTGCCCAGCCCAGAAATTGCGCCGAGCGGTGATTTCTCCTTTGCCAACTGGCTCAGGCCCGCGGTCACGGCTTGGGCCAGTGGATCGACTTTTCGGATCACCCAGCGCCGACCGGGTTGGATGTCACGCAGTCGGCTCACGGGCATCATCGGATTCAGCACCTGACCCGCGGAGACGGCTACGGGATCGAGGGATTTTTTGATCGCGGACCCGCCAGAGGGATCAATCCGAAATTGGCTTTCCAGCACCCCATCGCGGACCACGCCGGTCGCTTCCGCGGCCACGGAGCCGAGTGGGAGGCGAAACTGCCCGTTGCCGAGAAAGAATTGGAGGGTGCCTTTGAGTTTCTGTTCCCGTAGGTCGCCATCACGGGTGACGCGGATATTGGTTTCTGCTTCGGGGACGTACATCATCACTTGATCGACACCCGCCAGACTGATCGGAAAGCTCAAACGCAGTTCCCGATAGACATTGTCGAACCAGAAGGTATCGTCGGTTTCGACGTAGCGCAGTTCCGTGGTCAGGCTGCCGAGCTTCTCGCCGTTGCGGGTGATGATCCAGCGTACCGGCACGCGGGAGGTGGCCTCGTCGACGAGATCGAGTTTCAGCGGCGGCGGCCCTTCGGACATGTACCGTGGCCAAATATCCCGATGCACGATGAAGCCTGTGGTGCTGAACCAAAAGAGGATGATGGCCCAGGTCGTGAATCGGGTCGGCATGGATCACCCCGGCAGCCCGCATCGTTCGGAAATGACGCACCCGGCGGGGGCAGGCAACGCTGTTATGGTAGCTGCCCCGTATGCGGAATACAACCAGGGCTATTGGGGTTCTGGCGGCGTGCCGACTGTCGCGGGGGTGGGTGCCTTCGCGGGCGGCGAGAGTCGGTGAGTGTGCGCGTACTTTTCCCAGATGTCGTCGAGTCGGTCCTGCGCTTCCGCGATGGGGAGTACCCGATACCGGCCCGCGGTTTCCGTGACGATGCCCGCCAGCGACAGTTTGCGTAACGCATCCGCAATCTCAAAATCGACCGACAGATTCAACCGCCGTTCCAGATCGAGTTCGATATAGTCATCGAGTTCCGCCGCCGTCCAGCCGTGATCCCCAGCGTAGCGCCAGAGATAAAAGTAGGCGAGCAACACCTCCCGAATTTCCTGTTCCTCGGCCTCGTCGAGTAGCCGATACAGCACCCCGGCGTTGTTATCGAGGTTCTGGTAATACAGGCTCTGCGTCAACTGCAGCTGATAGGTCTGTTTCGTGACCTGGAAGTAGGAATAGGTCTTGTAGCCGTAACCGATGAGTAACGCCAGTGGGGTGTACAACGCAATCACCGTGGCCAGCCCGATCGCGCCGGTGAAAATGCCCGTCAGAATCCCAATCGAAAACGTCTGCAACTTCCAGATGACATACCCCACCGAACTCAGTGTCGAACCGCCGAGCTTGAGCCGTTCCAGCATCGGCATCTTTAGCCGAGTACCGGGGAATAACATTTCGACATCCATTTGTGGAATATCTTTGAACAACTTCATGAACACGTTCTGCGTGTCGGCATCCGCACCCAGATACTTGTGCGGTTTCTGTTTGAGCATCATGGCGATGCGTTGAAACGTCGGCACGCTGACTTGCTCGGTGCGGAACCAGCGATACCACTTGCGGCGAGTCCGTTTCCCGTTGCCTTTGCCCCGGATGAACAGTTCAAACTGGTCGAAGCAGTCCCAGTTGATCTCCATATCGACCCCCCAGCCACTCGCACCGGCCGCGATGCCGGCGATCGCGTCGCGGGAGAGTCGGGTGTAGTTCGCACGCTCCAGCAGTTGCACCATGTCGGCGAACAACTCTTGGAGACGGATCACCCGTTCGGCTGCGGATAACGATTGTAGAGAGCGTGTGTCCGCGTCCGGGTCGAACGGGGCGTAGGCTTCCTTGAGCCGTTTGAGCTGTTCCAGATAGACCGCGTGAATGTGCGAAGCCGCGGCATCGGCGAACTGGCGGAATTGCTGTTGCTGTTCCGATGTGAGTTTCTGATCGCACTGCGGCCCGTGTTCCTCGCACAGGAACTGTACGAGGTCCGATACGCGGATCGGGATAAAATGTTCGCGATCAGCATGTTCACTCATGGGATCGTCCTACTGATAGCTGTGACCAGGAACAAAACATACCGCAAACACGCCGGGATTCTTCCCATCGGTTCATGGAAGAAAGTCGCCCATCACCCGATTCCGCACGACGGCGACACTTCCCCAAGACGAATCTCAACTATAATACCTGTCATGACCCCACTCGACGCTACCTCGGTTCCGACTGCGGAACTCGACACGAAACGCGAACGCCTGCTGACGATTCTGGGTGCGATGCCCGGTGTCGCGGTGGCCTTTTCCGGCGGTATTGACAGTACCGTGGTGGCCAAGGCTGCCTGTGTGGCCCTGGGAGAACGCGCCATCGCCGTCACGGCGGACAGCCCCAGCGTGGCACGGGCCGAACTCGATGATGCGCGTCGTCTGGCCGCGATTATCGGCATTCGGCACGAGATTGTCCAAACCGCTGAGTTCGATAACCCGGATTATCTACGGAACGATGGTTCGCGTTGCTATCATTGTAAGAGTGAGTTGTATTCCACGGTCGAGCGATTGCTTCCGCGACTCGGCGTGCCGATCCTGGTCAGCGGGGCGAACCTGGACGATCAGGGCGACTACCGACCCGGTCTGACCGCGGCGGCGGAACATCATGTTCGGCACCCCTTGCAAGAAGCCGGGTTCACGAAGGCGGATGTGCGGGCGTTGGCGCACGCTTGGGGTTTACCCACCTGGGACAAACCCGCGTCACCGTGTTTGTCGAGTCGATTGGCTCCGGGGGTGGCTGTGACCCCGGAACGCACCCAACGGATCGAAGAAGCCGAGAAGCATCTGCGTTCACTGGGGCTGCGGGAGTGCCGAGTTCGGTATCATGAAGGGGATCTCGCCCGAATTGAGGTGCCGCTCGCGGAGCTGGCCCGGTTCACGGCGGAACCCGTGCGGGAGGAACTGCTGCAACGATTCCTCGCCCTCGGCTTCCAATTTGTGACACTCGATCTGGCCGGGTTCCGCAGCGGCAGTTTGAACGAATTGGTTCCACTGGAAGTCCGTGTGCGGTATGCTGGGAATTAGTTCCGGGTTCTGAGTTACGAGTTCCGTGCGTCATCATGACACCACTCCCTGCTGAAAAAGTGCTAGAAGCGTACTACCTGGAAGCCCGTTGCCGGTTACTGGATCTGGCCGCGATTCTGGATCGGTTCGACCGGGGTGCCGGCGCGCCTGCCATGACGGAAGACCCGCGTGTGACCCGGATTCGCCAAGGAATTGCCGCTCTGCTGGCCACCCCCACGAGGGAAGATCGGGCCGAAACCGTGCAGCAAATCTTCTCGCTGGAATATGATCCGTCGTGGAAGCGGCCGGACCCGCGCTGAAAATCGTCTCGGCCTCAGTCGGTGATGCATCATCGGCGTGAGATCGGTAAACTGAGGCAAGCGGACCGATGAGGTCGACTCTAACCCGCCCCCGGTCGAGGTCTTCATGCCGATCAAGGTCACTTGTCCAAAGTGTGGCGGCGTGCTACACGCCCCCGATGATTCCGCAGGCAAACGCGGGCGCTGCCCGACTTGTCAGACGGTGTTGACCATTCCCACTCAGTCCCCCCCGCCCAGCGGCGAACACATGCCCGCTCATGGCTTGGGGCAACCCAGCCCGGTGGGGGTGGGTGGCGGTGGGAGTGGTGGTTTGGCCCAGACTCCCGGCGGCGGTTTCCGCCCGGGGTTGGTCGAAACGACCGGCGTGGCTCCCGCCCCAGGGCGGAATCTACCTCCACCCGGTGTCGAAGCGCGGCCCGCTCCGGGAACGTACACATTTCAAGAGCCCGAGCCTCGCCCTGGCCCATCGCCGCGTCTGCCTCCTCCGGCCGCCCCGACGATGCCAGCGAAACCACGGGTGCCCGAACCGAATCGGCAAACCTTGGCCCCACCCACGGCGGATGATGAACCACAAGATCGGCAAGTACGGGGCTGGAAGCGCGTCCGTCGTGGGCTGGGACTAATTCGCTTCGCCACGTTGTTCGCCTTCCTGGCTCCGGTGGCCTGTGCGGGTTTGATCGCCTATGAGCAATATGGCTCACCGCTGCCCACACAACCGGGATTACTCCCGATCCCATCCGTCGATTTGGCGCAGGAAATCCGAATCGCCGTGGTCGCTGTGCCGGTGTTGTTGTCCGTGTTGTGTACGCTGTTGGGCCGACTCAGCATGGCCCGCGCACCACGGGCATCTCTGGCACGCGGATTGCTGCAATGCTCAGCTTTGGCCACGATCTTCGCCATCGCCGGATTGGTGATCGCGGGCTTCCCGATGGCCGTCGAATTTTCGGAGGGAACCACGCCGACCGACTGGATGCCCGCGGAGACGCAAGCCGGGGTTTTCCAACGGTTTGGATTGACTGCGGGACTCGTTCTCAGCATCCTGGCCGAGTGCTGGTTCCTGGCCGCCGTTAGCAAGATCGGGGCCGCGTTGCACCATCGCCCCACGGCAAGCCGCAGCGGCGGACTCTTGATCCTCGGCGGATTGCTACTGCTGGTCGCCTCCATCGCGGCGGTCGGCTACCAGGAATACCTCGGCACGATCGAACAATGGTGGAACCAATATGCCCAAGAACATTGGGAGAAAGTCGGTGTCCACCAGCCGATCGCACGAGTGGGAGCCGTGGTGGTCATCGGCTTCTTCGTCGCGGTCTTGTATCTCCGCATGGTGGGGGCCGGTTGCCGGGCAACACGCGACTGGTTCGAACGCAACGCGCCAGCCTGATTGCGGTGGTGGGAGTGGCTGATGTTGGAAACGACCCGGAGCGGAACTCGCTTCTACTGCCCAGAATGTGGCTTTCTGATCCGGGCTCCGCGTGCGGATGCGGGCTCGTCCATTCCCTGCCTGAACTGCGGAGAACAGATTCGCGTTCCCCGCACCGCCCATCCGCTGGAATCCGACGCTGATGATTCCCCGCTGATCCCCCTTCCCGCGGCTCGCTTGGCGGCGGACGGTATCCATCATCTCCTCGTGAGTTTGTGGCTCTGGCTGACGATGTTCCTGCTGACGCTCGTGGTGCTCGGACTGTGGGCCATTCTCGAAGGGCCAGGAGCCGTTTTCAATCGTCAGACTGGGCACTGGACACGCGCGATTGCGGTCAGTTATGGCATCCGTTTGGGGTTGCTCGCGGTCGGTGTGGGGATGCGTTGGGTCGGATATGGCCGCTGTCGAGAGGCGGCCGAGGCCGTGCGTGCGGGGGGCTGGGTGACGACGGTGCGGCTCGGAGCTGTGCTAACCCTGATCGGATACGGCAGTTCCGTCTGCCCGGCCCTTTTGGGGTACGCTCTGGCCGAGACACCATTGATGTTGCGGGCCGTGACCCAACTGGGGGATTTCATCCTGACCACGGGAATCGTACTGGAAATGGCCGCGTTACTGGTGTGGTTTCGACTACTCTCCGAGGCCGCCCGTCCGTCCTGTGTCCAGCAGGTGCGACGATACGGGATCACCGCCGTGGCGGCTGTGGCTATCACCATCATCGGGATGTGTGGAACCGGGGTGGTGACAACGATTGCACTCGGTCACGCCGGTTCGCAACCGAATGCGATGCAATACTCGGATCCCCATCTGAATTACAAGGTCGTGCCGACGGCGGGCTGGATCGCGGCTGGTGTGGTTTTCACGCTGGCAACTGGGTTCCTGTTGGTCCTGTTTTACCAGTACCGGGGGATGCTGCGTGCAACTCGTCATGCCCTGTCTGTCTACCCCCAGGGCACGGACTTGCCCGACGATCTCCCCGGAATACCGGGGTGAAACCGTTGCACTTTGGGGAAGAATCAATCCGCTCGATCTGTCGCGGCGAGGAGTTCGTGCAGTGCCTGAAGGGAAACCGGCACCCACGCGGGGCGGTGAGCCAGTTCATACCCCAGTTCGCTGACGGACTTTTCCAACACCAACAACTCCAACATAGCCCGGCACCCATCCGGGTCGGCCGGGAGCAAGCCTGTATCGCTCATTCCTGCATAGTAAGATTGCACGAATGTCGATGTCACCCAGGCGAACCAGAATCGAGCCCACGGGAGCAAACGGTTGCGGTCTTCCTCACGCACATGGCCGGGTAAAATCCCTCGCGTCGATTCCGCGCCAAAAAGCGGACTGTACGCCGCGGAGTGGAACGAACGAATCATCGTGGCAATATCCCGCAGCGGGGATCGCTTGATTTGCCGTTCCGTGAGCGGGCGAGCGGGGTTCCCTTCAAAGTCGATGATGACGAAATCGGTGCCCGTGTAGAGCAGTTCGCTCAACTGGTAATCGCCATGAATGCGAATGCGGGCGCTGCTGACTTCTGGGCGGAGGAATGCGCGGTAGCGGTGGGATAACTCCGACTCTCGCGCCAGAACCTGAGCGGCCAGTTCCCGTACTCCGTCCGGCAATTCGGGCAGATTCCGGGCCAGTTCGCGGAACACCAGCCCCGTTGTGGTCCGCAGCGACTGGTACACCGAGCGTTGATACAGTTTCGTGAACGGCTCGGGTGCCAGGGCCGGATGGGTGGCGGAGGCCAGACCCCGGTGCAGTTCCGCCGTGGTGGTGCCCAGCCGAGCCGCTGTCCGCAGCGAGGAGTTCAAATAATCGGCTGCAGTCCCCGTGGGCACAGCACAGACTCCGGGAGTCCAGTTCCAGGGGGGAGCCATGGGCGGCGATTCGACGGAATGCACCAGCACGGATTCATAAAACCGGCTCAAAGTATCGAGAGTGTATTGCCAGCCATCCCCTTCGTTGGGGATATAGCCGAACAGCACCGAAAGCGTCGTGGTGGGGCCATTTTCCAAGGGGCGATATTCGATGGCCCCCAGCACGGGCGCGAGTTTGTCGAACGCGGTATGATCGGTCAGGAATCGCCCCAGTTCAAGATCCGGGTTGATGCCGGGTTCCAGCTTCTCGAACGACTTCAGCACCATTTTCCCGCCATAATTGATCGACACGTTCCGGGCGGGCGTTTGTGATACCGTAATCGGGAGCGGCACCTCCGCCGGGCCACGGGCCGTGTCAAACTGAGGAAAATGCGAGCAGACAATCTCGCCACCATCAAACAAAAAGCCCGTATTCTGAGCGATTCCCTTCAAGGCTCCCGAACAGAACTGCGCATCGGAACGGGCATCGTACAACACGCCGACCACATTACCCGCTTGGGTCACGGCCGCGACGATGGCCCCAGGAGGAAGCGTCCCTTTCATCTCGACCGTGGCATAGCCGATCGGTTGCACCTGCATATGGGTGGAACCGTTCAGAAATTCCAGATCCAGGAACAGTAACACCGCTGGCGGTGTCGTGGACGGCAGACGGGCCGCGAACCGGATGGTGGCATTCCGTAGGGTACGCGTTTTCCAGTGGCCCATGCCGCCGAAACCGGGTGATTCCGCGAGATGGCTGATAATCGCCGGTTCGAGCCAGTTGAAGCGAGAAGGATGCAGCAGTTCTTCCCACGACTCGCGGACGGCGATCCGCGGCACAGGGGCTTCCCGCGGCTTATCCGCCAGCACCGGATGCCGACCGGCCGCGGGCCGAATGGCGAATGCGTAGTACCCGTGCGGTCCCTGCGTCAGCAGATACGGCAATTCCCCGATCGGCGGGAACGGGTTCCGACCCACCAACTCATGCGGCACCAGACCTTTGAACTCACTCAAGTCGAGTTGTACATATTGAACGAATCGAGACAAGTTCGCCACGATCAGAATGGTTTCATCTTCGTATCGGCGGATAAATGCCAGGATCTTGGGGTTGTCCGGTCGCAGAAACTCGATGGTGCCTCGGCCAAAGGCCCGGAACTGCTTCCGCAAGGCGATGATCCGCTTCATCCACCACAAGAGCGAACTGGAGTTCCCCTGCTGGGCATCGACGTTGACCGCCTCGTAGTGGTATTCCGGGTCGATGATGACGGGCAGATACAGCTTTTGGGGGTTGGCCTTGCTGAATCCCGCGTTCCGGTCGCCGGACCACTGCATCGGCGTGCGGACGCCGTTGCGGTCGCCGAGGTAAAAATTGTCGCCCATGCCGATTTCGTCGCCGTAGTAGATGACCGGCGTACCGGGCATACTGAACAAGAGGGCGTTCATGAGTTCGATGCGTCGGCGATCATTGCGGAGCAGCGGGGCGAGGCGGCGGCGAATGCCGAGGTTGATCCGGGCTTGCGGGTCCGAGGCGTAGGCTCGGTACATGTAGTCCCGTTCCTCGTCCGTCACCATTTCCAGCGTCAGTTCATCGTGGTTGCGCAGGAACATGCACCATTGGCAGTTGTCCGGGATCGCGGGTGTCTGTTCGAGGATGTCGATGATGGGGAAGCGGTCTTCCTGGTGCAGCGCCATGTAAAGCCGCGGCATGACCGGGAAATGGAACGCCATGTGGCATTCGTCGCCGTCTCCGAAGTAGGCGATGGCATCTTCGGGCCACTGGTTCGCCTCGGCGAGGAACATGCGGTTCTGGTATTTGGAATCCAGATGGGCGCGTAATCGCTTGAGGAAGGCGTGCGTTTCGGGCAGGTTCTCGCAGTTGGTGCCTTCGCGTTCAAACAGGTACGGGATCGCGTCGAGCCGCAAGCCATCGACTCCCATGTCCAGCCAGAATTCCAGCACCGGCACGAGGGCATCCCAGACTGCCGGGTTATCGAAGTTCAAATCCGGTTGATGGCTGTAGAAGCGATGCCAGTAATACTGATCGGCAACAGGGTCGTAGGTCCAGTTCGATCGCTCAAAATCCTTGAAGATGATGCGGGCTTCTTTGTATTTGTCTGTCGTGTCAGACCAGACGTACATATCACGTTCGGGGCTGCCTTTCGGTGCCCGGCGAGCCCGTTGGAACCACGGGTGTTGGTCGGAGGTGTGGTTGATGACCAGTTCCGTGATGACTTTCAAACCGCGTTGGTGGGCGGCATCGAGGAAGTCGCGGAAATCTTTGAGGGTGCCGTAACTGGGGTGAACGCTGGTGTAATCGGCGATGTCGTAACCGTCATCCTTTAACGGCGAGGGATAAAACGGCAGCAACCAGATCGCCGTGATGCCGAGGTCTTGCAGGTAATCGAGCCGTTGCCGAAGGCCTTTGAAGTCGCCGACTCCATCGGCGATGCTGTCCTGGAAGGCACGAACGTGGACTTCATAGATAATCGCGTCTTTGTACCAGAGTGGGTCATCGTCCGTCATGGTGTGAAACCCAGATAATGAAGGAGAGTCGCGCGGATCGTTTCGGGAATAGTATGCACCCAGCCCCGAAAATGCGAACTCTCCTCACATCTCCGATGTCCGATCCGGGCAGACACCGGGGGGTCACACGGTGGCGTTACTCATCCGTGGAAACCCGGCCACCAGGGTTGTAGGTCCGCCATTCCAGCCCGAGCGCGACGGATTTGGCCCGCTTCGAGAGAATCGCCCAGGGCGTGCCTTTGTTCTTCGTAGCGATCTCGTCGAACATTTCGCGGGCCACCTCGGCCATGTCTTTGACATCCCGCTTACTCTTCATCTCGGCCACGGACACCATTTGCCAGCCGGTATCGTCCTTCCCCTTGGTGGGCAGGGAGTCGGTACGGATGTACGCGAGCGCAAGGTTGTACTCGTGCATGAACGCGAGCCGGGCCTTGGCTTGGGCATGGGCGTACTGGAAGGTCACACGCCAGTACTGTGACATTTCCTTCTCCAGTTCCCCGGATTCGACGACGGCATCCATTTGTCGGGCGACTTCATCCAGCAGCAGGATGATACGGGCCGGTTTTTCCTGCTCGCTGACGATTTCCTTCTTCGCCGCGTCGTCGGTGTCACCCTCGAATTTCACGCGCAGGCTGACCGGCGCGGAGTTCATGGAAGGGTCTTCTTCGGTCACGCCCGCGATCATCGCCCCAGCGGGATCAATGCCACGCGGAGCATCGGGCGATTCCCCCCATTCTTTCCGAATGATGTCCAAGGCATCGAGTGCCAGATTGCGGACGGCGTACTTTTCTGGGTTTTCGCGGATTTCCTTCGTGGAAACGCCATCCGGCATGTACGGATCCATCAATTCTTTGGGGAACGGGATGATTTCCTCAATCCGAGCATCGGTGTAGGCACCCCCGGACGGTTTCACGGGAGCCAGAGTGATCCGAGAAAACACCGGCGCGAGTTGCCGTGGCGACAGCCCCGGCGGCGGTGGCGGTAGGTCGAACCGTTTGGCCGCGGCTTGGTGCTTGTCGGCGGGGATGGCGTTTTCCGTGGGGTCATTGCCGAACATCTTGGCGGTCTGCTTCGGCTTACCGGCGAGCAAGCTAATATCGGCTATACGGGCTTTCGCGGCTTCGAGCCAGGGGGTCATCGGGATGCCTTGGTTGGGGTCCGGTTCGGAAGCCGATTTCACTTTCCCCTTGGTAGCCACATATTTTAAGGCACTCAAAAAGACGCTCCCCGCCACGTCGGAAAGATCCTGTGACTTGGTCCGGCGGAATTCCAGAGCATTCTCACCCTGAGAGCAACTGATGACGGCTTGCACACCTTCCGGGGCGGCGAGCAGCAGTTTTTCGAGTTCCTCGCTCATCGGTTCGCTACCGGGGCGGAGCTTTTCCGCGTCCTCGTTGAGCCGACAAACATCGAATAGAATAATCTTCTGCTGAGCGGAACAATCTTTGAGCTTGGCCCAGACATCGTCCACCGGAATCAGTGTTTCCGGGTCTTCGAGGTCGCCATCCACGGGCACCAGATACGCCTTCCCGTCGCGGGCAACAGCATGGCCACCGAAGTAGATGACGATACGGTCCTGGGCGCGGGACGTTTCCAAAAACCGCTGGTAGGCCGTCTGGATCACCGGCTTGAGCATCGGCTGCGGTTTCTTGTCCGTGTCGCTGATGATGAACAGCTGGTTGTTTTCGGGGGCCGTGGGAATCCGCCAGTGGAAGGCGAGTTTACTGGCGACGGTTTTGACGTAATCGCCCGCCAACCGAGGGTCGCCAGCCGTCAGGTTGTTGCAGTACAGGTATTTCGTGACGTTCAGCACCAGCATCCGCCGGGGGAAATCCGTCGTGGGAATGAAGCTCATTTGCAGGGTGTTACCCGGCTTGGTGGCCACTGTTTCGGTCGGTGCCCCATCCAGTAGCCCACGGAGAGTGGGTTTGAGTTGCTCCCAGAACAGGGCCGCCCCCGCGCCACCGCCGACCAAAGCAATGATGAACATGGTCACGATCCAGCGCATCACGCCGCCGCTGTGCTTGCGTTGTCGTCGGACTTCACTCACTTCCGGCTCGGGAATGAAAGCCGCCAGCTGCGGAGCCGGTTCCGCAGCCGCAACGGGTGGAGTGTAGCCGTATGCTGGTGGCGGCGGATAGCCGTAGCCCGCGGGCGGATACCCTGGCGGCGGATAGCCGTAACCCGCGGGCGGATAACCGGGTTGAGGTGGATAACCGTAACCCACGGGTGGATACCCCACCGCTGGGGTGGGCGGTACGGGCATGGCGGTTGGGGGAATCGGCGTTGTTCCCGCGACCGGAGTGGCCACCGCAGGACTTGCAACGACCGGACTTGCGGCCACCGGACTTGCAGCGACCGGAGTCGCGGGCTTGGCCTTCGTGGCGGCTTCCCCAGAATGGGCCGGTGCTGCCGGCTTGGTAGGAGACGCGGGACGGGCTTTACTCTGTATGACGGACCCACACTTCTTGCATTTGAAAGATTTCCCAGCCCAGTCAGCGGGGATTTTCAAAGCAACTTTGCAATGTGGGCAGGTCACGCGGACCATCTCCATTATCGTCGAGCCTCGGGATGGCGATAAACCGTACTCGTATTATTGGCATTGTACTCCAACACATCACCAACGCGAGATGGGAGCCGCCAGATTCTGTATCCGCTCTCGGGATGGACTGGCCGTTGCCGGGGTTTCCGCGCACGTTAGCGGAAGAGGAATTTCACGGATACGGAGTGGGAACCGATGAAACTCGTACTCATCGCAGGGGACGGCATCGGCCCCGAAGTCACGGCGGCGGCCTGTCAGGTCATCGAAGCCGCCGGGGTCCACATCGACTGGATTCGTGCCGATGCCGGACTCGGGGCGGCCGAACACTATGGCGAACCGCTGCCGGAAGCCACGCTCGATCTGATTCGGACGCACCGGGTCGCCCTCAAAGGTCCATGTACGACACCCGTGGGAAAAGGGTTCCGCTCCATCAACGTCCGCCTCCGACAGGGGTTAGACCTGTACGCCAGCGTACGCCCGGTGCGGTCGCTGCCCGGAATCCGAACTCCGTTCGATCATGTCGATCTGATTGTTGTGCGGGAAAATACCGAAGGGTTGTACGCGGGGCTGGAACACCAGGTCGTTCCCGGCGTGGTCGAGAGCCTGCGAGTGATTACGCGCACCGCGGCGGAACGGATTGTCCGCTTTGCCTTTGAATTGGCTCGACATTCGGGGCGGCACCGGGTCACGTTCTGCCACAAGGCCGATGTGATGCGGCTCACCGATGGCTTGTTTCTCGATTGTGCCCGTGCCGTCGCCGATGAGTTTCCGTTCATCACGTTTGACGAAACTCCAGTCGACAATGTCTGCTTGCAGTTGGCACTCGACCCGACCCAGTACGATGTGCTGGTGATGGAAAACCTGTTCGGCGATGTGATTTCGGACTTGTGCGCGGGGCTCGTCGGCGGACTCGGCGTGGTGCCGGGGGCGAATCTGGGCAGCCGTTATGCCGTGTTCGAGGCGGTCCACGGTTCCGCGCCGGACATTGCGGGAAAGGGACTCGCCAACCCGATCGCCGTGATCCGCAGTGCCGTGATGATGCTCGATCATGTGGGCGAACGCGCCGCCGCGGCCCGGATCGAAAACGCCGTCCTCCGCACGCTTCAGGCGGGGATTGGCCTCACCCGCGACCTCGGCGGTGATGGGAACACGGCCACCATCACCGCGCAAATCATCAAAAACCTGGAATGAACATTCCGACGCTCCGGGTGACGTTTTCCCGTCGCTACTGGTTCGCTTTCCAGGCTTCCCAAGAGTGTTTGCGATTGCCGAGATACTGGTAAGAATCAAAAATCTTCCCCTGCCCCAGGGCTCGCGGGTCGCCTTCCTTCTTGAGCGTGGCTTCCATCTCGGCGGCGAGTGCGCGTTGCACCTTCTCGTAGGCCGGGTCACCCGCGAGGTTGGTCAGGCAACCCGTGTCACGGTCCACCCGGTAAAGTTCTTCGGCTGGGCGTTTACCAAAGCTCATTTTGAAGTAACGATCAAAGCTACTGAGGAGAAACTCTTTCGTCAAGCCATCATCGACATTGCGGTAGCCGGTTTCGGGGTTGCCCGCGGGCCAGCGGTCGGGTTCGTAATTGCGGATGTACAGGTATTCTGGTGTCCGAATCGCCCGCACGGGATAACCGAGATCGTGCGGGCGGCCCAGGTCGTGCCGTTCCTTGCCAACCAAGTGTCGGTTCCGCGTGGCATCCACGATACCGGATTGCGGAGACTTCAACACATCCAAAAAGCTGCGGCCGGTCACGGTGGCGGGGATTTTCACCCCTGTTGCTTCTAAATAGGTTGGCATGAAGTCGCGGACGTTGATGAAATCATCGACCGTGCGACCCGGGCGGACCACTTTCCCCCAACGGATCGCCAGCGGCAGGTGGAACCCTTTCTCGTAGATTTGCCCCTTCACCCGTGGGAACGGTTCGCCGTGGTCGGACGTGACGACGATGATGGTGTTGTCCAGTTCGCCGATCTCTTGGAGCTTCTTGAGGATGCGGCCCAAGTGGGTGTCGAACCATTCGATTTCCAGGGCATAGTCGAGGTAGTCGCTGCGAATCACTGGCGAATCGGGGTAAAACGGCGGCAGGTCGACCGTTTTCGGATCTTTTCCCGCCCGCAGACCGGATCCCACTTCATAGCCGCGATGCGGTTCGACCGCCCCGTACCAGAAGCAGAACGGTTGCCCCTTCTTGCGCTGATTCAAGAAATCCGTGAAGTTCGCGGCGTAGTCAATCGCGCCGATCCCCTTGTAGGGCGGCTTGTTCTTATGCTTCTGGTACGCCGGTCCCGCGGGGTTGCGGTCGAACCCACCGGCTTTGAAGTCGCCCGGCCCCCAGCCTTTGCCGGTGTAGCCGACATGGTAGCCCGCCGCTTCCAGGACATCCGGGTAGACGGCCCATTTCTTCGGGAAGATGCCGAAGTGACAGCAGGCTTCCTCGGTTTGCCAGGAGTTCCGGCCTGTGAGAATCGTTGCCCGGCAAGGGCTGCATTTGGGGTTCGACGTGAAGCAGTTGTGGAACAGAACCCCTTCGCGGGCCACCTGATCGAAAGCCGGGGTGTTCACGAATCGGCAACCGTAGGCACCGGCGTGACCGTATCCCCAGTCATCGGCGATGGCGAACAGGATATTGGGACGGCGTTCCTCCGCGATGGCTCCAGCCGCCCCAGCCACGCAACCGAGCCATGCCAGCAGCAGTCGCACGCTCGTCAATCGGTTCATCGTGACGGTCCTCTCAACAGGGTCTAGGAGTTCCGGGTTTCAGGGGCAGCCTCAAGGCAGAGCCACACCGAGTTCCTCAGCGCATTTGCGGAGCAGTTCCCATGTCCCATCCGGGATGACGATGCCATCGCGGAGGCGGGCTTCCTTCGTGAGTCGTTCCGGGTCGCCGGGAAGGGTGATCGGCTTGGTCGGGTCGGCGGGCGGACAGCCACGGACGAACGCCGCGAGCCGGGTGGTTTCCTGCATGAAGTGGTCGATGCCGCCAAAGCGGGCCGGGTCGAACAACGTGAACACGGCGGTGTTGCCCACCCCCGCCAACGGCGCATCCGGGTGGCTGCTCGAACCGCCTGAGAGGCCGCCCGCGAGCATGTCCAGGAGCAACCCCAGGCCGAACCCCTTGTACATTTGCGGCCCGCCGAAGGGCAGAATGGTGCCGCGTGGGTCTTTGTACAAGACGGAAGGGTCCGTGGTCGGTTTCCCGGCTGAGTCGAGCAGCCAACCTTCCGGGGTCGGTTCGCCCTTTTGGAAGTACGAACGGACTTTTCCTTCCGCCGCGGCGCTGGTGCCGAAATCCAGCACGACCGGCGGGCCATCCGTCGGCACACCCAGGCAGATCGGGTTCGTGCTAATCCGACCTGCCGTGCCCCCCGGTGGTGCGACCCGACGACCGGCACCATGACTGTTCACCGTGGCAAACAAGGCGAGTTTCTCGCGGGCAGCCCGTTCCGCGTATTCTCCCAGTCGGCCCGTGTGACCGCTGTGCCGCAAGGAACCCGCCGCGATGCCGAGCGTGTGAGCGCGAGGGATGAGCCGATCCAGCAGCCGATGCGATTGCACCTGACCCAACCCCCAGCCCGCATCCGCGGCCACAACCGCCGGGGTTTCCGAGAGAATTTCCAACGGCGCACCGGGCCGGTATTTCCCCTCTTTGATGAAACCGACATACTGCGGAGCCCGGAGAATGCCGTGCGAATCGTGACCGCACAGGTTCGCATCCACGAGACTGTAGGCCACCGTCGCCGCTTCTTCCGCGGGGACACCGGCTGTGATGAACAAACGATTGGCAAAATCAATCAAGGCATCAGCGGAATACGTTGGCATGTGCGAGGCTCCAGAGGATACCTCGTTTCTAGCAAGATGCCGGGTCGATCTCCAGAAGAATCGAAATAACCCGGCCAACGCGATGGTCAGAACGGGGGTCAGGGGTCAGGGCGGGAACGGGAACGGAACTGGTGCGCCCCCTTCGTGTGGCCCCACTGCGGTCGGGATTTCTGGGCTACCTTCAGGTTAGCGTGCCTGCGACCAGTCTTTCCGTTGGCGAGAGGAAGGGATTTTCAGCGCTTCGCGGTACTTCGTCACGGTGCGGCGGGCAATGGTCAGACCCGCTTGCTTGAAGCGTTCGACAATGTCCTCATCCGAGAACGGATGGGCTTTATCCTCGCTGCTGATGATTTCGAGGAGCTTTTGTTTGATCGTTTCCCAGGCGACGTTCTCGCCGGTCTGTTCGTTCTTGGTGCCGCCGCCGAAGAACCGTTTCAGGGGGAACACGCCGCGCGGGGTCTGCACCCACTTATCATCGACGGCCCGGCTCACCGTGGTCACATGCACGCCGACTTGTTTGGCGATCTCTTCCATCTTCAACGGTTGAATGTAATCCGGCCCCAGATCGAGGAACGCCCGCTGGTGCAGGATGATAGACCGCGTCACCTTGATGAGCGTGTTCCGCCGCTGTTCGATCGCGTCGATGAGCCAATGAGCGGAAGTGAATTTCTGCTTCAGGAAATCACGGGTCTTCGGGTCGTAGCTCTTGTCCTTGGCCAGATCGACGTACCGCTTGCTGATGCGGACGGGCGGTGTCCAATCGTCGGTTAGACGAATGTCAAAATCATCGGAATCCGTGCGTTCGACAATGATGTCCGGGACGACGTACTGATTGTTCTGTGGAACGAATCGGGTGCCGGGCTTCGGGTCGAACCGGCGGAGTTCCTCAATCGCTTCCTGAATCGTCGGAATGTCGGCGTGGGTCTTGCGTTGAATGATCGGGAGTCGGTTGTGGGCGATGTCTTCGAGGTGGTCCCGGATCAGGGTTCGCACGAGGTCTTTGTGAGCGGTGTCGTCGGTCACCTGGAGGAGCAGACACTCTTTTGTATCGCGCGCTCCCACCCCGGCAGGGTCCAGCGATTGCACGACAATGAGTGCGGCTTCGATGTCTTCAACAATCACCGGGCCTTGGGGGAAGTTGGCCGCGAGTTCCTGAAGCGTGATCGGGATGAGGCGATTGCGGTCGCGGTCATGGCCGAGCAGGTAGCCGTTATCGTCCAGGTGGCTGATGAGATACGCGCACAGTTCCCACTCCTCGGGGGTGAGGTCCATGTAGGCGAGTTGCTCGGTCAGGTGGTCCTGCAAGGAGATTGGCGCACTGGCGACATTCTGCATCGCGTCAAGTTTCTTATCGGAAAGCTCGGCCAGGCTGTGACGGCTGGGGCGATGGTCTTCGTTGAAGTGGTCTTCCCAGTCGCGGTTGAGTTCTTCGAGGCGGTGGAATTCCAGGTCGCCGGAGTCATCGTGCTTCAAAGGGGCATCGGGGTTAAACTCTTCGGTAGAGGCCGTTTCCGAGGATTTGGCACGGGCTTCCTGAATTTCGAGGAAGGGGTTTTCCTGCAATTCGGCCTGAATCTTCTCTTGCAGGGCCATGACCGGGAGTTGCAGGATTTCCATGGACTGAATCATGCGGGGTGCCAGGAACTGCTTGAGTTCCGGCCGCATTGACAAGTCCATGCCGAGTCGCATTCCGCTCATTGTGGTCCCTCCGTCTTGGCGAACCCGCCTTCCCGCGGCTCAAAGTTCTCGACGGCCCGCCAGGGCATCGGCAAGAATCTGGGCGTTGGCCAGTTCGAGAGAGCCCCCGGCGGGGAGCCCTCGGGCCAGCTTCGTGATGCTGACCCCGGTTCCAGCGAGCAGGTTTCCGGCGAGTAACGCCGTCCCGTCGCCTTCCAGAGTGGGGCTGGTGGCGAGAATGACCTCGCGGACACCGCCCCGATGCACCCGCCGTACCAACGGGTTGAGGGTTAATTGATCCGGCCCAACCCCTTCGAGCGGGGCGAGTCGGCCACCGAGGACGTGATACAAACCGCGATAGTTTCCCGCACGTTCAAACAAAGTCACATCACGCGGTGTTTCGACGACGCAGATTTGCCCGGCATCACGCCGCGAGTCTGCACAGATGCCGCAGAGTTCACTGGCCGTCAAGTTGAAGCATTCCCGGCACGGGCGAATCTGTTCGACCACACACCGCAACGCTTCCGCGAGTTCCACTGCCACTTTGCGATCGCCGCTAATGAGGAAGTGGGCGATCCGCTCCGCGCTTTTCGGCCCGATTCCGGGCAATTGCGTCAGGGTTTCTAACAGACGTTCGATTGGTCCGTTGGCTTCACCCACGGTACGTTCCTTGCGGTTAGCCGCCCATTCCGGGGAGGAGGTTGCCCATCATCCCCGCGGGCAGTCCGAGGTTTTCGGCCATCTTCGCCGACTCCGCGGCTAGCAGTTCGCGGACTTTGGCCATCGCCTGATTGGTTGCCCCGACAATCAAATCTTCGACCATCTCCCGATCGGCGGCGGCTTCCTCGCTGATGCGGCACGCGATCATTTCGAGGTGGCCGTTCACTTTCACCGTCACCATCCCGGCCCCGGCGGTGCCTTCGGCGACGATCTGGGCGATTTTCTGTTGAAACTGGGCCATTTCCGCCTGAATCTTGCCCTTGTTGTTCATCAGGCTCATCAGGGAACCAAGTTCCTTGAACATGACCTCTCTCCTAATCCCGATCGGAATCAGATTCTGGGGCCGGCGCGTCATCCTCGTCGGAATCCGCATCGGAATTCGACCAGGTGGCCGAGCTGGTTGTGGGGTCGAACCCCTCATCGACTCGCCACTCGTTCGCGGGGTCGAGTCCAAATGCCTCAGCCGCTTTTTTGAGCAGCCCCAGTTCCGCTGGACGACGGCGGGGCGGGAGGGCCGCCACAACCGCCGCTTCGAGGCGATCCAGCACCACACGGACTTGCCATTCCGTGCCGGTCACTTTTTTGACCGTGGTGCGAATCACACCGAGACTCGCTTCGCTGGAGCAGGCATCGTATGCTGCACTATACCGGGGAGAAAAGCGAATTTCTAGAGCATTTGGCCCAATAATTGCAGGGTTTTCGGCTTGACGGAGCTGATTTCCTCGCATCGGCCCAACGGCTTGCAAGATGCGCTCCCAGACGACGGCCAGGGTGTCGGTTGTCAGTGCCATCGGCTGAGTCACGGCGGGCGGTGCGACCGTTTCGGACCCGGCAACTTCGGGAGTCTGAGCTTGAGGCGTGGCCTTATGGCTCAGAGTTCCGTTTTTTTTTAAGGATTCGGGCGTTTCCGGTGCCGAAGACAGCCTGGGAACTGGGCGAGATGGGCCGGGCGGTGCCGTTCTTGTGGGCGTGATGGGGGTGCCCGCTGCCACGGATGTTAGCAGCTCCCCGACGGCGAGGAGTTCACTGAGCCGCGTCAGCCGCACGATTGCCACTTCTGCTAGCACTTGGATGTGAGAGCTGTTGCGCATCCGGGCTTTCGCGGTCGTCAGCACATCCAATCCTGCCAGTACGGCATCCAGTTCCACATGGGTCGCATGAGCGGACATTTTTTCCCGGTCACCCGGTAAATTGGACAATTCCACCGCTTCGGGGCCAGCCACTTGTAACAACATCAAGCCACGCCAATAGTCGATGAGTTGGTCGATCAGTTCGCCGAGTTGGTAGCCGCGGTCGGCCGCTTGGCCCACGAGTCGGACGGCTTCGGCCCCGTTGCGTTCCAGAATCGCGGTGGCCAGAGAGTCGATCCACTCCTCGCCAGCCGTGCCGAGCAGGGCATGAACCGCTTCGGCGGTCAGTTGGGATGCCGTGGCTCCAAGGAGTTGATCGAGCAGGGTTTGCGCATCCCGCATTGAGCCGCCCGCCCGTTTCGCCACGATGCGGAGGGCGGCATCTTCGGCGGCGAGTCCTTCCTTGCGGACGATGTGTTGCAGCGTCTCGAACACTTTTTGTGGGCCGATGTGGGCGAAGTCGAACCGCTGACAGCGGGACAGAATCGTGATGGGGATTTTTTGCGCTTCGGTCGTGGCGAAGATGAATTTGACGTGGGGCGGCGGCTCTTCCAGCGTCTTCAACAGGGCGTTGAACGCGGAGTTGGAGAGCATATGCACTTCGTCAATGATGTAGATCTTGAACCGGGCGCGTTGCGGTCGGAAACCGACGTTTTGCCGCAGTTCACGGATGTTGTCGACCCCGGTGTTGCTGGCCGCGTCGATTTCGACCACATCGACATCTTCCCCGGCGGCGATGGCTTGGCACGAGTCGCACTGGTCGCAGGGAGTCGTGGTGGGGCCGCGCGTGCAGTTGAGCGCCTTGGCCAGAATCCGGGCGGTGGACGTTTTCCCCACCCCGCGTGCCCCGGTGAACAGGTACGCATGAGCGATTCGCCCGCTGGCTAGCGCGTTGGTCAGTGCCCCGGCCACATGTTCCTGGCCGATCAGGTCAGAAAATTGCTGCGGCCGATACCGCCGGGCCACGACGGTATAACCTGTGGATGGAGAAGGAGTTACGGTTGCGGGGGCTGGCGGTTTGGTTTTGGCCATCGCGGGAAAATCCTGATACGCGGCACAGTGATCTTTTCGGATGCTATCCGATTTCCCTCGTGTTGGCGATGCCCGCTTTGATGGAGAGCTGATCCCCTGAAGGCACGCATCCTGACCGAGAAACGGTCAAACCCTCTTTGGCGGAACGGTTTCGCTCGGAAGCATGAGCCTGTCGCGGTTCCGTTTGCGGAACTGGGTTATTGCGGTTCCGGGGCGGCGGGCAGAAAACGCATTTGGCGGAGCCACTTCAGCGATTGCGTTTGCCAGACATCCCACATCGGCCCTTTGTACCCGTTCAAGCCGTGCCCCCCGGATGGCAGTTTCTGATACTCCACGGGAATCTTGTGGGCGGTCAGGGCCGCCGCGAATGCCTGGCTGTTCTCCGGGATGACGACTTTATCATCGGCGGCGTGCGTCAGGAATGCTGGTGGTGTCTGGTTCGTCACCTGTTGTTCGTTCGAGAACAGTTTTATGAGCTTTTCATCGGGTTGCTGACCGAGCAAATTGAGCCGAGATCCGCCGTGCCCGATTTGGCTCATCGAGATGACGGGGTACACCAGAATCTGGAAATCCGGGCGGCAACTCATCCGTTCCACCGGGTCTGTGGCCTGCGGGTGGCCGGTGTCGAAGTGTGTCCCGGCTGTGGAGGCCAGATGCCCCCCTGCCGAGAATCCGATGATGCCCACTTTCGCTGGGTCGATGTCCCAATCGCGGGCATGAGCCCGTACCGTGCGGAGAGCCCGTTGCGCATCCAGCAAAGGGACCATGTGCCGGCCACGCGGTAGCCGATATTCCAGCACCACGCCGGTGATGCCGTGTCGGTTCAGCCACGCCGCGATGCCGTGCCCCTCGGCTCCGGTTACCAGCCGTCCGTAGCCGCCACCCGGACAGATGACGATGGCCGTGCCGTTGGGCTTCTCCGGGCGGTGGACGGTGATGAACACATCGACTTTCTCAAAAGTGCCATCACCTTGGGGAGCCTGCCCATTCCAGAGGTTCCACCGCACGGGCTGATTTTTCGCGGAGTCGTTCGCTGGGGAACCGCTCGCCGCAATGGATGTCCACACGGCTGCCAACAGGAACAAACGATGTGTTTGCATGGGTGATCCGTTTTGTTTTTGATTTTTCCTTCCCCAGAAGGCGAGAACATGCCTCTGGGATGGAAAACAACCGGGATCAGTTTCAACCTTGTGCAAGAGCCCGTCAAGCCGGGGCATGTCGGGAATCTGTGGCCGTGAGGGTCGTTCATCCTGTTCCGGGTGCTGTCTCTGGCCGGGTGCTGTCTCCGATGGCCGTGCGTTGCGGT
The DNA here is from genome assembly GCA_026931725.1 of Bacteroidales bacterium. Classification (GTDB taxonomy): domain Bacteria; phylum Planctomycetota; class Planctomycetia; order Gemmatales; family Gemmataceae; genus JAIXLE01. Next base: position 75,676 of record JAIXLE010000059.1, read on the forward strand.
AGAATGAGAACCACAGAATCGGAACATCCCGGTGAGTCGGTTCCCATGCTGTGGTCCTGGCTCCCGTCCCGCTCTTATCGGTGAAACACACATGTACTTACTTTCTGCCGTCCGCACGCCGATTGGGAAGTTTTTAGGTGATCTGGCGGACCAGACCGCCCCGCAGCTCGGGTCCGTCGCCGTGGCGGAGGCACTGCGGCGAGCCAATGTCCCACCGGAACGGGTGGACGAAGTCCTCATGGGGAATGTCGTGCAAGCGGGGATCGGTCAGGCACCCGCTCGGCAAGTGGCCCTGCTCGCGGGCGTGCCGGATACGGTGTCGGCATTGACGGTGAACATGGTCTGCGGGTCCGGGTTGCGGGCCGTGATGCTCGCCGCCGGGGCGATCCGAGCGGGAGATGCGGACATCATCGTCGCGGGTGGCATGGAGAGCATGAGCAACGCCCCGTACCTTCTTCCCGGTGCCCGGAAAGGGATGAAGTACGGCGATCAACCGACCGTCGATGCCCTGGTGAAAGATGGCCTGTGGTGCGCCTTCGAGAACTGGGGGATGGGGGAAGCCGCCGAGCATATCGCCAGCCGATGTGGCATTGGCCGGGCCGAACAGGATGCCTTCTCCGCGGAAAGCCATCGCCGAGCCGCGGCGGCCTGGGATCGTGGCATGTTCACCGCGGAAATCGTCCCCGTCACCGTGGGCCGTGGTCCGAAAGCCCGCACCGTCGCAAACGATGGCGGCATTCGCCCGGACACCACCACCGAGAGCCTCGCCAAGCTCCGCCCCGCGTTCCGCCCAGAAGGCGGCACCGTCACGGCGGGGAACGCCTCACAACTTTCGGATGGAGCCGCTGCTGTTGTAGTGGCCTCGGAAGCCGCGATGCGGCAACTCGGCACGCCGCCACTGGCTCGGATCGTGGCTTACGCGGTCAGCGGCGTGCCGCCCAAAGAGATTTTCGTGGCCCCGGTTGCCGCGATACGATCGGCCCTGGCCAAAGCCCATCTGCCATTGGAAGCGATCGACTTGTGGGAACTCAACGAAGCCTTCGCCGCACAGATGCTGGCCTGTACAAACGCACTCCAGCTGGACCCTGAGAAAGTGAATGTCCACGGTGGCGCGGTGGCGCTCGGGCACCCGCTCGGAGCCAGCGGAGCCCGCGTGCTGGTCACACTGGTTCACGCCCTGCACGCGCGACAACAACGCTATGGCCTGGCCAGCCTCTGCCTGGGTGGCGGCAACGCTGTCGCCATGATCGTCGAGCGCGTATAAAGACCGATACTAATCGGAATTACAGCCGTTTCCGATCGTCCGCTGTTCCGTGGAAGATTGATAGATGCGATCCAAGATCTGCAAGGTCGCCATCGTCGTTTCGATCGTGTTCCGGCAGCACGGTTCGCCGGTTTGGGCACAGGTGATCCAGTCGCGGAGGAGACGGACACCCCGCATCCCACCGTAACCGGGGGTCTTGTCTTCCGGCAACGTGAAGGTTTCATTCATCGCCAGAAACTGCGGTTGTGGGCCGCGAATGAGGAACTCACCGCCCGTGCCGGGTTTGTTCGGATCCCAGCGGACCCAGCGTTCGCTCCCGCGGATGCACCAGTGGCTTTCGCCGGTCCAGCGGGGCAGCCAGTACCCGCCCGTCAGCGTGACCAAGGCACCGTTCGCCAGTTCCAGTATCGCCGTGCCGCCATCATCCACCGCAACGGGTGTGCTGCCAAATCGCCCCACCCGTGCCGTGACGCGGACAATCGGTTCGGGAATCAGATAGCCGATCAGATCGACGAAATGGCACATGAGCCAGTTGAAGAAGCCGCCCCGGCCCGTGCGTTGCGGGTCGAACAGATAATGTGTCGGCCCGCGGCGGTGAACATCGCTGGTGAATAACCCCGCTTCCAGGCTGATGAGTTGCCCGAACCGGCCATCCGCGATCATCGTTCGGAGTCGTTCACTGCCGGGGTCGTAGCGCCAAAGATACCCGCTTTGAAACGCGACCCCACAGGTCCGCACCGCTTCGGCCGCCGTCTGGAACGCCGCCGCCGATTCCGCGCCGGGCTTCTCGACCAGGAGATGCTTCCCGGCCCGTGCCAGTTGCTCCACAACCGCAGGGGTTTCCGTGTTTGGCAAACAAACGATCGCCCCATCAAATGGATGACGTTGAATCAACTCCGCGACGGTGCCATACCGGGGCAAATGGGCGTACTTCTCCTCCAGGCTCGTGACGGCTCCGTCAAAAGAAGGCACGAAGGCCGACAGTTCCACCGGCAACCCAACCTGCGGCAGCAGATCCCGCCACCCGGCCCCGTGGGGATGATCGACACCCAGAAAAGCAAGGCGGAACGGTGAGGACATCGGTGTATACGCTGTGGGTTTGTGGGCCTATTGGGGATCGGATCGGTTCCACGACTATCCGTGACATCGCTCACGATTCGGCATTGCGTGGTCGGCTTCCTTGCCGTCGATCCCCTGGACTCAGACAATATACCGAAGAAACCCACCACGCGAGCCATTCCGAAGGGAAGCCACGATGTCGAACAGTTTCGACGCCAAGTCCACCATGACCGTTGGCGGCAAAACATACGGACTCTACCGATTGTCTGCTGTTGAAGCGGTGATTCCATCTGCGCGTAAGCTCCCCTTCTCTCTGAAGGTGCTGCTCGAAAACCTGCTGCGGAACGAGAACGGGCTTTCCGTGAGTGAGTCCGATATTCGGGCACTGGCGCAGTGGAGCCCCAAAGCCGAACCGGATACCGAAATCGCCTACACCCCGGCGCGGGTGCTGCTGCAAGACTTCACCGGCGTTCCCTGCGTCGTCGATCTCGCCGCCATGCGGGACGGGATCAAACGACTCGGCGGCGACCCCACGAAGATCAACCCGCAAGTGCCCTGCGAACTCGTCATCGACCACTCCGTACAGGTCGATGATTACGGCAACTCCCAGGCGTTCGCCAACAATACCCGGCTCGAATATCAACGGAATCAGGAACGATATGTCTTCCTCCGTTGGGGTTCCCAGGCGTTCAACAACTTCAAAGTCGTGCCGCCGGAAACGGGGATCGTGCATCAGGTCAACATCGAGTTCCTGGCACGGGTCGTGTTCGTCGATCCGAACAATCTGGCCTACCCGGATACGCTCGTCGGAACCGATAGCCATACGACGATGGTGAATGGCCTGGGCGTACTCGGCTGGGGGGTCGGCGGCATCGAAGCCGAAGCGGCCATGCTGGGGCAGCCCGTCAGCATGTTGATTCCGCAAGTCATCGGCTTCCAACTGACCGGCAAGCTCGCCCAAGGGGCCACCGCGACTGACTTGGTTCTCACCATCACCGAGATGCTTCGCAAGAAAGGGGTTGTCGGCAAGTTCGTCGAATTCTTCGGAGACGGGCTGGCGGAACTGTCCCTCGCGGATCGCAGCACCATCGGCAACATGGCCCCGGAATATGGTGCGACCTGTGGCATCTTCCCGGTCGATGCCGAAACGCTGCGTTACCTCCGTCAGACTGGCCGCAGTGAAGAACAGGTCAAACTCGTGGAGGCGTACTGCAAGGAACAGGGGATGTTCCACACCGCGGACACCCCGGCCGCCGAGTATACCGATACCCTGACGCTCGATCTGTCGACCGTGGAGCCGAGTCTGGCTGGGCCGAGTCGACCCCAAGACCGTATCCGCCTCGCCGACATGAAGACCGCCTTCCACGCGGCTCTGCCGAAACTGAAAGCCGCCGCCAAGCCGAAACCGACCTCCGCTTCCACGGCACTCCCGCTGAGTGATGGCTTCCCCGACACGCCGATGACCACCGAACCCGACCTCGCCGCCGCCGCCCTGAGCGATGGTTCGGTCGTCATCGCCGCGATTACGAGTTGCACGAATACCTCGAACCCCTCCGTCATGATTGCCGCCGGCATTCTGGCGAAGAAGGCGGTGGAAAAAGGGCTTACCACTCAACCGTGGGTGAAAACCAGCCTCGCTCCGGGGTCCAAGGTCGTCACCGATTACTACACCGATAGCGGCTTGCTGCCTTACCTGGAACGATTGCGGTTCCATGTGGTCGGCTACGGTTGCACGACTTGCATCGGCAACAGCGGCCCGCTCCCGGAGGCCATCGGCCATGCCATCAACAGCAATGGCTTGGTCGTCTCCGCCGTGCTGAGCGGGAACCGGAACTTTGAAGGCCGTGTTCACCCGGATGTACGGGCGAACTACCTGGCTTCCCCGCCGTTGGTCGTGGCCTATGCTCTCGCCGGACGTGCCGACATCGACTGGAATGTCGAACCCGTCGGCACGGGGAAAGATGGCCAACCCGTCTTCCTCAAGGACATCTGGCCGACCCGTGCGGAAATTCAAGCCGTCATTGATCAATCCATCAAGAAAGAATCCTACCAACGGATTTATGGCAAAGTCTTCGAGGGTGATGACAACTGGAAGGCGCTCTCCGTGCCCACGGGGCAGCTCTATTCCTGGGATCCCGCTTCGACTTACATTGCCAACCCGCCGTACTTCGATGGGATGACCGTGGCTCCGCCGCCCGTCACGGAGATTGCCGGTGCCCGTGTCCTGGCTTACCTCGGCGACAGCATCACCACCGACCACATCAGCCCGGCTGGCAGCATCAAGAAGAACGGCCCCGCCGGGGATTACTTGATCTCACGCGGGGTCGAACCCAAAGACTTCAACCAGTACGGTGCCCGCCGCGGTCATCATGAAGTCATGATGCGGGGCACCTTCGCCAACGTGCGGTTGAAGAATCTGCTCGTGCCCGGCGTGGAAGGCGGCGTGACCCGGCATCTGCCCGATGGTCAGCAAATGTCGATCTTCGATGCCGCGATGCAGTACAAGGCCGAAGGCGTGCCGTTGATTATCCTCGGTGGGAAGGAGTATGGCTCCGGTTCCAGCCGGGACTGGGCCGCGAAGGGGACGAACCTCCTCGGCGTGCGGGCCGTCATCGCCGAGAGCTACGAACGGATTCACCGGAGCAACCTCGTCGGGATGGGCGTGGTGCCGCTCCAGTTCCGCCCCGGAGAATCCGCCGCCAGCCTCGGACTGACCGGGGAAGAAGTCTTCACCATTGAAGGGTTGGTTCCGGGCCTCGCCACCAACTTTGCTTCCAGCAAGGAACTGACCGTCCGGGCTGCCCGTGCGGATGGGTCCACCGTCACATTCTCCGTGGTTTGTCGGATCGACACGCCGCAGGAAGTGCTTTACTATCAACATGGCGGCATCCTACAGTATGTGTTGCGCCAGTTGCTGACCAAGTAACGCTGCCTGCCATCCCGCGTCCGTCCGTGCCGAAAACCTTCGCCGGATGGACGCTTCCCGAGGTATCCGGCATGCTCCGTTCCCTTCTGCTCGCCGGTTGTTCGCTCGTCCTGACTTGGGGATTGGCTCCAGGTCAGGATGATGGCGAGATGGAAAAGCCGTCTCCCGAATTGACCAAGCTCATCAAACAGTTCAAGAACTTCGATGCCCGCCGCCGACTCGATGCCCTGGAGAAAGTCGCCAAACTCGGTGAAGCGGGACGAACCGCGACACCGGCTTTGCTCGATTTCCTGACCACGCCCAAGCTCAGCCCCAAGTTCCAGAATGCGGCGCTGGCCACGTTGGAGAAGGTCAACCCCAAAGTCCACAAACCGCTGTTATCGCTGCTTTTGGACGAATCGACGGAGACACGCACGGAAGCCCTGACCCAAGTGGGTGAGTTCACGGAAGCCGAGCTGAAATCGTTCTTTCCGGTCTTCCTACGCACATTCACGATGGAGCGGGTACGCTCACGGGGGGAATCCGTCCTGCTCCCCCAGTATCTGACCCTGATGGCGGACCACTACGCGGACAAGCCAGAAGTCGCCGATGCGTTCATTCAAACGATTGCCTACAACCCGGCTGCGCGTGGCAGCGCCGCCCGCACCCAAGCCGTGACGCTCGCACCCAATCTGACACTCGATCGCAAACTGTATTACAAAGCGCTTCTCTCCGCGTTGAACGACGACAACCCCGAAGCCCGTACCGCCGTCATTCAAGCCATCGGCGCGTACAAGGAAGAGGCACGGGCGTTGCTCCCGATCCTGAAACGGTTGAAGTTTGACAAAACCCAGTCCGTCCGTGAGGCGGCATCCGTGGCCGTGTACCTGATCGAGGGAGAAAAATGATTCCGAATCGTCGACAGTTCCTTGCCGCGTCCGCGGCCATCGGCTTCGGTGCGGGTTCAACCTGGGCCATCGAACCGATCCAGCGGCCCGCCGGTGCCCCGAAGCTGAAACTCAGCCTCGCTGCGTACAGCTTCCACCGGCAGTTGAACTTGAAGTCGCCGAAAATGACGCTGTTCGATTTCATCGAATTGGCTGGGAAATTGCCGCTCGATGCGGTCGAACTCACATCGTACTATTTTGCCGAAACATCGGATGAATACCTGAAGAAGTTGAAGAAAGCCTGCGACGCGAAGAAACTGGCCATCTCCGGGGTGCCGGTGCGGAGCGACTTCTGCGTCGCGGATGAGAAGAAACGGCAGGCGGACATTGAGCATGTCAAGACTTGGACCGACCGGGCCGCGTTCCTCGGAGCCCCAGCCGTGCGGATCTTTGCCGGAGTCATCCCGAAGGGCGACACCCTGGCCATCGCCCAGAAGCGTGTCGTGGCGGCTCTGGAAGAATGCTGCGCCCATGCCGAGAAACGCGGCGTGCTGCTGGCTCTGGAAAACCACGGCGGCATCACCTCGACACCCGAACAATTGCTCGCCCTGGTCAAACCCGTACAGTCCCGCGCCCTCGGGGTCAACATCGACACGGGCAACTTCCACACCGCCGACCCCTACGCGGACATCGCCAAGATTGCCCCTTACGGTGTCACGGTGCAGGTGAAAACCGAGGTGGCTCCGCACAACAAGAAGGAAGACGCGGACCTCAAACGGGTGATTCAGATCATCCGCGATGCGAACTACCACGGTTACATCGCGCTGGAGTACGAAGCCGCCGAAGACCCCCACGTTGCGGTGCCCCGGCACATCCAGACGCTACGCAACCTGATCGGCCCCGCGTGAGGTTTCCCTTTCCTCCGGTGAATGGGGGCACACAACCGGGGACGGCAGTCCCCGGTTTTCCGAAATGCATTCGTGGTCTTGCAGCGCCAGCGCGGCGAGGTGCCGCTCGGTGGGCTGCCAGACCTGGAGCGACCAGTGCGGCCCCATCGCCGCAGCGCAGCCTGTGAGTCCTAGCACGCGAGCCGGTGTCTGTGGGTCCATGTCCATCACGCAATGTTCCAGCCCGCGTGCCCCGCAGCCGACTCCCTTCAACAACGCTTCCTTGCAGACCCAGCCCTTGAAGAACCCCGGCAATTTCTGCTCCACCGGCAGTTGCCGATACTGTACCCGCTCGGCCAGCGCGAAGAACCGTTCGACTAACCCATCCGCGGAGGGCATCGGTCGCAGCGGTTCCGCGTCGATCCCGACGGGCACCGGAGCCGTCACGATCAGACCGAGTCCGTCCGTGTGGGAGACGTTGAAATGAAAATCGGCTCCGTCCCGCAAGTACGGCTTCCCATCCGGGGTGACGCTCAGTGGCACGGCTTGCGGGGCCAGCCCGAGCCGTGCCCCCAACACCAGACGCAGCACCGTGCGAACCGTGAGGAACTGCTGACGGGGTCGCTCGATGGCGTACCGATCGGCACGGGCGATCTCGTCCGGTGTCAGGACCGCTTGCGTTTCGGCCCATTCCGCCAGTGCGGGAGTCAGTTCCAGTTCGAGTATCCGCACGCGATCGGGGAACGGGGTGCTGCTGCGTTCGCGGGGGTCGAACCGCTGGATGGTGACGTTCATGAACCCATTCGGGGTTGCTGGCCAGGGCCGGTGTGGGTACAGAACCGGCATGATGACACTCTTTCTTTCCATCGTATGCGCCGTGCCCCCTGCGCTCACCTGTCCCACGCCGGTTGCCGACGTGGGGGAAGTCCGCAGCGGGCCGCCACTGGTGCAATCCTTCCAACTGACGAACCCGCTCCGGGACCGGGCTATTCACATCACCGGCCTGATGTGCGGTTGCCTGCGCCGTGATCTCGGTCAGGAACGGCTGGCACCGGGGGAATCGACCGAGTTACGGGTCGCCGTCAACACCCTCACCCAGCCGGAAGGGCCAAATACCTGGCGGGTCAGCGTGCGGTATCGGCTCGAACCCAGGGCCGGAGAGCCGGAACCGGAGATGGTCGAATACAAACTCGATCTGACGGTTGTGGCCAAGCTCGTGCGAGAAATCAGCGTGACCCCGCCCGCGGTGGCGTTTTCCACCACGGGAGCCGCCCAGCAAACCTTGATCGTCACGGATCGCCGGGATCGGCCATTGACCGTGACTCATGCCCGGACCACTTCCCCCCATTTGACCGCGACTTTGGGCGAAACGCGCACGGAAGAGGGGGAGCATCACCAGGCGTTGGCGCTCGCGTTGGCCGCGTCGATGCCGGTCGGTGATACTCAGGAAACCGTGGTTCTGACGACGAATGACCCCGCGTGCCCGGAACTGCGGGTGCCGGTCACGGTGCATCGTCGAGCCGCGCACGGCGTGACCGCTTCCCCGGCACAAGTGGAACTGGTGTTGGCATCGGGTGTGCCCGCATCGCGGTTGGTGCAGTTCCGCGCCGGTGGGCAGCCGGTACGGATTCAAGCGGTCGAGTCCTCACACCCGGCCATCACGACGAAATGGGCCTCTCCGGGTGGTCCGGTCGCCACGCTGCGTGTGACCCTGCCCGCGACGTTCTCCGGGGAAGCCGGGGAAACCGCTGGGACAGCCGGGGAAGCCATGATTCGGGTGACGTTCACCGAACCGGCCCATGCGGAAGTGCGCATTCCGATTCGTTGGTCGAACCGCCCGTAAGTGGATTGACCAGAACGGAGTTGATACATAGTTTCACTGTACGGGTTGTTCGAGCATACTGGTGTGAACCCTCCGTGGCCATCGTCGATGACGTTGAGGAGCAGGTGTGACGGAGGAACAGCGGCCAGAACCGGATACGCGGTTCTCACGCGCATCAGCGCATCGGCTCAGTCAGTATCTGCGTTGCCTGGGTACAGAAGCCCGTTCCGGCGGAACCGTGTCCAGTGTGGAACTGGCCGGAGCGGTCGGCGTGAGCGCGGCCCAGGTTCGGCGTGATCTGGCGGCGTTGGGGCACCTCGGGCAGCGCGGCATCGGCTACGACGCGGCCGGACTCGCCCAGGCGATTCGGCATACCCTCGGCATCGACCGGAACTGGCGGGCCGTCATCGTCGGGGTCGGGAACCTCGCGCGGGCTTTGCTGCGCTATCAGGGCTTCCGCAATCAGGGGTTTCTGATCGTCGGTTTGTTCGACACGGATGCGACCAAGATTGGCCAGATCATCGAAGGGTTGCCGGTCGAACCGATCGCGGCGATTCCAGAACGGATTCCCCAACTCGCCCCGGAAATCGCGGTGTTGACGTTGCCATCCGAACCTGCCCAATGCGTTGCGGATCAACTGGTTGCGGCTGGTGTGCGCGGATTATTGAACTTCGCCCCGGTGCTGCTGCAAACGCCGTCTTCCGTACAAGTGGTCAATGTCGATCTGGCGATTCAACTCGAACAGCTCGCCTACCAGGTCCAGTTGCGGCATGGGCATGATTCCCCGGACGATGCCGAGGATGACTCCAGCGACTCGGACCCAGACGCACCTTGACCCGGACATCACCGAGCTTTTCATGAATCGTGATCCGCGGACACCAAGCCGGGCTGTGCTGATGGCCTTGTTGGCCGGGTTGGCGCTCAGTGGATGGGCACTGGCTCCCGTGGAACGGGGCACACCACCGGAACGGCGAATTCTCACGCTGATGCGAGACAGACTGGCGGTGATGCCGGCGGTCGCCCGTTGGAAGTGGAATCATCAAGCCCCGATCACAGACCCCATCCGGGAACGCGCACTACTGGCCCAACTCCGGCAACAGGCTCAGGAACAGGGGCTTGATTCCGATTGTGTGGAACGCTTCTTCTCGGCTCAGTTCGATGCGGCGAAGCAGTTGCAAGAAGAGGAGTTTCGCCGCTGGCGGATGACCCAACAGGAACCGTTCCGCACGGTGCCGGATTTGCGAACGGAAATTCGCCCCGCAATCGACCGCATCAACGCGGCTCTGCTGGAAGTCCTGCGGGAAAGAGCGTCTCTCCGCCCGGCCCAGCTTCCGCAGTTGGCCGAGCGGTTGCTGATCGGACCCGGCATCACCCCGGCCATCCGTGCAACCGCCGTGCAGCCGTTGCTTCTACTTGCCCAACCGTGATACAAGCCCGGCCTTGATCCCCGCGTGAACCGGCTGGGTTCCGAGGTACGCATTCCACACCGCCTGGGTGAATGCCGCGTTCTTGATGGTCAGATCGACCCGATTGATGATCGAGACTTTGAGTTCCCCATTCGGAGCGGCGAGCAGCATGATGTGGTCGCCTTTGCGGAGTGGTTTGTTGCCCAAGGCCGTGCTGATCTGGGCAAAGTCGCCGTTGAACTGGCTGGCATCCTGCGAACCGCCGATCGCGGATTTGATGGCATCGGTAAAGTCCCGCACGCTGACTTCCCGTTCCATGACGAGGTAAAACATTTTCGCGGCCTTGGCCTGGGCTACCTCATCAGCCGTGGTGGCTTTGATGTCTTCCTGCAGGAAGCTCCCCATGGCGTAGACTTTGAAAATGAGCTTCGTGCGCAGAGCGGTGCCGGTCAAATTCAGAGCCACGGGCTTACCCGCAACAGGCAAAGTGACACGGGTGGGGAACCGCACCGCGGACCCCTCTACACCCACGGTTTCTTGTGCGAACGCGGGCAGCGTGACCGTCAGGGCCAGAAGACAGCAGAAATAACGGTGCATCCTACACCTCGGAGAATCGGGGGTTGAGGTTATCGGCCCCTGTGGGGCTGCCGTTAGTGTGGTCCAAGAACGGCCCTGGCCGCAACCCCGATTCGGTTGGTGGCGGGGGAGCGCGGACCAAGCGGAGGATTATACGCCGAGCGACAGGCCGCCCGGCAAGAGCCCTCACTTGGGCAACGGTAGAATCACGGCATCGCACTCGGTCTGGAGCCGGGAACGGATGCCGAACCCGAGCAGAATCGCGGCCCCATCCGGGCGGACGGCCAACGCATGAACCGGGCCGTGCGGCAATTCCAGCCCCGCGATGAGCTTCCCATCCGCGACGGACCAGACCGCCAGATACCCAGCCCCACGCGGTGCCGGTCCCACCGTGACGAGACGTTGACCATCGGGGGTGAACTGCGCCGCGTTCACGAAACCGGGATGGGTGGCTCGCGGCAATCCGGGCGGTGGGGTCGGCATCTTGGGGTTCGCCAACAGATGTTCTGGTTCCCCCGTGGTGAAGTTCCACACAATCGCCGTGCGGTCACTCGAACAACTGGCAAGATGTTTCCCCGCGGAATCGACCGCGACCCCGAACACCTGATCCCGGTGGCCGATACTGGGCGGTGCGTTCAGATAGCCGCCGCCCAGGCTGCCGAGAATCGCGGGAGCTGTCTGCCCCACGGTCGGTTCGGGCGGGTAACGGTCGATGGCGGGCTTTGTTTCCCGCACCAGTTTCGCACTGGCCACGTCCCAGAGTTTCAGCGCATGATCGAAACTGCCCGTCACGATCTGAGAGTCGTTCGGCGACCAGGCCAGGCAGTAGATCGCGCCGGGTTGCGGTTGCGTGTGGGCGGCGATGGTCTTGGTGGCCTGTCCTTTTTCCACGTCCCAGATCCGCAGTTGGCCATCGTGGCAACCCGTTGCCAATTGCTTGCTGGTATGGTCAAAAGCGACGGCATCCACCAAATTCGGATGCGTGAGCGATTTGAGAGGCTGAATCGGCGCGAAGGACCAGATACGGCACTGTTTGTCATCGGACGCGGTCAGCACGGAATTGCCATCATTCGTGACCGCCAAGCCGTGGGTGGGGGTGGCATGGGCGTAGGTCTGAATCGGTTGGCCGAACTCTGGCGGTAGCGGTTGATTCGGGTCGAAGTCCAGATTCCAGGCGATCGCGCGTTGGTCCGAGAGCAGGCCGATGACCGCGAGATTACTGGGGTGGAACAGGAGTTCGGTTACCTTCACCCCGTTGGCCCCGATGGAGAACGACCCGATGACCTGGCCATCGTTTGGGTTGAGGATGCTGATTTTCGGCTCGGCCCCGTGGGCCACGGCGATGAGCTGATTGTTCTTCGCCGCCGCGATGGCCGTGATGGGACCGGCGACCTCAACGGTCTTATCGACGTTGCCGTTCCCCGTATTCCAGAACGTGAGGTTGTTCCCCGTGTGGCCGGTGAGCAGTCGTGACCCATTTTGCATGATGGCCAAGGCGGTGCCGATCCGGGTGGGGTCCACAATGCGGCGCTGCATCAGCAAGGGATGGAGAGCGACTGTGTTGTCCGCACTGGCGGTGAAGAACCATTGCCCGTTCGGGTGGAACGCCACCGCCGTCACCGGGGGAACCGGCGAGCCGGTGGCAGGGCCAGGATGCACGGCGAACTGAAGCCGTTCCCCTTTTTTCAGGTCGATGACCCACGCCGTGTGATTCACCAAACCGATGACGAGTTTCGTGCGATCGAAGCTGAAATCCAGAGCGGACACATCCGCGGGCAGCGGGGGAACCGGGATTTCTTTTCCATCACTGTTGTTCCAGACTTTGACAATCTTCCCCGATGCGGCGGCGGTGAGGCTGGCATCGCCCGTGACGGCGACTCGGGTGACCGCCGTGGGCAGCGTGCCCAGTTTCTTCGCCGGTTTCTGCGGGTCGGTTTCCCACAATTTGACCGATTGATCGGTTTCGGCGGTCACGAATTTCCCGGCAGCGCTGGCGGCGATGGCGATAGTCGCTCCCGTCGTCATGGCGGAACGGGTCGGAGTCTGGTACTCGCGTTCCGGCTTGGGGGCGGGGGCTTCTTTGGGGAACCCGGCTGTCGGCACCCGCCAGACCCGCACGAACCCATCAGCCCCGGCGGTTTGGAGCTGATCGTTGCTCAAGAATTCGACCGCGACAATCGGCCCAGTGTGAGCGGAAACCGTCGCCCGGAGTTTTCCATCGTTGTTCCAGATGAGGAGCTTTCCATCCTTCAAACCAGCGGCGAACGCCTGGGCATTCCCGGACTGGGCCACGGACTGCACCTCGGCAGGGAGTTTGTCCCAATGAAGTGGCCGTTGCCCATCGGTCAGGCGGGAGAGTTGCACGCCCTTGTCGGTGGTCGCGGTGAGCAAGTGGTTCCCATCCCGCGACAGAGCCAGAGCAACCAGCGGGGCCGGGAGCGGCGGCGCGGGCTTGCCCGGTGGGTTCGGCAGTTGCGCGGGCCAGAACTGCAATTCCCCATCGGCGGAACTGGTGAAGATGGCCCCGTTCGGGGACACGGCCAGCCCCGAGATGGCGGCCTCGGAGACACCCACTTCCGCCAGCAGTTTCGCTTGGGCGACGTTCCAATAGCGCAAGATGCGATCCGCGCCGACCGAGAGAAGTTGCTGCCCGCCCGGCGTGAACGTCAACCCGGTCACGGCTCCGGCGTGGCCGGTCAGTTTTGCACTGGGCTTGTTGTCGGTAGCCGTGAACAGCTGAATGGTCCCATCACTGCCGCCCACGGCATAAGTTTTGCCATCCGTCGTCACGGCGACCGTCGAGGCGGCGACAGGTACGGTGAGCGTTGCCGTGGGAGTCGGAGCCGGAACCCGCCAGATTTTGGCCTGATTGTCCGCTCCGCCGGAAGCCAGCAAGGTTCCATCCGGGGAGAAGGCGACGCTCAGCACCTGATTCTGATGGCCGCTCCGCCCGCCGAGGGTCCGCAGCACTTGGCCAGTCTTCGTATCCCAGAGCTTAATGGTCTTGTCGAAACTGCCGGTTGCCGCCATGCTACCGTCCGGGCTGAACGCGACCGCATAGACGGGTTCCGTGTGGCCCTTGAAGACCTGAATCGGATCGGGAACTTGCGCGGACAGGATTCCGCACACAACGAGAAGCCCGGCAACGGTCAACAGTCGGCGGAGCATGAGAGCCTCCGGGGGAGGGTTGGGGAAGTCGTGGACTCTGAGTTTCCCAGGAAGAACCACCACGGTCAACGCCCTGTTGTAGGGAGTGTAACGGTATTGTGTACACGATGATGGATAGAAATGTTGCGATGACCAGAGACGAACACAAATAGCTTGGGTTATTTGGGTATTATGGGTAGAACCGATTGACGGAGGATGAGGTAACGGAAATGGACCAGCGGGATCTGATCAGTTCGTTGACACACCTCCTGATGGCGTTGTGGTCCGTGTTCGCCACGCTGTTCCTGAGTTGGCAAACCCGTGGACACGGTCGCTTCCGCCGGGTCGCCATCGGGTACGGTTTCAGCATGGTGTTCCTGTATCTGGCGAGCGGAGTGTTTCACGGATTGGTATACATTGATCTCACGCAGGGGCTCCTCTCGGAAACCCGCGATCACGCGGTGGCGGTGTTCTGGTTCTTTCAACGCTTGGACAAATCCGCGATCTTTCTGCTCATCGCCCTGTCGAATCTGGTGATTATGGTCTACATCTTGCCGCACGGTTGGCGGCGGTGGTGCGTCGCGTTGATGTCGGGGTTTGCGGTCTTGGGCATCTTTTCGTTATGGTGCCTGCCACGGTTGCCGCACCCGCTCCTGGTGGGGATTTATTTGGGGATGGGGCTATCCGGCATGGTGCCGTTGCGGGTATATGGCCGAGTGATGCATTGGAAGGGGTACGGTTGGGTCATCACGTTCGGCACCCTGTTCGTCAGTGGTGCCATTTTTGAAGTGGCACGCTGGCCGACGCTGATTCCTGGGTATCTCGGCCCGCACGAGATGTTACATATTCTGATTATGGGTGGATCGTTCATTCACTTTGTCTTCGTGGCCCGGTTCATCGTGAGTCAACCGCCACGGGCGGATTATCCGCTCCACCCGGTTCACAATCGACCGGGGCGGACTCATCCGGCACAACCGACCCGATCCAGTGTACCCTTGATGGCGGGTGGGCACTGAATCGGTTCCGAATCGGGTCCGTGCCCAATGCTGCGACCGTGTGTGTTGTTCCTACCGCGCCTGACGGTAGCGTTGAATCAGGGCGTTCGTGGAACTGTCGTGCGTGAGCGAGCCGGTGGAGTCGGTCAGTTCCGGGAGAATCCGCATCGCCAGTTTCTTCCCCAGTTCGACACCCCATTGGTCGAACGAGCCGACCTGCCAGATGACTCCCTGCGTGAAGACGCTGTGTTCGTACAGCGCCACCAGTTTCCCGAGAACTTCTGGCGTGAGCCGATCCGCCAACAGCGTCGAGGAGGGGCGGTTGCCGTCGAACTCGCGGTGTGGGACGAGCCAGTCCGGTGTGCCTTCGGCTTGTACTTCGGCGGTGGTCTTGCCGAACGCGAGTGCTTCCGTCTGCGCGAACAGATTGGCCATCAGAATATCATGATGATTCGATAGCGGGTTGAGCGTGTGCAGGAAGCCGAGGAAATCGCAGGGAATCAGTTTCGTGCCCTGATGGATCAGCTGGTAGAACGAGTGCTGGCCGTTTGTCCCCGGTTCCCCCCAGAAGATCGCCCCAGTTTGGTAGGTCACGGCCCGGCCATCGAGCGTCACCCGTTTGCCGTTCGATTCCATCGTGAGTTGCTGCAAATACGCCGGGAACCGCTTCAGGTACTGATCGTATGGCAGCACCGCGACGGTTTCGGAACCGAAGAAGTTCGTGTACCAGATGTTCAACAAGCCCATGATGACGGGCAGATTCTCCGCGAACGGGGCCGTGCGGAAATGCTCGTCCATTTCGTGGAAGCCCGCCAGCATCCGGCGAAACCCCTCCGGGCCGACCGCGAGCATCGTACTCAGGCCGATGGCGGAATCCATCGAGTACCGGCCGCCGACCCAGTCCCAGAAGCCGAACATATTTGCCGTGTCGATGCCGAACGCGGCGACCGCCTGGGCGTTGGTGGAAACGGCGACGAAATGCCGAGCGACGGCGGCGGGGTCGGTGAGTTGGGCCAGCAGCCAGTTCCGGGCCGTGGCCGCGTTCGTCATCGTTTCCAGCGTGGTGAAGGTCTTGCTCGACACGATGAACAGCGTCTCAGCCGGGTTCAGATCGTGCGTGGCCTCGGCAAAGTCGGTTCCATCGACATTCGAGACGAACCGGAACGTCAGCGAGCGTTCGGAATAATGCCGCAAGGCTTCGTAGGCCATCACCGGCCCGAGGTCTGAGCCGCCGATGCCGATGTTGACGATATTGCGGATCCGCTGGCCGGTGTGCCCTTTCCAGTCACCCGAACGGATGCGGTCGCTGAACGCGGCCATCCGGTCGAGAACCGCGTGAACTTCTGGGACGACGTTCTGACCGTCGACGGTGATGACCGCATCGCGCGGAGCCCGCAACGCCGTGTGCAGCACCGCGCGATTCTCGGTGATGTTGATTTTCTCACCTCGGAACATCGCGTCGATTCGATCCCGCAGCCCGGATTCCTCGGCGAGTCGGACCAGGAGCGTTATCGTTTCGTCGGTGATCCGATGCTTGGAATAATCGAGGAATAACCCGACGGCCTCACGGGAGAACCGGCCTGCCCGGCCAGGGTCCGCGGCGAACAGGTCACGCAGGTGTAAGCCGCGAACCTGGGCAAAATGCTCTCCGAGTGCCTTCCAGGCGGGCAATGCGGTCAACGGGGTCAGCGGGGTCATGGGTTACTCCGAGTCAGGAATTATTGCAACGCTGCCGTGACGATTTCCTGAGCCTCGGCGATGATGCGATCCAGATGGGCCGCGTCGCAAAAGCTCTCAGCATAAATCTTGTAGATATTCTCCGTCCCGGATGGTCGAGCGGCGAACCAACCGTTCGCGCTGGTGACCTTCAACCCGCCGATAGCGGCTCCGTTGCCGGGGGCTTGCGTGAGTTTCGCGGTGATCGGCTCGCCCGCCAGGGTGGACGCGGTCACGGCTTCGGGGGACAGTTTGCCGAGTTGCGCCTTCTGTTCCGGGGTCGCCGGGGCATCAATGCGTGTGTAGAACGGCGTGCCGAACTGGGCCGTCAATTCCTGATAATGCTGCCCCGGATCGCGGCCCGTGACGGCCGTGATCTCCGCCGCCAGCAGACCGAGGATCGGCCCATCCTTATCGGTCGTCCAGACGGTGCCATCCCGGCGGAGGAAGCTGGCCCCGGCGCTTTCCTCGCCGCCGAAGCAGACCGAGCCATCAAACAGCCCCGGCGCGAACCATTTGAAGCCGACCGGCACTTCCCGCAGCGTCCGCCCGAGGCTGCCGACGACGCGATCAATCAGGCTGCTGCTCACGAGCGTCTTGCCGACAGCGGCGGTGGTGGGCCAGCCGGGCCGGTGCGTGAGCAGATACCGAATCGCCACAGCGAGATAATGATTCGGGTTCATCAACCCCACGGACGGCGTGACGATGCCATGCCGGTCGGAATCCGGGTCGCACGCACACGCCACGGCGAACCGATCCTTCAACCCGACGAGGCTGGCCATCGCATAGGGGCTCGAACAATCCATCCGAATCTTGCCATCGTGATCGACCGTCATGAAGGCGAACGTCGGATCAACCGCCGGGTTGACGACCGTGAGATCGAGGCCATACGTTTCGGCGATGCGATGCCAGTAATGGACCGTGGCCCCACCGAGCGGATCGACACCGAGTGCGAGTTTAGCGGCGCGAATCGCGTCCATGTCGAGAACGTGTCGCAGATCGGCGATGTACGCGGGGGCGTAATCCTGTTGCCGAGTGGTGGCCGCCGTGATGGCCTGGGTGTAGGGCACCCGCTTTACATTCTTGTTTCCGGCTCGGAGCAGGGCGTTGGCTCGATCCTGCACCCACTTGGTGACATCGGTATCGGCTGGGCCGCCGTTCGGCGGATTGTATTTGAAGCCGCCATCTTCTGGGGGATTGTGCGACGGCGTGATGACGATGCCATCGGCGAGATGGTCCGTGCGACGGTGGTTGTAGGTCAGAATCGCATGGGAGATGACCGGCGTGGGTGTGAAGCCATCGTGTTCCTGAATGACGGCGGTCATGCCATTGGCGGCCAGCACTTCCAGAGCGGTACGCTGAGCCGGGCCGGAGATGGGGTGCGTATCCTTGCCGAGGAATAGTGGGCCGTCGATTCCTTGCATCGCCCGGTAATCGCAGAGAGCCTGCGTGCAAGCGAGAATGTGGGCCTCGGTGAAGGTGCCCAGAAACGGGCTGCCCCGGTGGCCGCTGGTGCCGAACGCCACCATCTGGTATGGGTCCGTGAGATCGGGCTGACGCTGGTAGTAATCTTGTTCCAGCCGTCCCACATCAATGAGGAGTTCTTTCGGAGCCGGTTTCCCAGCCAGTGGAGATAGTGCCATCGTCCGTTGCCCTCCGCGTGTGTCTCGGTCAGGGTATGAGTCGACCCGATACTCGGCGAATGGTTCGCAGAATTGGGCCTCCCGCTCCAGAAATTGTGGAATGAGGGCAAATTGGAATGTTTCTTTCTCGGTGGAACCGGGTATACTCGGGGCTACCGCACGGGACGTGTGGCCTTCCTGCCTTGTGTCACATTCCTTTCCGACAGGTTGACCGATGGCTCACGCAACAGGCACCAACGGTTGTTTGGGATTCCGCACCAGTACCCAGCCCGATCGGCGGGAAGCGTTGAAAATCGGTGCCTTGGGGATGGGCGGACTCGCGCTCCCCAACCTGCTGCGGGCCGAGCAGCGATCGGGCATCACGCATTCGCACAAAGCCGTCATCATGATTTATCTGGTCGGAGCCCCACCGCACCAGGATATGTATGACCTGAAACCCGATGCTCCCGAAGACATCCGCGGCGAATTCCGGCCCGCCGCCACGACCGTTCCCGGTATTCAAATCTGCGAGCATCTGCCCAAGCTCGGCTCCATCATGGACAAACTCGTGCCGCTGCGATCGGTCTACGGTTCGCCGAACGGGGCACACGATTCCTTCATCTGCTACACGGGACGGACGACCTTACGGCAACCGCCCGGCGGCTGGCCGTCGATCGGTTCGACCATCTCCAAGGTACTCGGCCCGGCGGAACCATCTGTCCCGCCATTTTTCGGCCTAGCTCCGAATGCGGGGCACCCACCCTATGGCTCACCGGGGCATCCGGGGTATCTCGGCGTGGCCCATGCGGCGTTTCGGCCTTCCGGCCCCATCCGAGAAGATTTGCGGATCAATCCGATCAACACGAGCCAATTGCAGGACCGCAAAGCGCTCATCGCCGGGTTCGACCGGATGCGTTACGATCTGGACCGCTCCGGCGCGATGGAAGGGATGGACGCGATCCACCAACAGGCGCTCGGCATTCTCACCTCCAGCCGTATGATGGATGCTCTGGATCTGTCCCAGGAAGCCCCCGCCATCCGCGACCGCTACGGCAAGGGCGACCCCCGCAATTATGGTGACGGTGCCCCCCGGAACCTCGAACATTTCCTCATGGCTCGTCGACTCGTCGAAGCTGGTGCCCGCGTCGTGACCTTGAACTTCGGCCGCTGGGACTTCCACAGTAATAACTTCAGCGAGTGCAAAAAGACCCACTTTCCCTGGTTCGATCAAGGGATGCACGCCCTCATCACGGATCTGCACGAACGCGGAATGGCAGATGATGTCGCGGTCGTGGCCTGGGGGGAATTTGGCCGCACGCCGCGGATCAACAAAGATGCAGGACGGGACCACTGGCCGCAAGTCGGCGGTGCGCTGCTGGCTGGGGGCGGCTTCAAGACCGGGCAGGTCATCGGGGCCACGGATCGCACCGGCGGCTCCATCACCCGGCGGCCGATCCACTTCGGCGAGGTCCACGCCTCCTTGTACAAGCATTTCGGCATCGACCCGCGTGCGGTCACGCTGGAAGATTACACGGGTCGACCGCAATACCTCGTCGATGATTGGCACCCACTGCGAGAATTGGGGTAGGCCGCAACCTCAAGACGGGCTGGGGTTTCGTGTGGGGGATGAACCGGGTTTTTCTGAGCATGACCCGGATTCCATCCCTTCCAGCAGATAGAAATACTGAGCAATCGCAAATGTCGTGATCGCACCGAAGGTGTGCCAGAGCCAATGTGTGCCCATCGGCAGTGTGTCGAGGTCGCCGCGGTCGATGAGTCGGCAAAACCAGGCGATACCAAAGCTGAGCAACCCGCCGATCACCCAGCCCGCGTGGCGAAACCGCGTGCGGATCAGCACCACGAACAGCGGAATCAGCAGGATCATCGCCAGGGTGGCATACGACAAGTTCACCCGGAGGTTCGGGTTCGGAAAAGTGACGAAACGAAAGAGCATCACATTCATGCCCAGATAGACACACACCAACCCGGCACTGTAGACCAACATCCGCGCAAAGCCCAGCGACCGCCCGAGGCGAATCATCAAAAAGATCGACCCCGCCGCTCCCAGCACGGAAATCGGAATCACATCCAACAGGAAGAATAGCCGATCTGAACGGGTCGCATGGTACAGCGTGCCACCGATGCCGCCGGTGAGCAAAATCGGCAAACAGAGCGTGACGAACGGGTGCTGTCGAAACCGCCCCCAGAGTCGCCCCAACCAGAAGAAGGCAATCAGAATGAAGAACGTGGCCGTCACCGTGTTGTACGGTTCGGCCAGTTGGGCACGGTACAGGGCCGGATCGTGCGGCGTTTCCTTGTAGCGTGGCCCACCATCCGGGAGTCGATTTCCCAGGTGCGCGGCGAGAGCGATGTCTGAGGCGGGGTGGTCGGCTTTGGGAATTTCCGGCATGCAGTGGCCCCATTTCTTTCACAAAAGACCACTATTTTAGGCAAGGTTGTCCCCCAGATGACAAGCCGAGTTCTCGCCAGAAAAAATTTCCGATCGTGACTGCTTGACACGCGGAAAAGGCATTCCTAAGAAGCGCCTACCTTGCAAAACGGGAAGCCACCTGGACTCCGGTGATGGTGTTGTCATTCCCGCGAATGCGTGATACCAATTGAGGTCCGTACATTCCGAATCCAACCGCCCCTCTGATTGGCAGATGGGGCGTTACTTGTGGAGTTTTCGCTGTCGGTCGCCGAAATAGGATCCCAGGAGCGCCCGTCGGCCCCCTTGCCCCGAGGAATCGCATGGCTGCACGCATGTTGACTGCCCCACTCCCCCCTTCATCCGGCGAGTCCGAATGGCTCTTCGATGATGAACGCTACCGGCTCACGGCCCCGGTACTGATGGCGGAAGAGGAAGACGAAGACGACGATTTCGATGACGATGATGATCTCGATGATGACGATGATGGCGATCTTGATGATGACGATTTTGACGATGATGATTTCGACGACGATGATGATGATTTCGACGATGAAGATCTCGACGATGAAGATTTCGATGATGACGACGATGATGACTTCGACGACGATGACGAGGAGGAAGAAGAGGAAGAAGAGGAAGATTGAGTAGCCCATCATCTTCTGGGTTGACACACATATCGTCAGAGCCAGAATCGGAATCCGTCCAGGGTACTGGGCGGATTCTTGCATTTCGTTCGCGTGGGAAAACGGCCCGCGTCGATCCGAAACGGGGTGTACCAGGAGAGCGATTCATGCCGTTATCGCAGCAACCCGCGGTGTTTCTCGATCGGGATGGGACCATCATTGCAGATGTTCACTATCTTGCCGAACCATCGCAGATTCAGTTGATTCCCGGCGCAGCCGCGGCGATCCGGCGACTGAATCAGGCCGGGTTTCGCGTGATCGTCGTGACCAATCAGGCGGGCGTGGCTCTGGGGCGGTTTTCGGAAGACAAGATTGATGCCGTGCATGAACGGCTTTCCGCGCTGCTGGCGGAATCGCGGGCCATCGTGGACGGATATTTCTTCTGTCCGCACCATCCCCAGGGTATCGTAGAGCCATACGCCCAGGTGTGCCGCTGCCGCAAACCGGAACCGGGGATGCTCCTCACCGCCGCACAAGAGCAGAATCTGGATCTGGAACGATCGTGGATGATCGGCGATAAGGTCAGCGATTTGGCGGCAGGGGCGGCGGTGGGATGCCAAACGATCCTGGTCCGCACCGGCCACGGTTCCGCCGTGACCGAACCGCTGTCACCCGCGTTGTACCGATTGGCGGGCATCGCCGCAGACCTGGGGCAGGCCGTCGACCTGGGGCCGTGCCGTCAACGTGAGAGCAATACGGAGTCCCCACCCCTCTGATGGGGGGAAATCCGTCAAACCTTCCCCATGACCCGGCCCCCGGAGCGATGCTCATGACCAGTTGGACAGACCCGGCAACCCAGCAAATCGTGAACTACGCGGAACGTGGCCGTGGCACCCCTGTTGTCCTGCTTCATGCGTTCCCTCAATCCCATGAGATGTGGATTCCCCAGATAACGGCCTTGTCGGATCAATACCGCATCATTGCCCCCGATTTGCCCGGCTTCGGGGGAAGCTCGTTACCGCAAGAGGGTTGGACGGTGGAATCGGCTGCTGATCGGATCGCGGATTTTCTGAGCGGAATCGGTTTGACGGAACCCGTCGTCCTGGGTGGGTTGTCGATGGGTGGGTATGTGGCGTTGGCTTTTGCGCGACGGCACCCGGATCGGTTACGGGGGTTGATCCTCGCGGACACCCGCGCCGAGGCCGACAGCCCCGAAGCCCATGCGAACCGAGAAGCCGCGATCACGCTGGCGGAAGCCCAAGGGACCGCAGCCGTGTTCGCGGGAATGCGGCCCCATGCGCTCGGGGCGACAACGCACCAGCATCGCCCAGCCGTCGTCGCCGAGGCGACACGCATTGCCCAAGCGCAACCCGCACCGGCCGTGGTCGCCGCGATTCGGGCTTTACGAGATCGGCCCGATGCGAGTTCCTGTTTGCCCGGATTGACGATTCCCGCACTCGTGATTGTCGGCGATGAAGACACCCTCACCCCACCGGATGTGGCACGCGGTCTGGCTGACCGATTGCCGATGGCGCAATTGGTCGTCCTGCCCGGCGCGGGCCACCTCAGCAACCTGGAAACACCAGAACTCTTCAACGCCGCGATTCGGTCTTTTCTGGAACGAAACGGAGCCTGAGACACGCACCCAGTGAGATGGTCGGATTGGGAAACGGAGGAACTCAACCGGGGACGATCGTCCCCGGTTTTCCGACATCCGCTCCTGACGCGGACGGAGTTCATCCCATACTGGGCTTAGCTGTTGGAGAGCATGACCAAACCTGTTGTGACGACGGCGAGGCCGAACAAGCCCCCATAGACGGCATGATAGCCATACATGGTTTCCTGCGTGCCGGAAATCAGGATGTAGGCTGCCCAAAGGGAAATCGCGCCGCCCGCGGCGGAAAGCACGATCGCCAACATTTTCTTCACGAGTCATCCTCCGCGATTCCGTTTCCCACGGATGGCCTTCCTGGGAAACGGTAGGCCGGTTAATCATCGAGCAATCGTTTGAATTCAATCTGCGAACAGGTGGTGTTTCCATTCCCCATGAACAGCATGTGACCATCGGGGCTGAAGTGGAGCGCCTGCACGACGGAATCAAATGCCCGTGCCATCAGCAGTCGGCCACTGAGGACATCCCAGACGCGCACGGTCATATCATCGCCGCCCGAGAGGAGGTAGCTGCCATCGGGGCTGAATGTCAGGGCGCGAATGGTTTCGGTGTGTCCTTCCAGTTCAAAGATCAGTTCCTGTGTCACCAAATCCCAGACGTAAACGCGGTCGGTCACCCCGGCTCCAGCGAGGTAGCGGCCCGAGGGGTCAAAGGCAACGGAATAGACACCCAGGTCAAACGTGACGGTTTTGAGCTTGGTGGAGAGATCCCAGATGCAGACGGCTCCATCGCGTTCTCCCGTGGAAAGGTAGTCGATGCCGCCCACGGCCAGGCGTTGGCCGTCCGGGTGGAAGGCGAGCCCTTCCAAGGTGCAGCCATCCGCGGCTTCAATGAGGATCAGAACGGCATCGGATTTCGCATCGGCGGGGTTCCACAACCAGACCAGCCCGTCGCTGGGGCTGGCGTGCGCCAGCAGGTGCCCGCTCGGCGAGAAGGCCAACTCGCCGATAGGCGGTTTGGTCGCTTCCAGGAGCCGGGGTGGGGTTCCCGATTCTGCCAGATCATACAATCGAATGAGGGTGTCTGAGCCGCCCACGGCCAGCCATCGGCCTTGGGGGTCCGCAGCGACGCACTCCGCGGAAATGTCATCATCGGATGCGATTTCCGCGCCGGTGTGGGTGTTCCAGAGTCGGAAGCCTGGTCCACCGGCGGAAGCGAGAAAGAGCGTGCCACCGGACGGAAAAACCGCGATCGGGTGATGGTTTTTCGGGTTCGGCCCGGCCAACAGAGCGCCCGTGGCGGTATCCCAGAGGTGAATCACGCGATCCGCGCCCGCCGAAGCGAGTTGGTGGCCGTCTGGGCTGAACGCGAGGCTGTGAATCTCATCAATGTGGCCATGGAGCACCTGTTCGGCCCGGCCACGAGCGGGATCGGGCCAGAGATGAATATCGTAATCCGAATCCGCCGTGGCGATCATCGGCGTGGTCGGGTGCGCTGCCAGGGTTGTCACCTGTTCGGCGTGACTGTTCAGCAGAATCAGCGGTTCGGATCGCGGGGGATTCCAGACCCGCGCGGAGGTGTCCCAGCCCGCGGAGATGAGTTGGGTTCCCAGGGCATTCCAAATCAGAGCGGGGATGCGATCCGTATGGCTCTTCAGGTTCGCACGTTGCTGGTGCGTGGCGGTATCCCAGACGCGGATCACCCGATCCTCACCCGCCGTGGCGATGGCTTCCCCGTTGGGGGCATAGGCTAACGCCGACACGGATTTCGGGTGCGCGACGATTCGCCCTAGCAGTTGGAACGTGCGAGTGTCCCAGACACAAACCGCTCCATCATCATGCCCTGTCGCCAACGTCGTACAATTCGGGTGGAACGCCAGGGCCGTCACCCAACTGGATTGCTCAATCTGTTTGAGAAGCTGTCCATCGGCTGGGTTCCAGATTAACAGATCATCATTAGAACTGGCCAGCAACTGAGCGTTCGGCGCGAAGCACCAGAGGGTTTCCAGATCACTGAGAAATGCCCGTGATAATGGCAGACCATCCGGCGACCAATGCAGGAGGATGCCCGTTTCGTCGATCGACCACACGGTTCCATCCGCCCCAAAGGCGATGGCCGCGATTTCGCCATCGGTATGAAACCGGGGTTCACCAAAAGTACGGAGAACCAAGGGAGACGGGCGAATATCAGGACCAGATTCCGTGGAATCCGTATCGGCAGGTGTGCTCATCGGGGCTCCTTCGGGCAATCCTCGACCGGATCAACCGGGTGGATGTATCGAAAACTCTAGTACAGTTCATAGCCTGAGGCGAATAAAACTCGGATCATACCAACAGTTCTGGCCGAATGACTGGGCCGTTGTGGGCGACACCACAAGCCGGGGCCAATATCAAATGGATTCAGAATAACCCATCTGGGGGAATGATGTCAGCCGGTGAATTCGAGTATATCCACTGGATTCGGAGCCAAACTGCCCCGCATCCGCGAGTCGTGGCTGGCCCCGGTGATGATGCAGCTGTGCTGAAACCACTTGCCGGGCAACTGCTTGTGACGACTGATATGCTGATGGAAGGGGTCGATTTCCGACTCGCGGAGACGGATGCCCGTTCCATCGGCTTCAAAGCGATGGCGGTGAACCTCAGCGATATTGCCGCGATGGCGGGTTGGCCGCGTGCCGCCGTGGTCGCCGTTGCTCTGCCCACCCCATCGCCGATCCCCACCCGCACCCTGGCGGAGGAACTGTATCGCGGACTGCGGGATCTGGCCGATGCGTTCGATGTCCCCATCGTCGGCGGAGACACGAACAGCTGGGCCGCCGGGTTGGTGATCACGGTGACGATTTTCGGCGAAGCCACCCCACGCGGGCCGGTCACACGCCACCGCGCACAAGTCGGCGATTGGATTTTCGTCACGGGTCCGCTCGGTGGGAGTATCCTGGGTCGTCACCTGCGCCCGAAACCGCGGATCCGAGAGGCGTTATGGCTGCACGAACACGCCACGATCACCGCGATGGCGGACATCTCGGATGGCTTGACCGCCGACCTGGGCCACATTCTTACGGCAAGCCATTGTGGAGCGGTCTTGGATGCCGCACAGATTCCGATTCACCTGGATGCGCGGACCTTGGCTCAGCAAACCGGATGCTCGCCGCTGGATCATGCCTTGAGTGATGGAGAAGATTTTGAACTGGTTTTTACCGTCTCACCGGCGGATGGTGCCCGACTTCTGGCCTTCAACCCTGCCCCAAGCCATGCTGGGGGTGTACGTCCCATCCTCATCGGGCAGATTGTGGAATCGGGGTTGTGGATCGCGGATGGGGAACGCCGGCAACCCTTGACGGCACACGGTTGGACGCACGATTTTGGCGGCGGGAGCCCACCGTAATTAAAATCGGTCCTGTTCGGCGAGTACAGCAAGTTCGGTGAGCCGAGCCGCGGTGACACCGATGCGTTCAAAACATTCTGCGACAATGCTATTGGGAGCGGTGAACAGGATGATGAGCAAATCCATCTGGTTGAACTGTGTGCGACCGTGATCTTTTGCACGGGAATAGGCATCACGCAAGGTCCGAATGACGTTATCGGATAAAAACTCTCGATTGAGGAGCAACGGCGGCACGGGTTCAATCGTTTCTTGCCGAAAAAGTTCGTGGAATTGATGGAGTAATCGACTCAGATCGGCTCCCAGACGGCTAGACCAGTTGAAGACTCCGGGGTCCGGGTGGGTCAGCAGTCCCATAAAGAGGTGAGGGGTCCGCACGCTATCCCAGTTGGTGGAGCGGGCCAGCGATAATGATTCTCGCACCGCTCGGGCCGTTGCGTGGTCGGTGACATCCGGCCGGAGCCGCCCGCTTGTGAGGAAAATATCTTCCTCGGGAAGGTCATCATGCATAGCTCGCCACACGAGAAGCAGAAAGGGAGAATCCACCAGCCCCGTTCCGTGCCAGCGATTGTATTATGGCGCGTCCGCCCGCCCGCCGCAAGGTGGGGTTGCCAAAGTCGGTGTCCAAAGTTCTGCGATACACCAAAACCCCAAACCACTCGACCACCACAATCTGACGAGGATTTCCCGGCAACCTCAATAGAAAAACCTTGCTGATACCATCCGTCCATCAATACGCTGGATGCGGTCAGTGAGTGATGACATCCTATGCACGGTGCATGATGAATAGATTGATCCCGATTGCATTATTCGCATATCTTGCTGCAATCAATAGCCGTATTGCAGTTTGTGCGCCGATTCCGGCGGAAACGATGACTATTTTGATTACGCTGGAATTGAGCACTTCTCAGGTCGTAGCCGGGAAGAATGTAACATTGACGGAATCGTTGATGATTCCCAAACCCATTGAAGTCAAGGAAGTGGTCCATCGCGTCTATCGTATCGGGAAATACAGTGATAGAACGGGTCAATTTGAACAGATCGATTTGTCGATCGCACACGACACACTGATAACCCTCGACAGTGGAGTTCCGTGGTTCGTTGTATTTGGAAAACCCTCTCCACCGAAGAAACTGGAGAACGGCGCAATGGGTTTTGCATTTCCATTCCAGCCGGAGAAACCGGGGATTTACATAATCTACTCCGATTGGAAGCTCGGTCATGGCCGCGATGTGCTGCGTTGCGTGCCGGTGATTTTAACGGTCAAACCCGCGAAACAGTGAGAGATGAAATTTGTTCGCTCGCGGTCGAGCAACATCCGAACTTTGCCGTGGGAGTCGATGGCTTTCTAGTCCACAACGACACGTGTTGGAAAGATCTGATTACCCAGATTACCGGCCGAGCCGTGCCTGCTGCACTCAGCACACCAGCGCTGGTGGCTAAAGTTCATGGTCACCACATTGTGATGAAGACCGTAACGAACGACGCGCGTGGGGTATGGATTCAAAAATCGCAGGATATTCTGAATCGATTTGGAATCCCACTGTTAGGCACGAAAGCGCAGGTTCGAGCCCAACCAAAGGTGAATGGCAAGGCGGTTCTGGATAACCTCTGCTACGCGGCTAATTCCTATCAGGAGATTCATGGCGAAGCCTATGTTAAGGCGGTGTATACGAAGCTGAAGAATGCAGTAGATGAAGGAGCAACGGCTGCCCAAAAAGCCCAAAACATCAAAACCGCCCTTCAAGATATGGCTGCCATTCTAGAAGGCGGTGGCAAGTTCTGGTAAACTATAAACGAGATTATCCATGGATTCCGACAACCAAATAACACCCATCCAACAGATGTACTCGTATATGAGTGACAAACAAGAGGAGGAGGCGATTGAGTATCTAAAAAACAATCCAAGCATAGTAGGATATTCTAGTTCATTCACTGGAAGTTGGCTCCATGCTGCAAGTCGATATGGCCTAATGAAATTAATTGACTATTTAATTGGGATTGGATTCGATATTAATCTTGTATCCGGTATCGAACAAGCAACAGCTATAAATAACGCTGTATGTGCCACTGATATACTTGACCGCGCTACATTTGTCCGCGAGCTGCTTAACCGTGGCGCAAACCCCAATATCAGTCGCACAATTTTGTCTGCATTGAACCCCCGACATGGTGAGGAGGATGAAGGCCTGGAACTTGTCCGCATTCTGGTCGAAGAAGGCGGTGCAGATGTGAACCGGGTCTACGATGTCTACGGTGATCCGAACAATACGTTCACGGCGGTGGAGTGGGCCGAGGCTTTCGGACGGCCAAAAATCGCAGCGTATCTGCGATCGCAAGGCGCGATCGACCGACCGCCCCAACCAGCACCACCGCCACCCACTAAGAAAAAACGAAAATCGTAATTGGCTCACACCAGACCACTCGGCAGCCACAATCGGACGGGGATTTCCCGAAACTCGCGGGTTCCCCTGTTGCGGAATGCGGCGGATCGCTACAATCCCTCTTTCCCCGATGAAGCCGACATGCGCCGGCCGGGTCGCGTTTTTCCCTAACCCCAGTTCGGAACCGGACTCACCGTCGCCTTTGGCTCCCCAGCCCGACGCCGGGATCGACCCTCCACCAAGAACACATGGTCAACCGTAACCTCCTCCGTCAATTCGATGATGATCTCGATCAGGAACTCCGCGATGCGGGTTTCGGCGATGAAGATTTTGATCTGAAACAATGGCTCCCGGACGAAACACAGGTCTACGACACCAATAAGATCGTCACCGGGAAAGTCCTCGAAATCCGCGGGGAAGATGTCGTCATCGACATCGGCTATAAGTCCGAAGGGATCATCAAGATCCAAGAGTGGCACGAGGAAGGGGCCGATGCCCCCACGCCGCCCAAGGCGGGCGACACCGTGGAAGTGCTGCTCGAAACCGTCGAAGGGGAAGATGGGACCATCGCCCTGTCTTACCGCAAGGCGAAACGGCAAAAGGAATGGGAAGCGATCCTGGCCAAGCACCGCGAAGGCGATGTCGTCTCCGGGGGTGTCACCAAGAAGATCAAGGGTGGCCTGCTGGTCAACATCGGCGTCAACGTCTTCCTGCCCGCGAGCCAGGTCGACATTCGCCGCCCGGCCGACATCGGCGACTTCATTGGCCGCAACATCGAATGCATGATTCTCAAGATTGACGAAGCTCGCCGGAACATCGTCGTCAGTCGCCGTAAGCTCATCGAAGAGAAACGGCGAATCATGAAGGAAAAACTGCTCGGCGAACTGGACATCGGCCAAATCCGCAAAGGGATCGTCAAGAACATCGCCGACTTCGGCGCGTTCGTCGATCTCGGTGGTATCGACGGCCTGCTCCACATCACGGACATGGGCTGGCACCGCGTTACCAACCCACACGATGTGGTCAAAATCGACCAGGAACTCGAAGTCTACATCCTCGGGATCGACCGCGAGAAGGAGAAGATTGCCCTCTCCCTCAAGCACAAGACACCGAGTCCCTGGCAGAACATCGAAGCTCGCTACCCGGTCAACAGCCGTCACGAAGGCGAAGTCGTCAACATCATGCCATACGGGGCGTTCGTCAAGCTCGAACCGGGCATCGAAGGGCTCGTCCACATTTCCGAAATGTCGTGGATCAAGCGGATCTCGCACCCGTCCGAAGTCGTCTCCATCGGCGACAAAGTCGAAGTGCAGGTGCTGAATATCAACCACGACAAGAAGGAAATCTCGCTCGGCATGAAGCAGTGTACCTCGAACCCGTGGGACGAGGTGGCGAAGAAGTACCCGCCGGGTGCCCAGGTTTCCGGGACCGTGCGGAACCTGACCAGCTACGGTGCCTTCATCGAAATCGAAGAAGGGATCGACGGCCTGCTCCACGTCTCGGACATGAGCTGGGTGCGCAAAGTCTCGAACCCCTCTGAAGTGGTGCAAAAAGGCCAAAAGCTCACTTGCCAGGTGCTGTCTGTCGACCAGGACCGCAAGCGGATCGCGCTGGGCCTGAAGCAGATGGCCAGCGATCCGTGGGAAGGCGACATCCCCGGCCGCTACACCCCTGGCCAGAAGGTTACGGGCAAAGTCACGAAGCTCACCAACTTCGGTGTCTTCGTCGAACTCGAAGCGGGCCTCGAAGGGTTGCTCCACATCTCCGAGCTATCCGAAGACAAGATCGAATCGCCGGAAGAAGTGGTCAAGGTCGGCGATGACATTGAAGTCAAGGTGCTGCGGGTGGATGCCAAGGATCGCAAGATCGGCTTGAGCCGTCGCAACGTCGATGACCCGACCGTCCCGGATGAAGTCTCGGACGAGGCCATGGGTGCGGGGATGGAACTCGACGACGAGGAACTCAAACCGTCTCGTTCCGATTCCAAGCGGGAACTGCGTGGCGGAACCGGCGCGACCGGGCCGCTGATTCCGATGCCCGGCCAGTCGGAAACCGCTGAGTAATCCGTGCGATCATGCCCCTCACCCCGGTCACGCAACCGGGGGTGAGGGGTTGTTTTCACGTCTGCCAATCAGGGGGACAATTATGTCGCCTACTCCGCCTGCGGAGTCCGACCCGTCGGATGATGATGAAATTCCCCTCATTCCGCTGACTTCTGCACCTTCCCCTGAGCCACGCGCTCGTTTTCCTGATCCCCCAGCGCACTTTCGCCCGGCGGCCCGATCGGCTTTTCGGCAAATGGCCCGCGATTGCGGTTTCACGATCTTCCGTATGCCGGGCAGCTGTGAAATGTATTTGCGGCAATATCTCATGGCTTACGAACC
Organism: Bacteroidales bacterium; assembly: GCA_026931725.1. Taxonomy (GTDB): domain Bacteria; phylum Planctomycetota; class Planctomycetia; order Gemmatales; family Gemmataceae; genus JAIXLE01. The sequence goes on from JAIXLE010000059.1 coordinate 106,777, forward strand.
CGAGCGTGATGCGCTGATTGCAGGGCTCCGCCGGGAGGTGCCACACAAAATCGCTCAGTTCACCGAATCAGAGGGTTACGAAGACTATTTGCTCGAACTCTCTGAGAATTACGCAATGGCGGCGGAAGTGAGCCGCGAAGGGGCTTGGTGGGTGGTGACGGGTTGGGCGACCGCACAAGGGAAACCGCTACGGCAACCCACCGAACAGGTTCCTGATGCGGCATCCGTGTCTACGCCGACAACTGCGTCGACCCCACATCGAGAAACGCATTTGCGGATCATCATGTGCATGATCGCGGCTGGGGGCGGGTTCCTCGGTGGGTTGACCGGATTCGCAATCCCATTATTGATGCGATTCGGCGCGGCCCTCTGGACCGACTCATCCGAAGATGTTGCCCAGAATCAGGCGGCCATCGCTGCGGTGGGCATCGCCTTTATCATCTTCTTCTGCGCTCTGGGTTCGTAGGGGGCGGCGTTGGGCGCGGGCTTCGGTTGGTACATGGGGCGGGGGGACCGCTATCCGTGGGCTGGTTTCGGTGCCGCATTTATCGCCACGGCCACGACGGCGACCTCGTTCGGCTTCTGTTGCGGCCCGCTGAATCCGATCACCGCGATCACTTTGGGTATGGTGGCGTATGGTGCCGCCTACACGGCTGCCTCACGCGGCGGATATTCGGTATCATCCTAAATGTTCAGAATTTATGCCAGGCAAGAATTCTATTTGCTTTGAAGATGCGTGAAAGATATAAATTGACGCGGCGAGGTTGTTATAATTCACCGTATGCGTGAAAATCGGATTGCAAGGTCGAGAAATGTGATCGGCGAGGAACTTTCGGTAGCGATTATCGTGTCTATACTCACGCTGCCGATTGGTGATCCCGCGATTTCTGTGATTTTCCCCCCGCACATTGGCAAATTTGTGTGCGGGTAGTCGATAACAACAACGGGTCGGAATCACGGTCGAACCGGCCCTGTCAGCTCGCACACTCGAACGGATCTCGAAACGTCGACTGACCGCCGTGAGCGAAGCCCGTCCGAACCGCAGACAGGATGCACCAATGTCTCGACTTCGCCGATACCGAACGGATGCCGTCCAGTGCCCACTGGAGACATATCTCCGTGAGATCAACGAGACGGCTCTGCTGAGCGCCGATCAGGAAAAAGATCTCGCCCGCCGCATCGAAACGGGCGACACGGAAGCACGGGATCAGATGGTTCGTGCGAACCTCCGGCTCGTGGTCAATATCGCTCGCGGCTATACCGGAAAAGGGCTTGCCCTGCAAGACCTGATTGAGGAAGGCAACCTCGGTTTGCTGCGGGCCGTCGAAGGCTTTGACCCCAATATGAATACGCGATTCAGTACCTATGCCAGCTACTGGATCAAGCAAAGTATCAAGCGTGCCCTCGTCAACACGGCAAAGACGATTCGGATTCCTGCCTACATGGTCGAACTGCTGGCCAAATGGCGGCGCGCCAATAATAAGCTCACCGATGAACTTGGCCGCCCGCCCACCCATGAAGAAATCGCCAAGTTGCTCGGTTTGCCGAAGAAGAAACTGAACATCATCAAGAAAGCGATTCGCGTCTATAACTCCGCGCCGCAGACCGAACAGGCGGGCGAGAACGGTTGGAGCATCGAAGAGATGCTGATGGATGGTCGGGCCAAGGCACCGGACCTGGAGATGGTCGAATCCGATGTTCTCAAACATGTCATGATTCTGCTGGAAAAGATGGACAAACGGGAAGCGACCGTGTTACGAATGCGGTTCGGCCTGGACGAGGAAGACCCGAAGACGCTCAAAGAAATTGGTGAAAGCCTCGGGTTGACCCGTGAGCGTGTGCGTCAGATTGAAAGTGAAGCCCTCAAAAAATTGAGCGACAGCCTCAATGCGGATTGAATCAGGCGTTGGCGGGCATCGCCAACGGGCGAGCCCTAGATGTCAACGATCACCTCGGCTCGCCACCCTGCCGCGTTCTGTTCCACTTGCAATTCGTGATAAGTAATGGCCTTGACTTCATGGGCGGGGATGTGCCGAGTGGAATCGAATGGTTCCCCCCAAATGGTCGCGTTCAGCCCCTCTTCGTGCATGACCACCTCCGCACGGGCCACCAACCTGTGTTCCGTCTCGAACCGATAGAGCAACTCCCGTAGCCAATCGAACAGGAGCAAATCCTGTTCACGGCCCGCGATTTCCACGGTTTGCGTGGTGGTCGCCTGGATGGATTCGGGGTTGTCGATGATCGCGGAATACAGGCACAGGGCCGCTTCCGCGAAAAGGGAAGGGAGGTCGGGTGTCTGGATGCGGAGGCCAAGATCCGCTGTATGTTCAAAGAGTTCGTGCATATCCGCATCGTAGCAGAAGATTATGCCCCCGGCGAGAACGGGTTCAGGAATCATCCCGCGAGCGTGTTCTCCTGTGCGACGCGCGGCGGGGGATCATCATTCTCGCAGTTTCACAAACAATTGCGGGACAGTCTGTTCTTGTCCATCCTGACCTTTGGCGATGATGTTCACGGATCGTTCCACTTCACCAACGCCTTTCACGAAGACATGGTTGATCACCACATCGGCTGTGGCTGCTGTGGCTTTGTAGGGGTACTTCACCCGGATCGTTACGCTATCTTTGTTTTCGCCCCATTTCCCGAAGCCGACGACCTCATAGACTTTGTCGTCTCCGTTCGGAAGCCGGGTTTTCCAGGTATCGCCTTGTTTGGCTCCCAGTTTGAACAGAGGCTCGTAAGTGAACTCACGATCGCGTGGGCCGCCGAGTGTCCCCAGTTCGATCATGTTCTCTTTCACCCTGGCTTTTTGAGGCAGCGACTTGACGTTGACCGTGCGAGCCGGTGGGGTGTTCGTTGTTTGCGCGGTGAGAGTGGCCCCCTGTTGCACGACGGAAATGTCGATCTGCCCATCGTCTTTGAACTGGAATTTTTGACGTGTATACGCCCAGCCGTTCTGCGCGGGTGCGAAGGCGAAGACATCGTAAAACTGTTCCCGAGCTGTTAGAGGGAAGAAGTCGGCCCCCGTCATTGGTTTTGGAGGTTCAGGCTTCGTGGGTGGCGTAGCTGGTTTTGTGGGTGGCGGGGTTGGCTTCGTGGGTGGCGGTTTGGGTTTGGTTGGTGGTGGTTTGGGGGTTGTCTTGGGCGTGGTCGGTTTTGGGGGCGACGCTTTGGGCGGCTGCGGTTTCGGCAACACTGCGGGTGGGGGTACTGGGGGGATTGCCGCGACATCCCGGCCGGTGGCTTTGGGCTTATCATTCCCACCCGAGAGCAGGAGGAACAAACCGCCGATGATGAGGAGCAACAGCAGGCCGCCCCCGATCCCGGCCATGACGATCATGGATTTTTGAGTATTTTCGGCCTTTTTTTGTTTCTTCTTGCGGTTCTCGATCCGGGAATCCGAATCGGAGGATGCTTTGGCCTTGACGGTTGCGCGTGGGGCATCCGCCGTGGTGCGAGCGGAAGGGCCAGAGGTGGGCGCGGCCGGTTCCGTCAACGGGTTGGCCGTGCGGGGTTGTGAACCGGGGCCAGCACGTTTGATCGAGGCTTTCGAGACTGGCTCGCCGGATAACGGTACGGCGGACGGTGGACCGGCTTTGGTCGGCGCGGAACTGGAGGCGCTGCCGGTGCTCGCATCTAACAGACTCGGCAAATTGACAGCAGGCAGAGACATAAACGAAGCGCCTGCCGAACTATAGGCTCCATCGGATACGGAATCCTGGGGCAACGGCACGAGCGGTTTGGGCATCTCGCTTTCCGCGGGCGGGGCGATGGGCTGCGAGGTCCAGGGTTGCAGCGCCACGACCACATCCATCGGCGTTTGGTAGCGTTCGTCGGGCGATTTCGCGAGCATCTTTTGCAGGACATTCCACAAAGCGTCCGGCACATCGGGGCGATATTCTTGGATCGGCTTGGGTGGGCGAATCTGGTGCCAGATCAGTTTTTGAGCCGTGGTTCCGCCTTCTCCGAAGGGGGTTTTACCGGACAAGAGGAAATACAAGGTCATCCCGAGGCTATAGATGTCCGCGCGAATATCGACCGCGTGGCTATCCATCGCCTGTTCCGGGGCGAGGAACTCGGCAGTGCCCAGAATCGAGGCGGCATCGTGTTCCTTCGTGAGGTTGTCGTCATCCTCATGAAAGAGCAACGCCAAACCCATGTCGAGTAGTTTGACCGTCCCGGTGCGATCGAGCAACAGGTTGGCGGGTTTGATGTCGCGGTGAACCATGCCGCGTTCGTGAGCGTGCTGTAAACCGAGTGCGGCCTGGGCGATATAATGCGAGGCTCGTTCGGGGCTCAGGGTGCCGTTGAGCCGGATCATCTCATGCAGGTTCCGGCCTTCGACATACTCCGTCACGAGGAAGTGGAAGTTGCCATCCACGTCGACATCGTAGGCACCCACGATATTGGGGTGGTGCAGGGCCGCGGCGGCGCGGGCTTCACGGTGGAACCGATCGACGGCCGAGGCATTTTTGGCCATGTTGGGCGGTAGCACTTTGATGGCCACCCGTCGCCGCATGACTTTGTGTTCACAGAGGAACACGCTGGCCATCCCGCCTGCGCCCAAACGATCCAGGATACGGTATTTGCTACTGAGCACGAACCGTTGCAGCTTCCCTTTGAGGAGCGGTTCGAGCTGATACCGCGTCATTAACCCATTTTGGATCAGCAGTTCCGCCAAAGCCGCGGGGTCATCGGGCGGACTGGGTAGTTTGGTGACAAACTGGTCCAACCGACGTGGCTCCAATGCCCCGCTTTTCTTGATGAGGTCGAGGAAAGTCTCGAGGGAAGTGGTTCCTGTCATTCGGCTCCTCGCCTCATGAAATCCAGCTTGTGCCGTAGCGAAACGGCCGCTGACAACGGATCGGACGTGCAAAAACCCGCGACTGCACGGAGTCGTGCCTTGAACTGTGAGTTTAAGCGGACCCTACGGGTGCCGTCAAGGGGGCTACTCCGAGTGCTCGGGTGATCTGTGCAGATTATCGGCCTTCTCATCCGATTATGCGGGAAAATATACCACCTGTTCGGTTTGAAAAGGCTATACCGACCGCGCATGGCGAACCGATGAACGAATGGAGGCGTGACACGATTGGCGTTCATGGTCGATGCGGGATGGAGATGCCCGGTTGGCCCGCAGAACCCATCACGGAGTTTTTCACGTCCTTCCGGCTACCCTGTACCGTGGAGTCCATCATCATGTTACGAACGCTGGGAAAATTGGGGGCTCTCGGGCTGACCATTTCTCATTTCGTCACCTCGCCCCTTGCGTTCGCCGCGGAACCGGGTGGTGCGGAGCCTGCCCCGCCATCAGCCAATGCCACCCCCGAGCGTGTTTATACCCTTTCCGAACTTGTGGCGATCGGTCTGAATAGTAACCCCCGGCTCGCGCAAGCCCGACTGGCGATCGATAACGCGCGGGGGCGTGCCTTGCAAGCGGGGCTCTACCCCAACCCCACCATTGATATCTTGGGTGACGAACTCGGCGACCAAACGGGGCGCGGCGGGATCTGGACCACGCCCAAAGTGAGCCAGGAAATCGTTACTGCTCGCAAGTTGCGGCTCAACCGGGCTGCCGTCAATCAGGAAGCGAATCAAGCGGTCCTCGGGTTGCAATTTCAACGCTATCAACTCCTTGCGGAAATTCGAGAAGCGTATTTCTCCGTCGTGACGATCGAAAGTCGGATCGAGATTTTACGCCGAATCGTCAGCATCATGGATGAATCCGTCGAACAAACGGAAAACTTGCTCAAAGCCCGTCAAGTGGCCCGACTCGATCTGGTCCAACTGGAAGTGCAGGCCGAGCAGTTCCGCGCGGAACTGGAAGCGACGGAGCAGGAACTCCCCGCCGCGTTTCGGCGATTGGCCGCGATTGTCGGCGTGGCCAACCTTCCCAAGGGGATCGTCGCCGGTGACCTACTGGGCGAACTCCCACCGTATGAGTTGGACCGCATCCAGGCTTACGTCCTCGGCATTCACCCCAACATCGCCGCCGCACGAGCCGGGGTCGAACGGGCACAAATCTTGCTCCGCCGGGCCGAAGTGGAACCGATCCCGAACCTGACCCTGTCATCGGGATACACCCGCCAGAATCAGAATAAATCCAGCGACGGCCTCATCGGTTTGAGCTTCACCCTGCCCGTATGGAACCGCAATCAAGGGAACATTCAAGCCGCTCAAGCCGAACTGGGATCGGCGATTCAACAAGTCACCCGCGTGGAAAACAGCCTCACGGATCAGGTGGCCACCGCCTACCGGAACTTCACCGCCGCTCGCCGTCGAGCCGATCGCTACCGTACCGCGATTCTACCCCGCGCCGAGGAAACGAATCAACTTTCGCTGAAAGCCTACCAAGGCGGACAGTTTGAATACCTCCGCGTCCTGGAAGCGCAACGCTCCCTGGCCCAATCCAAGCTCGAATATATCCGCGTCCTCAGCGAGGCGTGGCTCGCCGCGAGTGCCATTTCCGGGCTGACACTCGAAGATAACTGGCCGCCGCGTATGCAACCGCAAGGCCCACCTGCCTCCGAACCACTGGACTCTCCGCAACAGATCCCACCCCCCGCACCCCGAGCCAAACCCCGAATCCAGGAAATGAATGCGGAAACCGGCATCCGCCCCCTTGTGGCCCAACTTCTCCGCCACCGATAGCCACCCCAAACCCCTTCCCCCACAAAAGAGTTGTGAAGAGTTTGTAAATCGCTCTTGCCAGCTGAACAGGGGCTGATAAATTGCTGTAATCTCTGATAGTCAGAATGTCTTTGTCCGTTGGCAGGAGTGCGACGCGGCGGAGGACCAGCGAGGAACAGGGGCGATGGCGATCACCAAGGACCGCAAGGCTGAACTGATTACCGAATTCAAACGCGGAGAGGTCGATACCGGATCTCCCGAAGTCCAGATTGCGCTGCTCACGAATCGGATCGTGTATCTGACGGAGCATATGCGGCAGCACAAGAAAGACTTCTCCAGCCGACGTGGGCTGTTGAAACTGGTCAGCCAGCGTTCTGATCTGCTGAAATACCTCCGGGAAAACGACCGGCCACGGTATCTCGCAGTCATTCAACGGCTCGGCCTGCGGAAGTAAGCCGACTGCTGGCAATGCCCCGGAGGGTACCTACACCATGATCGGCCAGGATCCGATCAGCCGGGATGGCCCAAAACCGTAAACCCAGAATCTCGTTCCGCTCGCTGGTATCTCCGTCCCCTCGTCACCCTGCCGCAACCTGATTTGCGGAAAGGGTTTACTATCGTGGCGGTTACCCGCGTTGAACGCACTCTCGGCCAGGGGACGCTCGTCCTCGAAACTGGCAAACTGGCCAAACAAGCCCACGGTTCCGTTACCGTCCAAATGGGCGGCACCGTCGTCCTCGTCGCCTCCGTGCAAGGGAACCCTATCCCCGGACGCGACTTCTTCCCCCTCCAGTGCGAGTATCGGGAACGCTCCTACGCTGCGGGAAAATTCCCCGGCGGCTACATCAAACGCGAAAGCCGACCCAGCACCAAAGAAACGCTCACCTCCCGACTCATGGACCGGCCACTCCGGCCCCTCTTCCCGCCGACGTTCTACAATGAAGTCCAGGTTCACGCCAACGTCTTCTCCGCCGACAAGGAGAACGACCCCGATGTTCTCGCCATCATCGGCGGCAGCGCCAGCCTGCACATCGCCAGCACGCCGTTTTTGAAACCGCTCGGAGCCGTCCGCGTTGGCCGTGTTCATGGTCAATTCATCGTGATGCCGACTCATGCGCAGATGGAAGAAAGCGACCTCGATTTGATCGTCGCCGCCACCCGCGATGCCATCTGCATGATCGAAGGGTTCGCCCGCGAACTGCCCGAAGAAACCGCGACCGAAGCGATCCTGTTCGCCTTTCATCAAATCCAAATCGTCATCGACGCGATTGAGGAACTGCGCGAAAAAGCCGGACTCGGACCCAAAGAACTCCCGCCACCCGCCGCGCCGAACCCCCTCATCGACGAACTACACCAGAAGTACGGCGACGAGTTCAAAAAACGCTACCTCACCGAAGGGAAACTCGCCCGCTACGCCGCACTGGACGAACTCAAAGCCCAGGTCAAGAAGGACTACGAACCCGCCGAGGGAGCAGAACCCGCCCACACGCAGGAAGCCGTCGCGGCGGCGTTCTCCGCGCTGCGCGAACGGATCTTCCAGGAAATCACCATGACCGGCACCCGGATCGACGGGCGCGGCCTGGAAGAAATCCGCCCGCTCGCTGGGGAAGTGTCCGTGCTGCCTCGCACCCACGGTTCTGCCCTCTTCCAGCGGGGAGAAACCCAAGCGCTCGTCGTCGCCACACTCGGCACGAATCAGGATGAACAAAAGATCGAAGGATTGTTGCCTGAGTACAGCAAAAAGTTCATGCTCGATTACAATTTCCCGTCGTTCTCCGTCGGGGAATGTAAACCGATCCGTGGACCCGGTCGGCGGGAGATCGGCCACGGGATGCTCGCCGAGCGTTCGCTCAAAGCGGTTCTCCCCCCACCGTCCAAATTCCCCTACACGATTCGGCTTGTCTCCGAAATCCTCGAAAGCAACGGCTCCTCGTCGATGGCCTCGGTCTGTGGCGGCACCTTGGCGTTGATGGATGCGGGCGTGCCGATCAAGCAACCCGTGGCCGGGATCAGCATTGGCCTCGTCACCCGTGGCGATGAATACGTCCTGCTCACTGACATCCAAGGGGACGAAGACCACTACGGCGACATGGATTTCAAGGTGGCGGGCACCCAAAAAGGTGTCACCGGCATTCAGCTCGACATCAAGATTGATGGCATCACCGAAGACATCATCAAGGAAGCGCTCGAACAAGCCCGCAAGGCCCGCCTCGACATTCTCAAGGTGATGCTCAGCACGCTCCGGGCACCGCGGAAGACCATCAACGATAATGCCCCCCGCCTGCTGACGGTGAAAATCAACCCCGAAAAGATTGGCCTGCTCATCGGGCCTGGTGGCAAGACGATTCGCGCCATTCAGGAAGAAACCGGGGCCAAGCTCGATGTCGACAACGATGGCCTCGTTTCGATTGCCCACTCCGATGCCGCCGGTGCCGAAGCCGCGAAAGCCAAGGTCGAAGCCCTCTGTGCGGAAATCAAGATCGGCGCGATCTACGAAGGGAAAGTCACCAGCATCAAAGACTTCGGTGCCTTCATCGAAATCAGCCCCGGTCGGGATGGGCTTTGCCACATTTCGGAAATTGACAGCGGCTACGTCGGTCGAGTCGATGACGTGGTCAAAGTCGGCGACCGCGTCACGGTGAAGGTCATCGCCATTGATGACCAGGATCGGATCAAGCTCTCGCGGAAGGCGCTGATGCCGCCTCGGGAAGGGGGCGAGGAATCCGCCGAAGGCCGGGAACCCCGCGAAAACCGCTCTGGCCCCCGTGGGAACAGCGGTGGCCGCCGCGATCGCGGGTAAGTCTCTGGGGAGTTGTTGAGCAAGCGTCTGACACGCAACGGAGCAATGGCTCCATTCCGCGTCAGACGCTGTGTTCGTTTCATCGCTTCTGCTGATCTCCTCGCAGACATTGGACCCACCGCGTCTCAGGCTCGCCGCGGGAATCGGAATGCCCTTTTCGGGATGATTGGCCGTATAATCAGCCGATGAGGAACCACGCGGAATTGCCCCGCTTCTGACTTTCGGAGAATCCACGGTGCCTGAACTCTCGCCCGCCCATGTTCCGCCCATTCCCGCTCCGATTCATCGCGATTGTTCCGCGGCGGAACTGCTGGAATTCGCCGTTCGCCGTGGAGAAGGCGGATTCTGCGAAATGGGGGCACTGGCGTGCCGCACAGGTTCCCGCACGGGTCGTTCTCCGCGAGACAAGTTCATCGTCAGTGGGCCGCTCACGGATGCGGAAGTCGCCTGGGGCAAGGTGAACCAGCGGATGCCCGCCGAACAGTTTGAACGCCTCACGGATCGCGTCCGTGCCTACTTGCAGAATCGGGAACTGTTCACTTTCCACGGCTTCGCGGCGGCTCACCCCACGCACCGGATTCGGTTGCAACTTCAGTCGGAATCGGCTTGGCACGTTCTGTTCGCCCGTTGTTTGTTCCTGCGAGAAGACCCCCGTCACGAAAATCATCCGCCGGACGACACGGGAGACTGGGAGATCCTGCACGCCCCGTACTTCCTCTGCGACCCCCGCCGGGACGGCACAAACTCCGAAGCTGTGATTGCCCTGAGCTTCGAGCAACGCCGTGTGCTGATCGCCGGGACACAGTACGCCGGGGAAATCAAAAAATCCGTGTTCTCGATCCTGAATTTCCTGCTGCCGCAAGCCGGGGTGCTGTCGATGCACTGCTCGGCGAACATTGGGCCAGCAGGCGATGTGGCTCTATTCTTCGGCCTCTCCGGCACCGGGAAAACGACCCTCTCCGCCGACCCCGCTCGTCGCCTGATCGGTGACGATGAACATGGCTGGGGAGATGAGGGAGTCTTCAACATTGAGGGGGGCTGTTACGCTAAGACGATTCGACTTTCTCCCGAGGGGGAACCGCAAATCTGGAACGCGATCCGCTTCGGCAGCGTGCTGGAAAACGTGCCCGTGGATGCCCACACCCGCCGTGCCAACTTCGACAGCGAGGAGTACACCGAAAATACCCGCGTCGCCTACCCGATCGACTTCATTCCTCATGCGGAACTCAGTGGCCGAGGCGGACACCCGCAAAATGTGTTCTTCCTCACCTGCGATGCGTATGGAGTCCTTCCGCCGATCTCGCGGTTGACACCGGAGCAAGTGGTTGATTATTTCCTCTGCGGATACACCGCCAAAGTCGCCGGGACCGAAGCGGGAGTCACTGAGCCTTCCGCCACGTTCAGCACCTGCTTCGCGGCTCCGTTTCTGCCCCTGGCTCCCCGCCGATACGCGGCCATGTTGAAAGAGAAACTCGCTCGGCACAACGTCCCCGTCTGGCTGGTGAATACCGGCTGGACCGGCGGGCCGTATGGCACCGGACAGCGTATGTCCCTGGTGCATACCCGTGCGCTCCTGTCGGCCGCACTCGATGGCGGGCTGAATGCGGTCGAATGTGTGCCGGACCCGGTGTTTGGACTGGCGGTGCCGCGTGCGTGCCCAGGAGTCCCCGCTGAGATTCTGCAACCGCGTCAAACCTGGTCCGACCCGGCCGCCTACGATCAGAAAGCCGCCCAACTGGCTCGCCTGTTCACGGAAACTCGTGCCCAGTATGGCTAACCCCTCTGAGCTTCCCTGGGCTTCCCCATGTTCCCCGCAATCCCACCTCTTACCGCGTCTGGAGTGCGACATGATCCGGTTCGCCGTCTGCATGATCGGGGTGGTCTGCGGGCTGGGACATGCCGTGGTGTCCGGCGCGGAGCCGCTCGATCCTCAAGTTGATCCTCAGGTTGATCGACCGTATGACTGGCGAATCGTGATGGTCTGTCAGCCGCACCCGCTGTGGAATGCCGCGTTCCGGGAACGACTCGCGCGAGACATTCAGACGGCCCTGCAACCCGCCGTGGGTGAGCAGGCACGGGTGAACGTCTGCGATCTCGCCGCGATACCACCCGCGCAGTGGGAACCGGCTTGGATCGCGTTCGAGAAACAAGGGTGGAAGTCCCTGGAATGGGCGAATCCGCAACAACCGCGAACACTTACCGGAGTCAAAACGCACTTTTTGTTCCTGGCGATGCACGGTCGCACGGTTCGGTTAGAAGCCCGCCAACTCGACGGCGACACGGGGTTGCTGTCTCCGGTGCTGCGCCGCCGTGAGACCAACACCCTGGATACCGTGGGCCGACTCGCCGGGCTGATGCTGGGGGCCGATTTCGGGGCCGTGGGCACGGTGATCGCCATCGGGCCGCGGAATGATTGGGTCCGTTTGCAACTGCGGGGCGCTGCCTGCCGTTCTCCGTATGAGAACCCGCGGCCGCTCGTGGAACGTGGCGACATCTTCGCCGTGGCAACCGTGCTGGGGAATACCACGCATTCCGCACGTCCTGTCTATTCTGTCCAGCCGTCAACAGAGAATGCTTCGCCGCCACCATTGCGGGCCGCGTTGCGATCATTCACGCTGTTGCGGGCGACGGAATCCCCCTCCGCGAATGGCACCGTAAAATGCGATGTCCTGACGCAGTATGTCACCCCGTTCCCGCAGTTGCCGGGTGTCCTCGGCTTCCGAGCTTTGAAACTCGCAACCGTGACCGCGCCGCTGCAAGTGCGGGTGGTCGATGCCCAAGGCCAACCGCCTGCCGCCAATCTGTTGATCCGGGTGCGAGCCGTCGATTCGGACTTTGGTGTTCGCCCGAACCCACGCGATTATCTGATTTCCCAGGATGGCGTGTTCCACTCGGAGCGCCCGTTCCAGCAGGTCGCCTGTGTGTCGGTCGGGTTGGGTGGAACTCAGGGGGAACGGCGGTATCCGCTACCCATTCTGGAAGATGGTGTGCCGCATGTGGTGTCGTACTCGGTGAGCGCGGCCGAAATCGCCCGAGCCGCGTTTGAGCGGAAGTGCGAGGAACTGCGTAGCCGTATCGCCGAGGCGCGGGTGGCAGAACGGATTTTGTACGAAGGATTGTTCAAGCTCATCACGGATGGAAAAAACCAGGAAGCCTTGGATCGTGCGGCCGCCGGACTCCAACGCTTTCAGGAAGCGGATCGCCAACTGACACAGCAACTCCAACATCTCCAAGCCGAGCCCCACGCTCAGGAGCCGTTGCCCGCGGCGTTGCTCGGCTCTGCGGATACGCTGTTGCTGGCTCTGCGGAATAGCCTGCCCCCACTCGCCGAGCGGGTCGATGACTTGAAACAGGCGGTGGCGAAGGCCAAAGACCCCACACGATTCGAGAAAGAGTTCCGAGCCAAGGAGATGATCGCTCAGATTCGGCAACATCTGGAGTTCGGCGAGGTGCCCGAAGCCCTGGCGCTGTACGATGCCCTGTTCACTCTGACCCAACAAGCCGACGTGAAAACCCAGCGCGACACGCTGGCGAAAGCCTGGCAGCCGCAAGGACCGGATCACACCCCCGCACGGGAATTCTTCACGACCAACTGGCGGGCCGCCTCGACCGTGGCCGAATATCTGGCCGCTCTCCCGAAGCTGAAAGAATCCGCGGCTGTGCTGCAAAAGTACAACGACCAACACGGCCTGCGCCTGCTGCTGACCGCGTTGGAACCCGCCCACGCCCGGCTCAAGCAGATGGCCAACGGACTAGACGCGGATTCGGATGTGGACCGCCCGCAGTTACAGAACATTCAGGCGGTGGTTAATGTCTTGTTGGAAGTCGAAGCCGCCGCGCGTGGGAAACTCAAAACCTTGACGGAACCGCAACCGTAATCCTTTCCGCGTCCTTCCCATCGTCAGGATCGCGGTGTGGGAGAATCGAGATTCTGAATCATGCGGATCAGGATTGTTCGAGCCGTGGCGAGGTCTTCTTCCGTAATGCCCCGATGAGCCGTGGCCCGGACATGTTGGGCACATTGCACCATCTTTTCCCAAACGGGGTCGACTCGGTGCGTGGGTGTGACGACCTTACGCCGACGGTCATTGGGGTCCGGTTCACGGGAGATCCAGCCCGCGCGTTCCATCCGATCCAGAATCCCGGCGAGGGTCGGCGGTTCAATCTTCATCCGTTCGGCCAGTTCGACTTGTGATTGCGGCCCGCCGACCGCCACCCAGGCTAATACTTGCCATTGCGGGTAGGTGATCCCGTGCCGGGCCAGTTCCTCGTTCATCTCGCGTTGCAGAGCATGACCGAGTAAATACGCCCAGTAACCGACACCGGATTCAAAATCGAAACTTTGCATTACCGATTATTGTTGCGTGTTTCCGACAAATTCGCAATCCGAATATTCTCATATTTTCTCCAGATTATCTCTGGTCAGAATGTTCACTCCGATACGAACGGCACAAGAGTCATACGCAATGGTCGCTCGCAACGCATTCTCAACGGAGCAGGAAAGAATTTTCTTACGGAATCGGTGTTGTGCCTCTATTCCACGGTGTAGGTGAACTCGGATTTCTCGTTCACGCCGAGGGTCAGGCGGGTGAGGGGTTGGCCTTCGGAAAGCCGAGTCAGGATCAGGCCCGCCAGTTCGGGGAGGACGGTGCCGGTCAGAATGTGATCGACGTTGCGGGCACCGCTTTCGACATCCGTGCAGCGGGCCGCGATCACGCCCAGCACCTCGGGGCTGTAGGTGAAGTTCACCTTATGGTTCTCTCGCATCCGTGTGGCGATCCGCCGCAGTTGCAAGTCCGCCACCGAGCGCAACACCGTATCCGCGAGCGGAAAGTACGGCACCACGACCATCCGACCCAATAACGCAGGTTTGAACGATTTCAGCAAATCGGGGCGAATCGCTTCGGCCAACCCCGCCGCGTCAGGCATTGTGTCCGGGTCGGCCGTGACCTTGGCGATGGTATCCGTGCCGACGTTCGAGGTGAGCAGTACAATCGTATTCTTGAAGCTCACTTCCTCACCGTCATCGTTCTGCAAAACACCTTTGTCGAAGACTTGGTAGAAAATCTCCTGCACGGACGGGTCCGCTTTCTCGACTTCATCCAGCAACACCACCGAATGCGGGCGGTTTTTCACGGCGTTCGTCAAGACACCGCCTTCACCGTAGCCGACGTACCCTTTCGCGGTGCCGGTTAGTCGGCTAATTTTCGCGGATTCCTTGTATTCGGACATGTTGATGACGATCATACCGCGTTCACCGCCGTACATCAGATCGGCCAGGGCGGCTGCCGTTTCGGTTTTGCCGACACCGGACGGGCCGACGAGCAGAAACACCCCCAGCGGTCGGCGTGGGTCAGCCAGTTCGGCCCGAGCCACCCGAATCCGCTGGGCAATGGCATCGAGTGCCTGATCTTGACCGATGACCCGCTGCGCGAGTTGATCTTTCAGACTCAGAACCGCTGTAATTTCATCTCGCACCATCTTCCCCACGGGGATGCCCGTCATACCGGCGATCGTCTCGGCCACGGCGGCCCCATCGACCACGGGGAACACGAGCGGCGTTTCTCCCTGAATCTGGGCCAGTTCCGCGCGCAGCCGGGTGAGTTCCTGACGATCGGCCGCGAGTTCGGGTTTACCATCGCCCGCATCGGCTTCCACGGCGGAGAGTTTCTCCCGGATGTCGGCGACGAGTTTCCGTTCCGCGGTCAGTTGTTTTTCCAGTGTGGCTTTCCGCGTCTGGGCGGTGGCGAGGCGTTCCGTGCGATCCTGGAGTCGGTCGTTGTCGCCGTCTTCGGTGATGGCTTCCCGCTGGAGGACGGCGATTTCGGTTTCGAGCAGCTGCACCTCACGGGTGGCATCTTCCAATGGGGAAGGGGTCGCACTCTGGCTGAGTGCCACGCGGGCACAGGTGGTATCCAGCAGACTGACGGCCTTGTCGGGAAGTTGACGATCTGGCAGATAGCGGGCCGAGAGCCGCACCGCATCCATGACGGCTTCATCGAGGATGCGGACGTGGTGATGCTTCTCCAACATCCCGCAGAGTCCCCGCAACATGCGGACGGCGGTGGGTTCATCGGGTTCGTCCACCCGCACGACCTGGAAACGGCGACGGAGAGCGGCATCGGCGGCAAAATACTTCTTGTACTCCGCGAAAGTCGTCGCCGCGATGGTGCGGAGTTCTCCCCGTGCGAGGGCCGGTTTGAGCAGGTTGGCCGCGTCGTTCTGCCCGGCGGCTCCGCCTGCACCGATGAGCGTATGGGCTTCGTCGATGAACAGCACGATCGGCACGGGGGATTTTTTCACCTCGTCGATCACCGATTTCAGGCGATTTTCAAACTCCCCTTTCACCCCGGCACCGGCTTGGAGCAAGCCGAGATCCAGCACCTTCAACACCACATTCTTGAGCGGTGGTGGGACATCGCCAGCGGCGATCCGCAGGGCGAGCCCTTCGACGACGGCGGTTTTGCCGACCCCCGCTTCCCCAGTGAGAATCGGATTGTTTTGACGGCGGCGAATCAGAATGTCGATCATCCGGCGAATTTCGGGATCACGGCCCAGCACCGGGTCGATGTCACCCGCTTTTGCTCGGGCGGTGAGGTCCGTGGTGAACTGTTCGAGTGCGGGAGTCGAACCGCCGGGCTGCACGGAGGGTTGACCGGGGGGCGCGGTGCCGCCGAGTGGGCCAGTCGTCGGGGCGGATTCCTCGCTGGTGATGGCGTGCAGTAGGTTCGGCAATTCTTTGTCGAGCCGGTCGGAGGCGATCTTGCCGAGTTCGGGAATCGCGGTGCGGATGCGCAAGCCCAGAGTGCGATCGCCAAGCAGAGCCACCAGCAGATGCGAGGACCGTACCGTCGGGGCACCGAAACCGAGGGATGCCGTCACCCAGGCGAGCTGGGTCAGGTCGAGGATGTCCGGGGAGAGTTCCGGCACCCCGCGGGCATTCCCCGTGCGGAAGGTGCCGAGCGTGCGTTCGAGTTCTCGGCGTACTTGGGCGGGATCGGCACCGAACGCGGAGAGCGTCTGCGTGAAGTCCGCTTGGGGTACGTCGAGCAGTTTGAGCAACCAGTGTTCGAGTTCCGCCGTGGCGTGTGTGCGGGTCACGCACAGTCCGAGCGCGGCTTCGAGTGCCTTGCGGCAAGTCGGATTCAAGGCGGCAATCTGGGCCTTCGGCGTGACGACGGACATGGTCAAGCTCCCGATACGAGCGGATAGGTTGGGAATGATTTACAGCCGCATTGGCCACCGGCGAGAGCGCACCCCCTTTGACAAGCCGAGAACCGATGGGATGGGAATGGGTGTTTCGGTCCTCGCTTTCTCGTTCTGTGAGGTTTACCCATGTTCCCACTGCCCGTGTTGGTGGCGTTGGCCGCGCCGCCGAGCATCACGCTCCCGGCGGAGGTGCTAGCTCGCCCCGGTCGGCTCGTGACCCTGACCGCACAGACCACCGGCCAACAGGTGCGCTGGCTGGTCGCCTCCGAGGCCGCCGATCTGGTGCCGTTCCCCGGAGAGAAGACGGCTTTGTTCTGCACGCCCACACCGGGGCGGTATCTCGTTTTCGCCTGGACCGCCGCCGGTGATGAGCCATCGGAAGCGGCCCGCTGCGTGGTGGTGGTGCGTGATACGCCGCCTGTTCCACCCGTTCCGCCACCCGTCCCGCCGCCGCCTCAGCCTCCGGCGCCACCCGCCGACCCCCTGACGCTGGCGCTGCAAAAGCTATATTCAGAAGATCGTTCGCCGAATAAGTCGGTTCATCTTGCTCAACTGGCGGCGTTGTACCGGGAAGCGATCGCCTTCGCGCAACGGCCTGAGTTGCAGACCGCCGGTGATCTGGCCGCTCGTCTCAAATCCGCAGCCGCGACCCTGCTACCCGCGGATGCCCTGATTCCGATTCGTCAACGGATCGCCGAGGAAACCGCTCGGGTGCTTCCCGTCGATTCCGATCGTCCGCTCGATTCCGCCACCCGGTCCGCGGCGGCAGCGTTGTTTACCCGTCTCGCCACTTCTTTGGAGTCGATCCGATGAGCGTACCGAATCCTGTTCGCACACTGAAGCAAAAACTGCTCGCGGCGTTGTTGGCCGCCCTGGCCGCGTTCGTGGGCTATCTCGTGCAGACGTTCACTCCACCGGAAGATGCCCCGGAACCGGAACCGCCACCCGCACGATCTTTCGGTTGGGTGAACGATCCCGCAGCGGTGCAAGCCGTGTCCGCATCGCTGCCGTTCCCGGCGTTCCGGGCCAGCGAAGCGTTTCAAACGCCGTATTGCGGTCCAGAAGATGTCTTCCTTTGGGAGGCTTGCCGGAAAGTGACGGGGAATCTGCTCCCGGCTCGGGATCAGGGGAGCGTGGGCAGTTGCGTCAGTTTCGGCACCGCTTCGGCCATTGAGCATCTCATCTGTGTGCAAGTGGCTTCTGGGGCCAATGAGGAATACCGTGACTTGGCTCAGGAAGTGATTTATGGCGGTAGTCGGGTCGAGGTCGGCGGCGGCACGATTTCCGGTGATGGCAGCGTGGGGGCGTGGGCAGCACGGTTCGTTCAAGATTGGGGAGTCGTGCCGCGCGGCGTGCATGGTGCGTTCGACCTGACCCGGTACGACATCCGCCGCTGCCGCGAGTACGGCAACCGGGGCGTTCCCGCCGAACTGGAAACGCTGGCGAAACAGCACCCCGTCCGCACTGTGGCGAATGTGCAGAACTTCGCGGAATGCCAAGCCGCGATTCGGAACGGCTACCCGGTCGCCGTTTGTAGCGATCAGGGGTTCACGATGCAGCGTGACGCGGAAGGATTTTGCCGACCCCGCGGAACCTGGATGCACTGCCTGGCGATTGTCGGCGTGAAGGGGGCACCGCGACCGGGGGCGTTCCTCCTGAATTCCTGGGGTGCCCAAGCACACACGGGACCGCTCGGGGCGGGGAACCCCTCTCCTGCCGGGTTCTGGGCCGATGCCGCGGTCGTCGATCGGATGCTGCAACAGGGCGATTCCTGGGCTTTCAGCAGCTTTCAAGGCTTCCCCGCTCGCAAACTCGACTGGTACGCGATCCGATTCCCTTCTCGTCGTTCCCCCTTTTCCCTCCTGATCGAGGATCCATCATGAGAACGATGGCTCTGTTGATGTTATCCCTGATGGCCAATACCACGCTGGCTCAGGAACCCGCTCGGCTGCGTGCCCAGGCGGCACTGGCTTTGGCGTTGGCGGAACCCGCACGGCCACAAGCCACCTACCAGGTACGCTACCAGTTGGCCATCCGGGAATCGAAACCGTTGTTGGTGTGGGTGGGGCAACCCGCCCGCCCCGTGCGGGGATGCATTCATCATGAAACGGATACTTTTCCCGGCACGGATACCGTCGCCGTGATTGTCGGCGTGCCCACCGGAACGGGAATGCTTCACCGGGTGGATCTGCCCGGCTGCCCTCAGGATGCAGACATTCGAGCCGCGTTGGCGACTCATTGGGGGAAGCCGGCTCCCCGCACCCCAGTTCCGGTTCGCCCCTGATGCCGGTAACGGGCTTGGTGCAAGCCCTCAGAATCCGGCCGCACCTTTGCGAAACGACCGCAGCGCCTTAAATAACAGAAACGACGCTTCCGGGTCTGCCTCAGCGGGCAGACCGGCTTCCATTTTGGAGGTGATGTGATGGCGTTATCGTGGTTCAAACGACTCACGAAACCGCAACCCGCAGCGGTATCGGACTCTTCCACAGAGGATTCGGCAGCAGAAACCGCAGCGGATTCCCCCGCAAACCCGAACGACATTTCTTCGGCCTGGGCACGGGAAGAATGGCTCACGCCGCCAAGGCCACGCCCCCAACCCGCCGCGATCGCGATTCCCAGTGAGAAAATCGCCCAGCGGGCCTATGAAAAATGGGTGCAACGTGGTCGCGTGACGGGCTCGCCCGATCAGGATTGGCTCGAAGCGGAAGCGGAATTGCGTGCCGAGTCCGCCGCCGCAACCGTGGAACCCTTACCCCATCGCTCCCGATGACTCTGGTTCTTCGTGAACACCCCATACCCGATTCGCCGCTGGCCCGCTGGGATGCCCGGTGGAAATTGGCCGCTTTCCTGCTCGCCGCGTTCGCGTTGGTGGCCACGCAGACCGCCCTCGCGGCGGGAGCCGGTTGGTTACTGACGCTTGGCCTCGCTGGCATCGCTCGCATCCCGGTTCGCACGATTATTCAGCGTGTCCTGCTGATTTTCGTGGCCGTATTGCCGGTGCTGCTGGTCGCTCCCCTGAGCGGAACCGCCACGGATGCGGGCTGGCAACTCGGCACCATCACGATTTCACAACCCCGACTTCTGGTCGCCCTGGCCGTGGTGCTGCGGGCATTCGGAATCGGGACGCTGGCCCTGGTTCTGGTTCGCACGGACCCCCTTCCTCGGCTCCTCACGGCGGCACACGCCCTGTTTCTCCCTGGTGTTCTGATTCAGATCGCCGCGCTGGCTTACCGCTATACATTCTTGCTGGCCTCAGAAGCCCGTCGAATGCAGATTGCCTTGCGGACACGCGGTTTCCGGCCACGCACGAACGCCCACACCTACAGCACGCTCGGTTCGATGATTGGCGGCGTGCTGGTGCGTGGCAGCGACCGTGCCGATGCGGTTTCCGCCGCGATGCGTTGTCGGGGATTCGATGGAAACTACCACTCTCTGAGTGAATTTCAGAGTCGAAATGCCGATCGACTGAATTTTCTGATTCTGGCGCTGGCATTTGGTTCTTTGCTCTTGGTGGAGCGTTTTCTCTGATGGTATCGCTTTTCCCCCGGTGTGTTCCTATTTCAGTATCATGGCACACGATGGCGGAATCTGTATTACCGATCTCACGCACACTTATACCGATGGTCGGCGCGCCCTCAGCGGGGTGAGTTTCTCGGTCACGGATGGAGAACGGGTGGCGTTGGTGGGTCCGAACGGGGCGGGGAAAACCACGCTGTTCCTCCGCTTGTGCGGCATTCTGACCGGGCAACGTGGGCAGGCACTCGTCAGCGGCCACGACCCCGCCGACCCCGCGGAACGGAAGCAGTTGCCCCGTACGGTCGGCATCGTCTTCCAGAACCCGGACGATCAACTGTTTTCCGCGAGTCTGTTGGAAGATGTGGCGTTCGGGCCGCTGAATCTGGGGTTGTCTCGGGAAGAAGCCCGAGCGCGAGCCGAGTTCGCCTTGCAGCAAGTCGGCATGCCCGGAACGGGGAATCGGGTACCGCACGCTTTGTCGGGTGGCGAGAAACGCCGAGCCGCCCTGGCGGGGGTGCTGGCGATGGAGCCCGCGGTTCTCCTGCTGGATGAACCGAGCATGTACCTGGACCCGCGCGGTCGACGGGAGTTGATCGGACTCATCAACGCACTGCCCGGCACCATGTTGATCGCTTCGCACGATCTGGAGTTGGTTCTCGATACTTGCTCCCGTGTCGTCATTCTCGATGGCGGCCAAGTGGTCGCTGCCGGTGACGCGGTCACGCTGTTGGCGGACCCGGAAATCATGGATCGGCACGGCCTGGAAGTGCCCTACCGTCTCCGCAAGCGATGACAGCGTCGGCGGGTGGGGGGACTTCTTCTCACAATCGGGTCGCCAGGATCGCCACGGCTTCACCTTGAGCGCGGGTCAGAATCACGGTCTGGTGTCGATCACCGCGCAGTTTCCACCGCTTCATCAGCGCCTCGGCATCGGCGGAAGAACTCCGCTTCACGATCGTGATACGCCCCACATGACGATGTGCGAGCCAGTCCCCTACACGCTTGATGTGGAAGGGCAGCACATCATCGACCCGATACCCCGCCGCGAACGGGGTATCGATCCGCTGATCCGCTGTGCAGAATCCGCCGCTTCCCGGTTCGATCCGCGTGGCTCCGATCTGCGCGGCCAGCACCGGCAACAACCCCGCCCGCGAGATTGCCGGGTCTGGGTCGTACAGATACCGCCCCGGAGCGGTGATCTCTTCCTCAACGGTTTCGATTTCCGCGGAATCTGCGGACAAGTGAAACGGCCCCGGCAAGAGGGTCGCCCGCACGAGCGGAGTTTCTCGCTCCGGTTCCTGCCATAGGATGCACTCTTTCAGTTCCCCCGCCGAGGAGAGGAACTCGACCTCACCGGGCCAGGATTGCACATCATCCCACGGTATCCCTGGCGCGGTCTTGAATCCAATACGGCGTGGTGTCGGGTGCCGGGTTTGCAACCGTTGACACACGGCGGCCACGGGCGGTTCGTAATCGGCGATGGCCAGTGTTCGTCGCCCTCCTGGCCGGCGGCCCGGATCGACGAATACCGCGGCACAGTCCGGGAGCGGATCGGTCAGTACATCCGCACATCGGAACTGCCCCGGCAAGCCGAACGCGGCCAGATTGGCGGCTGCCATGCGGACCCGCAAGGGGTCACGGTCGATGGCCGTGACATCACAACCCGCTTGGGCTAGTCCGATGGCATCGGACCCGATCCCACAGCACAGATCGGCGACGGTGGAGAACGGCGCGAAGCGTGCGGCTCGATACGCGGAAACGGCTTCTCCCGAGGCCATCGTGAGGGCTTCCCGGTCGAAGTACATGCGATCCGCGTGGGTGAACTTGGTTCGTGCCCGTTGTCGGAGCAGGACGGTATCCAGGGCGGCGCGAGCAATGTTTTCCGGCCAGTGCTTCCGCAGACGGTCGTAGCATGCGGGGTAACGGGCCTCGGTCGGTGCCAGTTCCCCCGCCGCCGTCAAGGCTTCCTGCCCCGTGGGTGACAGTAACTGTTCCAAGGATTTCAGATTCATGAAGAAACCCGATTGATCCCTCTACCCTGTCTGCGATTTTTTCCAGAAATCCCACCGAATTCGGAACGCGAGATCGTCTCAGACCGGCGTGAGGGATCGCCTCCGGTTACTGGGCCAGGATTGTTACCGGGCGAGGAACGCGGAGCGAGTTCGCGTCAATTTCATCGTGGCTTCCGCGTTGAGGGCGAACACATCCGAGCGCTGCGGGTCAACCACCGCGCCGTAGACTTGCTTCCCATCCGAACCGGCCACAGGACCGCCCAGATGCAACGTCCAAGTCACGCCGTTCTTCTGGGAGACGACGATCACCCGTTTCGGTTCCTTCAGTCCGTACAGTTCCCGTTTCGCGTTCTTGTCCACGACATACGGGTTTGCCGACAGCGTGGCGAACGCGGCCAGAGTGTCCGTAACTTTGGCCTGGTCGATCTTCTCCATCGGCTTCGCCGGATCGACCCATTGGCCGTTTGGCCCTTTTTGGAGAACGAAGTTCCCCGATGCCCCGCTGACGGCCAGCGTGTTCATCGCCGAGGCATCCGCTCCGGTGAAGACTTCACGCCGTCGATACTCGCCCAGCAACTGTTCACTGGCTCGGGTATCCAGCTGGGCCACCATTGCAGAACCCGCGGTCTGCACATACACACGCCCGGTTTTCGGATCGTGTTTTCCGAGTGACAAACTCAAGACGGCCTTGTCACCGGAGAAGAACTGCCATTGCGCCTCGGGGCTGTCGAGTCCAAAAGGTTTCAACTCCTTCGGTTTGACGGCCACCCACTCTGCCGCACGCAGCCGGGCAACGGTGTTGATGAGATCGTCGAGCGCGCCTTGCTCCGCATCCGCTGAGAGAGGAGCCGTGACCTTCCAACTCCCGCCGACTTTGCGGAACGTGATGGTTCGCTCACCGCGTGTCAGTTGAATCCGATCCGCATCGACGAATCGCGCCAGCGTGCGATCCTGAAAGGCCAAAGGCCCGGCGAGCAACTGATCCGTCAAAGTCGTGGGCAACACCGCGACCGTCAACGGCGCTTTGGGGTCCACAGGCACCACCACGGCATATCGGCCCGCGGCGGGTTTCTTTTCATCGACGAGTTTGCCGAGTCGCAGCGTGCGGGTGCTGGGGGTTTCCAGCCCGACGGTGAGCGTCAAAGTCGCGGTGGGCTTGTCGAGGCCGAATGGGGCCAGTTCCGCCGGTTTCGGGGCGAACGCGGCCACCCGATCCGCACGCAACCGGGCGAGGCGTTCCGCCAGTTCGTCGAGTGTTGGTTGGTCCGCCTTCTCTTTCGTGGGTTTGACGATTTCCCAGTTGATGCCGGTCTGCTCCAGGGCGAGTGTGTTCGTCCCTTGCACGCGTGTCATGCCGGTGAGCGTGGCCGGGTCGAACTGGAACAGGGTGCGATCCACGAACGCCAGCCGATTGCGGGTCAGATCCGCCGCGACCGCCGCCGACAGAATGCCGAGCGCCGGGCCGTTGTCGACGCGGACGTAGCGTTGCCCCGAAGGTTCGGCCTTGCCGAGTTGGAGCGTGTGCGTCTCCGGTTGACCGTCCGTGTTCGCGGGCTTGAGCGTCAACGTCAGCGTGTGGGTCGGTTGGGTCAACCCGAATCGGTTCCAATCGACCCCGGCTCCGTAGCCAGCCAGTTGTTCGACCGGGAGTCGGCCCGCCGTGGCGACCACATCCGCGATGGTGGCGACATCAACGGGGAACTGTGCCCCGGTCGCGGCCCACTTTCCATCTTGGCCACGAGTCAGGGTGATGTCTTCTTCCGGCTTCGGCCCGTCGATCCGAACTTGTGTGATGCGTGCGGGGTCGATCGTCAGTAGGTTCCGATCGAGCCAGGCCAGCGCGGCGCGATCCGTGGCTGACGGAATGGCTGCGGGAATGACGAACACCGAGGGCCGCTGCGGGTCATCGAGACGGGCGAACCAACCGGGTGTCGCTCCAGGGGCCGATTTCCCCACGATGAGCGATTGTGATACGGTACGCTCGGCCGATGGCTGGCCCGGTTGGGCGGGCACGGCTTCGGTATAGGTGAGCGTCAATCGGAGCGACGGTTTATCAAAGCCGTACTGTGCCGGGTTGGTCGCGGTGAGGGCTTCGTACTTCTCGACCTTCAGCGTGGCCAGGGTTCCCAGCAGCGGTTGGACCTGGGCGAAGCCGACCGGGGCATCGAGCGGCCCGCCGAGCTTCCAATCGACTCCGGCACGGGTGAGGCGGTACGATTCGTTTTGAGCTTGCGCACCCCGGCGAATCTCGATGGCGGTGATCCGATCTGAGACGGTGTTCCACACCTCGGCTGGCAGCAGAGCGAGCGCACCGGCGTTCAGTGATTCCACGACCGATCCCGCGATCGTGAAGACGCTGCCGGTCCCATCGAGTTGGGCGAAGGCATCCGGCTTTCCGGCGGGGGACGTTCCGATGGTGAGCGTACGCGCTGGGCCGCTGGTGAACCCGAGACGAATCGTGAATCGCGGTTGCGTCAGGCCGTATTTCTTGCCGAGATCGTCCGGCTTCGGCGCATCATCAACGTACTCGACCGCTTCGAGACGGGCCAGATTGCCGGTGAAGGTGTCGGCCTTGGTCCCATCGGTGCGGGTGGTGATCGGGGCGGTGAGGTGCCAGTTTGGCTGTCGCGTGAGGGTGAACGTGTCTCCTCCGGCTTTTTGCACCGCAACAGAAGCGAGTTGCGCCTCGGCCGTGTCGAACAGTCGGCGACCGCGGTAGGCCAGGGCCGGGCGGTCGATCAGCTTGGCGATTGCATCATCGACCAGACTGACCCGTGGCCAACCGGCGAGCATCACGGCGAGTTTCTTTTTCGCGGTGTCGTCCTGACCGATTTTGTAGGTGAGTGTGCGGGGGGCGGCCTCGGCTTCTCCCTCGGCGGTTCGCGGTTGCACGGTCACGGTCAGGGTGGTTTCGGTTTTGGGGTCGAAGCCGAGTTCCGCCAACTTCTTGGTGTCGGCTCCGTCGATGCGGTCATCGGGGGTGGCTTGCAACCCCACGAGTTGCGTGAGCAGTTCCGTCACTTTGCCGGTTTCGGCGAGGATGTTCCCCACGGTCCAACGGTCGGCACGAGCATCGGCATCCGTCGCTTCTTTGTTCCCCAACTTTTTCGTCAGTACGATCGGCGGTTGGTTCGGTCGGGTGATCGTGAGCGAACGCACCGCGTCCGTGTCGAAGCGAGCCAGTTGGGCATCACGAAGCCCGGCTGGGTCTGCCAGAGCGGCGGCGAGCGTGTCCGTGCGAACCTCGAAGATCAGATCATTGCCGACGAGGCGGGCATAGCGATATTCTTCCGTGGTGACTTTGGGCGGCGGGGGCGGTGCGCCGAACGGCGGCGGGGGCGGGCGGTCTTCGGTCTTCGTGACGGTGCGAGCGACTTTGCCCAGTTCCAACGTGGTTCGTCGACCATCGGTGCGGTTGAAGGTGATCGTGTATGCGGGTTTCTCATGGTTGGCGAACCACGCTTCGGCGGGGGACGGGGTGACGAACTGTTCCACCCACAAATCCGCCAGGCCGGTGAGGATGGCCTTTAACTGTGCTGGTTCGACGCGGTCCCGGTAGGCCACGGGGATGCCCTCTTTCATTTTCGTGGCATCGAGTTCCCAGGCGGTAGCGAGGATTGGCGGGGCCAGGGCCGGTTCTGCCGTGGGGCGGTCGGGGTCACGGCGTGGGTGAGGAGTCGGGGCAATCCGCTTCAAGGTGTAGATAGGCTGAGCCGGGTTCGCGGATACGATCTGAATGGAGTCGAAGGCATCGCCCAGCAGCGGTAGCCGTCGGTTCGATGCGGGAGCCGGGTTGAGCGGGTCGGCGGCGGTGTCAGCGGTGAAACGCACCCGTTCCGCATCCGGGAGCAGTTGCCGACGGCGGTAGGCCGCCGGGTTCGTGGTCACGGTGGCGAACACGTCCGGCCCGAGTCGCAGCAGTTCCGGGGTATCGTCGACTCGCACGAATGTCGGTCGAGCAAACGGAGATTCGCCGGGTGAAAGCGGCGGCTGGCCGAATGTCAGCGTGATCGCACGGCCTTCCCGTTGCACGACGACTTTCGCGGGCTTTTGATCGTCCGCGAGTCCGTACAGTTTCAGATCCGCGGCTACGCCTTCCAATCGGATCGGGAGGAAGCGGGTGCGGAGGCTGGTCAGCGTGTTGACGAGGGCGTTCACTTCCCCTTGTCGCACGGGCCAGTTGCCGTTCTGGCTCCAGTTGCCATCCGGGCCGCGGGTGAGTGTGAGGGTGGCCGCGCCGGGCGGTGTCAGGTCGATTTTTTGGATCGCGGCTGGTGTGAGTTGTTCCAACACCGGAATGGCCACGGACTCCGCCGCGCCGGGCGTTGGTGCGGGCCGTAGGCCGGTACTGGTGAGAATCTCATCGCCGAAGCCGATCCAGGCAACGCCACCGGCGACGGCGAGAATCAGAGCGCAGGTCACAAAGTATCGCATATGGGGAAAACCCCTCAATTCTGACAGTCGAGAGAAATCGAATTCTACCCATGCCCTGGATGGTCACACATGGGTTTACCAACACGATTACCGCACCTTCCGCATGAGCAGTACGAAGGCACCGAAGTACACACACAAGAGCGGCAGCCCTAACACGGTGCCGAGTCGCCAGGCGGCGGTTTCCCGGTTGGAGAGCGCGACACGCGGGAACCGCCATTTCTCCGCGTCGGCCACGTTGGCGGGGAGGCGGTCTTCCCGGTGCAGTTGCCAGTTCAACGTGTGCATCAGCAGCGTTTCCTGACCCGGCGTGAGCCGAGTGCCGGTGAACAGGCCGCCATGACCATAGGCCACCACGCGGACGGTGGGCCGTTTGTGCTGCTGGGCCGCCAACGTCATGCCGAGCGCGGACAACCCGCGGTCGAAGATCGGCAGCATGGCCGCGAGGTTCTGCTCGGCGGGGTACGGTTGGGCGATCACCCATTCCGCGGGCACCGGCACCTCGACCGCGATGCCGACCGGGAACGGGCCTTTGCGTTCCTCATCGTGCGTGCCTTTGAGCGGGTCGCCGGGCTTGGCGGGGTCGTACTTCGGCAGCGCGTCCGCATCGCCCAGCGGGTTCGGCTCGTTCCAGGCCTCCGGGGTGGTGAACATGACTTCCGCGGCAAACGGGACCACGTTCGCAAAACCCGGAGCCAGATAGATCGGACGAAAACCGCTGCGTTTGACGGCGAGCGCCTGATCGACCGAACGGGACGTGACCCGGAACGCGCCGCCGATGGGGTTGGGAACATCACGCTCCTGGCCGCGTGTGGCGCTGGCCGGTGGGTCGAACGCTGGTGGGTCGAACACCAACGGCGGCACATCCACGGTGGAAGTCAACGCCTCGGCGGAGCGTTCCGCCAGCGATTCTCCTTCCCGATCCGTGATGATGGTTTGTCGGCCCAGTTCGATACCGAGTCGGGGGAGCAGTCGTTCCACATCGTCATCCGCGGGGGTGTCCGGGATACCGGGTCGGCTGACGTTGGTGGGACCGAAGGCGAACAGCACCGGCTTCCCAGCGGCGACGAACTCTTTCACCACGGCGGCCTGCTCTTTGGCCAGGGCGAACAGCCCCGGTGGAATCACTTCGCCTGAGCTGATGTCCAACACCGTCAACCGGGGGACGATCAGCAAATCGCAGTCGGCGACGTACTGGGCGAACTTCGCTTGCAGGTCCGTCATCCGGCGGTTTTCCACGGCCTTTTCGTCGCGGAGCAACTCCCGGTAACGCGGTTCCACCTCGGCGAGTCGTTGGGTGTAGTTGGCGAGTTCTTCTTCACGGACCTTGATGTTTTCCAGGAAGATCGAGCGGATGAAGGCGCGATCCTGTTCGTCCCGGATCGGTCGAGCGAATTGCCGCCGGAACATCCGGTCCAGATCCGCGATGGAGCCTTTGTTCACCACCTGATCGAGGGCTTTTTTCAATTCCCGGACAACCAATTCTCGATCGTAGATGACGAGGTTCAGCAGGTTGTACCGCGCCTCGATCCGATCGAGTTCGTTTTCCTCGTAGGTGTAGGCGGTCGGTGTCGGGCCGGTGCGGCCGCCCCAGCGTTTCAGGATCACGTCGGACACCGCGAAGCCGTTGGCTTCCAGGGTGTGCCGTAACCCGGCGGCGCTGTACATGTCGTAGTTTTCGCGGCTGGTGAGGTACGGGTGGATCACCGCGAGTCCGACTTTCGGTTTGCGGTCTTCCAGGGCCAGCACCTTCTGCACGAACGCATCCCGCCCCTGGGGAATCAGCACGAGGTTCCCCTGCCCGCGCACCTGCGGCGCGAACGCCAGCCCACCGGCGAGGACGGCCATATTCTCACGCTCGGTCGAGGTCGCTTCCCGTGAGGCGGTCTTGTCGAGTTGGTAGAAGCCGGTAAAGCTCATCCGTGTAATGGCGGCGGGGTAAATCAGACTCTTTCCCGCGTGGTGCGGGTCCGGCACGCTGATGGCCCCGAGACGCTCGGCTTCGGCGGTCGGTAGTGGACGCACCTTGCCATCGGCATAGAAGAAGATGCTGTTCTCGGGCGCATCGCGGATCACCTCGGCAAGACCGGGGCGGGTGCGGGTCAGGTTCCGCAGGGTGCGTTCGTACCCTTCTTCCTCGACATCCAGAATGACGACGTTGAACTGAGGGCCGAACTCCCGCAGTTGATCGACGAGATCCCGGACCTTTTCGACCACCTTCCGTTCCGCGGCGTAGTCGTAGGCATCCGGTCGTTCCGAGAGTGTCCCAGCGGTCTTGTGCAGTTGCAGCACGACCACCGTGGTGGGGGAGTCCGTGCGCAGTTTCCGCAACTGTTCGACCTGTTCCGGCGGCAGCGTGAACACGGCATCGCGGGTCAGATCGAACCGGGTATAGTGATTGAACGCATAGATATTCACAACGGCGAGGAGCGCCACGGCCAGGGCGATTTGCAGCACGGCGTTCGTGCCGACAACGGTTTTACGTCCCGCCACGAGGAACAATCCGCCGAGCAGTTCCACGGCGAGCCAGCCCACCGTCAGTGCCAGACCGATCAGCGTGGTCAGTGCGAAGAGGTAGGCGTACCGCCCGTGGTCCTGATCCAGCGATTCCTGCATGGTCGTTTGCAGCCAGGAACCGAGCGTGCGGAGCCGTTCGGGTTGCGGATACCCCCGTTCCGCGAGGAGCATCCCCGCCCCGCCCAGGAACGCAAGTACCCCCGTCAGCCCCAAGACACGCAGGAGAAGCCGAAACCAGTTCCCCAACGTGGTCCGCTGGCGGGCATCGGTTCGGGGCAGTGTGGGTTCAGAACTCATAGCTGGAATCTCGGTATAAGCAACTGGCTGCCGTAGGGTTCATGCTGAGCCAGGAATGAATCACGCACCCAATCGCCGCGCTTCGAGCGATCGCACGGTCAGAAACAGACAGAAAATCGTCACACTGACGTACAGTACGAGCGGGCGTGTGTCGATCAGACCACGGGTGAAATCATGACGGAACTGTTCTGGCACCGTGACCAGATACAACAGACTGCCGAACCCGGTTCCGGTGTCGAACCCGCCCGGCCAGAACCCGGCGGCCACGAAGATCAGACTCACGAGCAGAGCAATCATCGCCGCGACAATCTGACTCTTCACCAGACTGGAAATGAACAAGCCGATCGCCAGGAACATTCCCCCGGCCAGCAGCACGCCCAGGTAGGATGTGACCACCGGCCATGGGTCAATCCGTGGCTGTCCGGTCTGCCAGTCGAGATCGACGAGGATGGGCAGATACGCCAACGTCGGCAGCCAGAGGACGACGTAGAACAGGAAGCAGGCGAAAAACTTCCCGGCGACGACCTGCCAATCACGGATCGGCGCGGTCAGCAGCAGTTCCAGCGTCCCGGTTCCGCGTTCTTCCGCGAATAGCCGCATCGTCAGTAACGGCGGCACGAACAGGAAGACGAGCCAAAACACCTCGCTGCCGAGCCACGCCCGCATGGGGTATTCCACGCCCCGCGGCCCGGATTCCGTCAGGGCGGAGAGCGTGAAGTTGAACAGCACGCCATTGACGAACAGGAACACGAACAACGCCACATACGCAATCGGCGACAAGAAGTACGCCAGGAACTCACGGCGAATGAGTGAGAATAAAGCCCTCATCAGGTTGCATCCTCGCTTAAATGCCTTCTTGTCCGGTCAGTCTCACGAAAATCTCTTCCAAGCTCTGATTCTTGTGCTTGCGTCGCACCTCGGCCAGCGTGCCATCCTCGGCAACTTTCCCCTGGTAAATGATGATGACCGAATCGCAGGCCATCTCCACTTCCGTGAGAATGTGGGTCGAGAGCAGCATCGTGTGTTCGCGGCCCAGTTCGCGGATCAGCTTCCGGGTTTCGCGGATTTGTGTTGGGTCGAGGCCAGCGGTCGGTTCGTCGAGGATCAGCACGGGCGGATCCGCGAGCAGGGCATCGGCAAGGCCCACCCGCTGACGATACCCTTTGGAGAGCGTGCCCACCAGTTGTCGGCGGACATCGGAGAGCCAGCAGCGTTCCAGAACGTAGTCGATCCGTTTGCGGCGGGCACTCCAACCGAGTCCTTTTAGGCCCGCTCGGAATTTCAGATATTCATCGACACGGAGTTCCGGGTACAGCGGGCAGTTTTCCGGCATGTATCCGATCTGGCGGCGGACGGCGATCGGGTCGGAGAAAACATCTTTTCCGGCGATGGTGGCTTGGCCGCTGGAGGCGGTCAGGAACCCGGCGAGGATCCGCATGGTGGTCGATTTCCCGGCTCCGTTTGGCCCGAGGAACCCGACGACGCGGCCTTTCGGTACTTCAAAGCTCACATCCCGAACAGCGGGATATTCGCCATAGTATTTGGTCAGATGATCGACACGTATCATGGGTCAGTCGGCCCCGAGGGTACGGTGATGACGACCACACGGTGTGGCAGGGGGTCAGACGGTAGAAGGTTAGAGATGATCGGCGAATCTGGCAAGGGAAATGACTACGCATCCCAGTCTTCGATCGTGAGTCCGGGGATGCGGGCAAAGTCGCGGGCGTTCCGAGTGACGACTACGGCCTGGAGTTCCAACGCGATTGCGGCAATGCGCAAGTCATTCTTGCGGACATTGAGTTTCAATCGCACGAGGCTTTCGCAACGGTGAAATGCCGAAACATCGAAGTTAGCGATGGGGAACTTTCCGAATGCCATCACGGATTTCGCCAGATTTTCATAAGCAAATTCCGCATCCGCGGCTGACTTGACACGACGCAACAGGGTGTACCATCCGCCGAGAACCTCGTCGATTGTGATCACACTCACGCAAACCGACCCAGGCAGGGTGGACACGATTCGGCTTGTGATCGGGTGTTTCCCGCTGAGGAACTCACTGAACACATCGGTATCCAAGATGTGTGTCGGGGGCACGAGGATTACTCCGCTGGTTGATCATCTCGCAGACGGTTTTCCTCCATACATTTGCGCCACTCGGCCCAAAGGGGATGTTGTTCAGCCCCTTGGGCAATTCCCGCAACGGCCGCCACGGGATTGGTTCCCACGGGCACATCAAGGGAAATGACCTGAGCACGCGCGGCCCGATCCCGGAGCATGGCCACGGCTTCATCCGCTGTTGCGGCCTCCACGCACCAATCGAATGGCGACCCAGCTCGCGCCACATATCCACCATTGTCTCGGGGTTCCACCACGATCTGAAATGTCATCGCTGATTATCTCCGATCCTGTCTCATCATCTTATCAAATTCTATCCCGCTCTTGAATCCATCCCCCAGAAGTCCGATTTTGACAGTGTCGCATTTCTTCCCTGGAGTAAGGCGTTCTAGACATGGCGGACACTTCCAATAATAAACTCGCAATTGTGGTCGGCGGCGGCCCGGCACCGGGTATCAACGGCGTGATTTCCTCCGTTACCATCGAGGCCATCAATCAAGGGCTCGAAGTCATCGGCGTGCGGGACGGTTTCAAAAACCTCGTCTCCGGCGACTTGCAACAGACGCGGTTGCTGACGATCAACGACGTGATTCCGTACTACGATCGCGGCGGGTCGATGCTCGGCACGAGCCGGACCAACCCGGCCAAAAACCCGGCTGACTTGGAGCGGGTCATCACCAGCTTCCAGCAACTCGGCGTGCGCTACCTCGTCACGATTGGGGGCGATGATACCGCCTTCAGCGGTAGCCAGGTCTATCGTAAAGCCAACGGCGCGATCAAAGTGGCGCACGTTCCCAAGACCATCGACAACGATTTACCGTTGCCCCCTGGCATCCCGACATTCGGCTTCGAGACGGCGCGGCATATCGGGGTCGGCATCTCACGCAGCCTGCATGAAGATGCCCGCACCACGGGGCGATGGTATCTGCTGGTCAGCATGGGCCGGGCGGCTGGGCACCTCGCACTGGGGATCGGCAAGGCATCCGCGGCCACGGTGACCATCATTTCGGAAGAGTTCCGCGGCCAGCCGGTCACGCTCGATGAGATTTGCGACATCATCATCGGCTCGATGATTAAGCGACTGGCGCAGAACAAGCCGTACGGTGTCGCCGTGCTGGCGGAAGGGCTCATCGAAAGCATCGGCGAAAAAGGGCTCATCCAGGCGCTCGGTGATGAACTGTCTCGGTATGGGCATGTCGAACGCGATCCGCACGGCCACCTCCGCCTCGGGGAGATTGAGTTTGGCCGCATGATCCGTTATCGGGTTGCGGAACGGTTGAAGAAACTCGGCTTGTCGGCCACGATGATCGACAAGGATCTGGGTTATGAACTGCGATGCGCGGACCCGATCCCGTTCGATGCCGAGTACACCCGGAACCTCGGTTACGGAGCGGTGAAGTTCCTCACCTCCTCGGAATCGGACCACTACGGCGCGATTGTGAGCTTCGTCGGCGGTAAGATGATGCCGTTGAAGTTCGAGGACATGATCGACCCGAAGACCAGCCGGATGCGGCCACGTCTGGTGGATGTCAACAGCGAAACCTTCGAGTGCGCCACCCGCTACATGATCCGCCTGGAACCGGAAGATTTCCAAAACGCGGGCCAGTTGGCCAAGCTCGCCCAGGTCGCCAAACTCACCCCGGACGAGTTCCGTCAACGGTTTGAGTATCTGGTTCAGGAGTGATGCGATACTCGGAACCCGAGATCACGCTGGGGGCATTTGCGAACCCAGCACCTGTTCATAGGTGTCCGGGTTGAAACCGACCAGTAGCGTGCGCCCCACCTTGGCCGTGGGGGCACGCAGGTTGCCCGTGGGGCCGAGCAACAATGCCAGAATCGCGGCTTCCTCAGGGGCCGGTTGCAGTTCCAGCACGTCGATTTTCTTCCCCTTCGCCGCGATGATGCGGTCCATTCCCGCCGTGAGCTGCACGGCCGCATCGGAGGCGAATTTCTGTTTATGGGCATCCACGGTGTCGTGGACGGTGATGCCGTTTTGCTCAAGGAACCCCTGAGCCTTCTGGCAGCTCGTTCACCCCTTGCGGTGGTAAAGCCAGTCGATCGCCTTGCTCATGGTGTGTGCCTCGGAATCGTGAAAATCGTGAACAGGGACACGATGGGCAAAAAACAAAAGCCGTTGCCCGTGGGATCATCGGCCACGAGCAACGGCATTCCTCAGTGAAGATGCGAAATCTGGGCGGTTCGGCCTAATGCTTGCCGTATTCCCGGAGCAGTTGGCGGAATCGTGGGTCTTTGCGGAGCGAATCCAGATCATGATCTTCGGCCATGTACCGAAAATCACGGTAGCCGAGCTCGACAGCCCGGCGGAGCGTCTGGAACGCCAAGTCCGGTTGCCGTAGGATGGCGTATCGGCAAGCGAGGTTGTAATGGGCGGTCGGATCCGTCGGGCGAATTTGCACGAGTTGTTGATCGACCTTTAACCCTTCCCGGACGAGTCCCTTGAGGGTCAGGTTGCTCGCCTGCGCTCGCAGCACATCCGCGAAATCTGGCAAGCGGTTCAGAATCGCCTCGAAAAATTCGAGTTCAAAATCGAGTTGAGGCCGTTCCGCAAGCCGGGCCAGCGTGAGCGAGAAGGCACCCGATTCGGAATGGGGTCGCTTATTGGAATTGGGCATCGGAGTCCCCCGGTTCTGGAGAGACTGAAAACAAAAACATCGTGTTGAGAGAATGCGTGGAGATGAACTCAAAGCTCACCTCCACAGTATTATAGATCGCGATTACACAGATACAATCGACGATCCAGCCAGAACCGGCAAACTTCTCGCCAGCGGGGGCACAATCCCCGAACGACCCGGATGAGTGGAAATGAAATGCCGCTTTCGGACTTTGGGCAAGAAATCGGGCTCGTGCGAGAAGATTCTCGATCCGACTTGGGCGGCCCCTCTGGTCAGAATGCGGGCCACCCGCTAACATGAGGGCTTGTCCCAGGGGCATGAGATTCCATCTGGGCCAGGTACACGTTTTGCGGAGATGGTCCGATGGCGAAGGCCAAAGAAGCCCGAAGCACGATCAAGCTGGTGAGCTCTGAGAGCGATCACTGCTACTACACGGAAAAGAATCGCAACAACACCAAGGAGCGCATCTCCTTGCGGAAGTTCGACCCCAAAGTGCGCAAGCACGTCATGTACAAAGAAGCGGGCAAGCTGTAAGAATGCCGCTAGCTCACGCGGGCAGTCCCGGTAGGGTCGGGGCTGCTGGTGGGTGTTTCTTTCCGTCCGGGAACTCCTCTCATGTCAGTCGCGTCGGCTCCGCCTCTTGCCCCGGACAAGATCGCAGTGGTGATTGCCCGCACCCGACACAAAATGATCCTGGCGGAACTCCAAGAAGCCGTCAAACGCGGAGCCGGGTTCATCGAACTGCGTCTTGACTACTTGGCCAAAGCCGTCGAAGCCAAACGACTCACCCCCGCGAAGCAGTGCCCGTGGATCGCCACGCTCCGCCGAGGTTCCGATGGTGGCCGCTGGCCGGGCAGCGAAGCGGAACGCCTCACGGTCATGAAGCAAATGATCGTGTCCGGGGCGTTCGAGTGGGTCGACCTGGAAACCGATGTCGCCGATCAAGTCAAGCGGTTCGGTTCGGTTAAGCGGATCGTCAGCTACCACAACATGACCGAGACACCGGCGGACCTCGAAGGCATCTACGAAAAGATGCTCAAGCAGGACGCGGACGTTCTCAAGCTCGCGGTGCTGGCGAAGAATGTCGACGATTGCCGCCGGATCCTGGCGATTCAGAAGAACGCGCCGAAACCGACTGTGGCTTTCTGCATGGGCGAGTTCGGCTTCCCGACTCGGATTCTGGGATTGAAACTCGGCGCGCCGTTCATTTACGCGGCGTTCAATCGGGAACGCGGAGTGGCTCCGGGGTTGCCCAGCCTGGATGATTTCCGCACCACCTATCCGGTACGCTCGATCAACGCGGAGACACGGGTGTACGGCCTGTTCGGCGACCCGGTCGCCCATAGCTACAGCCCGATTCTACACAATCACATGCTGCGTCGGCTGAAGGTGAACGCGGTCTATTTGCCGTTCCGGGTGCCGGATGGCCAACTGCCCACGGCGGCCAAGGTGTACGATACCGTGCCTGTCAGCGGATACAGCGTGACGATCCCACACAAGGAAGCGGCCGCCGTCCTGGCTCAAGAAGTCGATGCGACCGTGGCCCAGACCGGAGCCGCGAACACGCTCCTCCGTCAACCGAACGGCGGATTTCACGCCTACAACACCGACTATTCCGCCATTCTGGATTCGCTCCACACGCATCTGGAAGAACGTGCCCGTACCCAGAAAGCCGAAGATGGCCCCGTACCCGAAGTGGGGCAGATGTTCGCGCTGGTACTCGGCGCAGGTGGGGTGAGCCGGTCGATCGCCCATGCTCTGATGAAAGCCGGAACGCATGTGACCATCGCCGCCCGCACTTACGATCGCGCCGTCAAACTCGCCGCCGAAGTCGGTTGCAAGGTCGTCGATTGGCAGGCTCGCCACAACGTGCTGCCGTGCGACATCGTGGTCAACGGCACCCCCGTGGGCATGCACCCGGACACGGACGAATCCCCGGTTCACCATAGCTTCCTGAAGCCCGGCATGACCGTGTTTGATACGGTCTACACCCCGGAAAATACGTTGCTCGTGCAGGAAGCCCGCGCCCGAGAATGTCATGTCATCACGGGTGTTGACATGTTCGTGCGGCAAGCGGCTCGCCAACTGGAACTGTTCACCGGCCAGATGCCCGCCATCGACCCGATGCGAGAATTGCTCCGCAAGGCCATGTCTCCCGTCACCTATGCCCTGGAAGAGGAAGCCCGCAAGAGCGACGGGGAAGATGCCCCCGATGACGATGCCGACGAGGATTGATTGTCCTCATCTCCGGTTCCTTTTGATCTCCTCTTGCGAGAATGATGAACACCGCACGCATCTTCCTGATCGGCTATCGCGGCACGGGGAAATCCACGGTCGGCCAGGCTCTCGCAAGCCGATTGGGTTGGCGATTCCTCGACGCGGATGCGGAACTGGAAGCGGATGCGCAAACCAGCATCACGCAGATCTTCGCCACCGAAGGGGAATCCGGTTTCCGCGATCGGGAATCGGCCATGCTCGGTCAGTTGGCCATCCTCTCTCAAACTGTCATCGCCACGGGCGGCGGAGTGATTCTGCGACCCGCGAACCGGGAACGATTGCACACTCACGGCTTCACCGTCTGGCTGACCGCGACACCGGAAACCTGCTGGGAACGGATGCAGACCGACCCGACCACCGGGCAACGCCGACCCAACCTCACCACGATGGGCGGCCTGGAAGAAGTGCGAAACCTGCTGGCCATCCGGGAACCGCTCTACCGCGCTGTCGCCCACGCCACGTTCGACACCGAAGCCGATTCGCCGGAAACCCTGGCCGCTGCTATCCTAGAGGCATGGGCTGCTCACGCCGTCCCGTGACCACCCCCACCCCCGACCGGGTCACTGTGTATGGAATGGTGGTATCATTTACCGTTGATCGTCTCATGCGTCTGGGTGTTCGTACTTGGGCTCGGAGTCGGTAGCTTTTTGAACGTGCTCATTGTGCGATTGCCGTTCGAGAAAAGCATCATCTGGCCCGGCTCCCGCTGCGGCCACTGCCTGCGACCGATCCGCCTGCTCGACAACTTGCCAATCATCGGCTACCTCCGGTTGCGGGGCCGCTGCCGATTCTGTCAGGCGACGTTCTCCTCCCGCTACCTCTGGGTCGAACTCGGCACCGGGTTGGCCTTCCTAGCCCTGTTCGGCATCGAGATTGTGACCCAAGGTTACGGCGGGGCACTGGGCCTGACCCCCTGGCAGGATGTGCCGGGCCTGCGCAACGGTTCCGGGGCATTGGGGGCGTTCCCGCCCGTGTCCGCCTGGATCTACTTCTTCTACCATGCGACGCTGTTGAGCCTGCTGATTGCCTCGGCGGTCATCGACGCGGAACATCGGATCATCCCGCTGCCGATCACCTACACCGGCACGCTGATCGGTCTGATCGGTTCGACACTGTTGCCCTGGCCGTGGCCGAGCGACCCCAGCGTACTGCAAGCGATCCCCGCCGGGTTCCCCTGGACCTTGCCCGAAGCGGGGGCGAGCATCCCCACCGGGGCGACACTCTGGCCATTCGCGGGACCGCCGCCGGATTGGGCACCTGCTGGTTCCTGGAAACTCGGCCTGTTGAACGGCTTGATCGGAGCCGCGGCTGGAATGTTCGTGGGGCGTTCCATCAAATTTCTGTTTGAAGTTGGGCTGGGCCGTCCCGCGTTGGGCCTCGGCGATGCGGACCTGTTGATGATGGCGGGGGCGTTCCTCGGCTGGCAACCGGCGGTGCTGGCGCTGCCGGTCGGCTCGCTGGTGACGCTGCCGATCATCCTGCCGCTGATGGCCTGGGCGAAACTGCGGGGCCGCGGATCAGGGAACGAACTGCCGTTCGGGCCGGGCATCGCGGCGGGGGTGGTCGTGGTCTGGCTCGGCTGGCCGCTATTCGGCGAACTGACCCGGATTCTATTCGATCCCGTGATGGTCGGCTTGATCGCATTCATCATGGGCGGGGGCATGCTCGTGGCGGGGTTGATTATCGGCAAACCCTCCGAACCGACATCGCCATCGGAACGCAAACCGCAGCAGGAGGCCGCCTCGTCGGCGTAAGTTCATGACCAGTCCCGAGATTGTGATTGTCGATTACGGCATGGCGAACCTGCGGAGCGTCCAGAAAGCGTGCGAGAAGGTCGGAGCCCGAGCCACGGTCACAGCGGACCCGGCCCAGGTGGCGACGGCGGCCCGACTCGTGCTGCCCGGTGTGGGTGCGTTTCAGGATGCCATCGCCCGACTGCGGGAAACCGGGCTGGCGGACGCGGTGCGGCAACAGATTCAGTCCGGGCGGCCGTTCCTGGGAATCTGCCTGGGATTGCAGTTGTTGTTCACCCGCAGTCAGGAAGAAGGAACACATACGGGGCTGGGAATCCTTCCCGGTGAGGTGGTCCGCTTCCCCGTGGTGCCGGGGTTGAAGGTGCCGCACATGGGCTGGAACCCGCTGACGCTCACCCGCCCGGATTGTCCGTTGTTCGCCGGGTTGCCCGCGGATCCAGCGGTGTACTTCGTCCATAGTTATTACGCGGTGCCGGAGGAACCCGGTATCACCGCCGCCGAGGCCGACTACCCGACTCCGTTTTGCGCGATGATCTGGCGGGAGAACATCTTCGCGGCTCAGTTCCACCCGGAAAAGAGCCAGCAAGTCGGTTTGCGCATGCTGGAAAACTTCGCCAAACTGTAACACCGTTCCCGGTTGTCCTCTTGCTGGTTCCTGGCGATCGCCGGTGCCCCGATGAACGCAGTCGATTGGTTGAAGACCGCGAAATCTGCCTTCGCACGGGGCGATCATGCCGGAGCCATCCACGCGCTCGAAGCGGTGCGGGCACTGGACCCGGATTGCCGCGAGGCCTTGCACGTCCTCGGGACACTGTACGCCACGACGGGCCGACTCACGGATGCGGAACCACTTCTGCTCCGAGCCGTCACGCTGTTCCCCCAGGATGTCAACAGTTGGGTGAACCTGGGCGAAGTGCAACGGCGACGGGGTCAGCTCGCGGAAGCGGCGATCAGCTTGCGGAGAGCCGTCACGCTCGCTCCGGCGTTTGCGGAAGCCTGGTTCAACCTGGGGAACACGCTCAAATCCTTGAACGACTGGCCCGGCGCGGAAGAAGCCTTGCGCCGAGCGGTCACGCTGCAACCGCAACACGCTCGCGCTTGGTACAACCTCGGCAACCTGCTCCGGGAAGATGGCCGCACCCCCGGCGCGGAGACTGCCTACCGCCGGGCACTCGCGTTGCAACCGCACTGGCCGGAACCGTGGCAGAACCTCGCCGCCACCTACGCCGACCTGAGCCGCCCCACAGACGCGGCGGACTGCTGGCGGAAAGTCCGTGAACTCGTCCCGGATCACCCCGATGCGGACACCGGAGAAGCCGCGGCCTGGGTGCAGGCTGGCCGACCAGAAGACGCGGTGCCGCTCTTTCAGCGCGTCGCCGAGCGACACCCCACATCTTTCACGGCCCAGCTCAAACCGACCCTGCTTCCCGACCCGATTCCGGCTTCCGTCTCCGCCATCACCGCCTACCGAGCGGAGTTGTGGGACACGGTCCACGCACTGCAAAACCGGGGATTGTCTCTCGACCTCGCGGAACTGCATCGCTCGGGCTGTGAACCGCCGACACTTTTGCTGTACCAGGGTCAGAATGATCGACCGCTGATGGAGGCGTTCGCAGCTTTGTTCCGGCGACATCTTCCAGAAGTGGAACCCCCCCGTGTGGGAACGGGGATTCCGCATGTCGGTGTCGTCGTCACGCGCGGACATGAAGGGGTGTTCGACCGCTGCCTGGGGTTGCTGCTGGATGAGGCCGTCTGCCCGGAACTGCGGATCAGTCTCATCGGGCAACGCGGGGCGGTTTCGGTGCTGAAACATCTGCGGCCCCAGCGGAAGTGCGAATACCTGATCGTCCCGGACGATTTGCCGAGTGCGGACCTCACGATCCGCGCCGCGGGGTGCGATCTGCTGCATTACTGGGAAATCGGTACGGATTCGTTCAACTACTTCCTACCGTATTTCCGCTCGGCCCCGATCCAGACGAACACTTGGGGTTGGCCCGTCACCAGCGGCAACCCCGCCGTCGATGCCTACATTTCCTGCGATTGGCTCGAACCCATCGGAGCGGAGGCACTGTATTCGGAGCCATTGATTCGCCTGCGTCATTTGCCAGCGCGGTATGAACGCCCGCCCGCCCCGTTGGATCGGGTCGATCCGGCGGAATTCGGCATGGCTTCCGATCAACGGTTGTACCTGTGTCCGCAGAATCTTCGGAAACTGCATCCCGATCTGGATGCGGCCGTTGCGCAGTTGCTGGACACGGATACCGGGGCGGTGTTCGGCGTGATCGCGGATGAACGCCCAGCCGTGACAGCCGCGTTCGTCCAGCGTCTGCGCCGAACCACGGGAGAAACCCGGCAACTGCGAGTCTTTCCCCGGCAGGATCGTTGTGAGTATCTGCGTCTGGTGGCGGCCGCGTCGGTGTTGGTGGATCCACCGCATTACGGGGCGGGAGCGAACACACTGGCCGATGCGTTCGCCTGTGCGGTGCCGCTGATGGCCTGGGAAGGGAGCCACCATCGTTCCCGCTGGGTATCGGGTGCGTATCAGGCTCTGGGTGTCGTCGATCGCGTGAACCTGACCGCAACGACGGCGGAAGAGTGGGTCAAACGGGCCATCCAGGCGGCCCACCCGGATGCACGGCAAAAACATGGCCTCGCCATGCAATCGGCTGGGGAACAGTTTTTTGCCCCGTCACCTGCGGCCCAGGAGTTGCGAGCGTTCTTTCTGGAGCAAATTGCCCAGTCGCGGCATTCCCTGTCGTTTGATGGTCGCCAGTAGATGAATTTCGGCAAGTTGGATAAGCCGTTCGTTTCGCACTTTTACTAAGGGCGACTGGAGTGATCGCTATACGAATCACGATAAGAAATGAGTAGCGGAAGAGACAATTCCATCTTAGGTTAGAGACGGCAGCGGAAGCCGGACCCGGAATCACCGGGCCAGCCCTCCCGGTGGTACGGACGACATCGGGAAGTTTATCCATTTCTGGTTGTCAAGTCGGAGAACCGCGATGCCCTCTGTCAGTACCTCGCCGTGTATGTCCTCGTTGGGTCGCTGGTCCGTGTCGATTCCGTGGAACCGGGCTCGGGATTTGCAAACCCGCCTCCGCAAGCGCGGTTGCCCCAGTACCGTGTGCCTGGATTACGAAGACAAAATCGCCAGGCTCGAACCGTGGCCCGAAGTTGATCCTTCTCAGTTCATGGCCGAATTGAACGCCATTACATTGTAACCATCCCCGTCCGTGAGAAACAACGCATCGGCGACATGCGTTCCGCGTTTTTTACTGGTTGTGTCTCAGTAGCAGAGAGAGGAGGGGCGATCACATTCTCAAACAGGATTGGCCACGCTCAGCGGGCACCCGCAACGCAATCCAACGCCCAACACCCTCGGACATGGGCGGAATCCTGACGCAAATGGAGGAGTATTTCTGGATCCGTTAAACCGCATTCCTCGACAGCATCGGCCAGGATCGGCAGACGCTCAAATGCTTGTTCTATTTTGATCGCCTGTGCAAGACTCCGGGCCGATTCTCCGAGAGCCACGATGCACCCATCCGGCTGAACGAGTCCGCCGCCTGCAAACTCGGCGGCCTGCGCCCATGGCCGGAATGGGTTTCCCACGATCTCTCGAATTAACTCACACATCCGCCGACGCACTTCCGTGCGTCGGGGGTGTGGTCCGGTTCCCGCCGCGGACTGCACCCAGGCCAGCGCCGAACCGACACTGTGCCCCGAGCCGAGTAACAGCGTCGCCACCGCACCCGAAGCCAGCAGCGAAACCCGCCCCGATGGAGACTGGTCGATGCGGTCCTCGTTCTCGGTGTGGACTTCCCACGCCAACCGGCTCGCTTCGGCGAACAGTTCTTCTTCACATTGCCGATCCGCGAACCGTTCCGCGGTTTCCAGGGCGAATTGACTTCGGGAATCGTCCAAATCGTCCCAGAATAATCGGCAGCACGCACAGCCCAGCAACAATTTCGTCCGCCGATGGAGCCGCGCCCGCACGAAGCGGAACATTGCCATCGGCTTGGTGGTCGCGGCTAGCCATTCGTGTTCAGTCATGCCGTCAGTGTAGTAAACCCGCCCCGATTCACCCGTTTGGCTGTTCCGGGTGAAACGGAGGGAATCCGTGGCGAAAATCCAAACCCAGATTGTACCTACTTCGCGGCTTGCAGGAAGGCGATCAGGTCCGCGAGTTCCTGCATGTTCAACTGCTGGTCGAGCCCGGCGGGCATCACGGACACGGTGCCGGGGATCGTCTCGTCGATGTCACCTCGGGGAATCCGCACTTCTTCCGTGGCGTTCACCCGCAGGACGATTTCTTCCGGCGACTCCCGCACGATCAGGCCGTTGAAGACGCGGCCATCCAGCGTGGTCATCTTCAGCGGTTCGTAACTCCGCACGAAACTCGCACTGGGGTAGAGGACCGCTTCGAGCAAGTCACGCTTGGCGCGAATGCCGCCGATCCGGGTCAAGTCCGGGCCAACCTTGCCGCCGAGGTAGCCCATCGCGTGACAGGCCGTGCAAGCGGCTTTCGTGCTGTTGAAGACTTGCTGCCCACGGCGGATGTCGCCTGGTGGTAGGGTGGTCAGCACCTGTTCGAGCCGGGCTTGCTGCTTGGCCCGATCGGCATTGAGGAGCGCGTACAGCTTTTCCGCCCGTGCGTGGACCGTGGGCGGGAACTTCACCAAACGCGGTGTCAGCATATCGACCCGCAGCGTGGAACGTAACGGCGAATTCGTGAGCGTATCCAGCAACGTCAGTCCGGCGGTTTCATCGACGGTCAGGGCGAACGGGTTCAACAGGCGGTCGAGTTCCATCGGCCCGGCGGTGCGGATCGCGGCAGCCAATCGACGCAGTTGCTCGGGGGTGAGGCGGGACCGTGCCAGCGCATCCGCGGCGGCGGTTCGCTGTTCCACGGCTTGCTCCCGTGCGATGGCGGGCAGCATTCGGCCAAACAGGGCATCGGAAATCGGCTGGGCTCCACCGGGACGCGCGGCCAAAGCGGCGAACCGCACCGCATCCGGCAACCGATCATTCGCGGCCACTTTCGTCAGCGTGCCCAGCAGTTGCGGGGGGGGAACCTTCCCGATCGGCAACGCCCGCACCGTGGCGACCGCATCGGCAGTGAGGCCGGAATCGGTTGCCTCCAGAGTTGGGATCACGGCAGCGAACCAGCTCGGCGGAGTCTGGCGCGGAGCGGCCATCGCCATCGCCCGCAACGCGATTCGACGCACGTCCACGGGGTTTTGGGTGTGCGTCACGGTTTCCGCCAGGAAAGACTGAATGATCGGGGAACGGGCCGAACGGGCGAGTTGCGTGATGATCGCGTCACGCTCAGCCGGAGTGAGCCGCCCACCGAGCCGAGAGCGGAACAGTTCCGCCAGCGCGTTGCCCCATTCGGGATGACGGCCAACGATCCACCACGCCGTTTCCCGGTCGGCCGCGTTGGGGGAATCCAGCAGAGCCGCCACCGGCTCCACCGTGAGCTTGCCGCTGGGCATCTGGTCCAGTGCGATCATCGTGGCCCGCCGCACCCGTGGGGAGGCGTGCTGTAATCCGGCCACGGTCGCCTGGAGGTTGTCCAGTTCGATCAGAGCGTAAATCAAGGAATGTTCGAGAACACGGTCGTTTGTCTCGTCCGCCAGGGCGGTCAGCAGGGCGGGAATCGCTCGGGGGTCGCCGATCCGTCCGAGCGCCTCGGCGGCGAGTCGCCGGGTGTGATGGTTTTCGGCCCGCAACCCGGTGAGTGCCTCATCCAGGCCGGATTTGTCGCGGTTCAGGGCGATCGTGTACAACCGGGGCAGCGGTGCCGCGGCCGGTTTCGGTCCCGGTTTTGCCCCGACTTTCCGAACCCGATAAATGGCCCCTAAAACATCTTCTTTGGCGAGTTGCGATGTCGGGCAGCACATCTTGTACCAGCCGCCCGTGACCAGCACGATCAGCGCGCCATCCGCGGCTTCGATCACATCGGTTGGGTGAAAGTCACGGTTGTTGGACACGAGGAAGTCCGAATCCACGGTACGGAAAGTCGCTCCGGTGGGCACGAGAACATGGCGGGTGACTTTGGCCATGTTGAACAAGGTGCAGAAGACGTTATTCCGGTACTCGGGGCCGAACGCCGTGTGGGCGTACCGCTGCAAGCCGCACGGAGCCGCCGCGCCGAGATGCGTCATCGGTGGCATCAGATCGGGGCCGGTCCAGGGATGATCGTAGACCGGGGCGTGATCCTTCCCCCAGACTCCGCCGTAGACCGCGTGAATCAGGCCGTCGCGGTTGCCGCCCGCCGGGTGTTGCAGGAACGTACAAGAGAAGATCCGTTCGCCTTCGGGTGTGAACACCACATCCACGGGGTTATCCATCCCGCCGGTCATGACGGGTTCCACCCCGCTGCCATCGGGTTTGGCCCGGAAGATGTGCGAGGCTTTCGTGGTGAATGGTTTCCCATTCGGCAGAGTGTACGTCTGTTCCGCGAAGGCTCCCTTGCACCAATAGATGTAGCCATCCGGGCCGGGGTAGGGGCCGTGCAGGTCGTTCCCACAGCCGGTGACGGTTTTGCCGTCGAACCAGACTTCCCGCTTGTCAGCGATGCCGTCATCGTTGGTATCGGTGAATTTCAGAATTTGCGGCGGCACCGCGACATACACGGAACCGGCAAACCACATCGTGCCTTCCGGGAATCCGATCTTGTCGGCGAAGACAACGGATTGGTCGTAAATGCCATCGCCGTTGGTATCTTCCAGGCGCACGATCCG
This sequence comes from Bacteroidales bacterium, assembly GCA_026931725.1. Classification (GTDB taxonomy): domain Bacteria; phylum Planctomycetota; class Planctomycetia; order Gemmatales; family Gemmataceae; genus JAIXLE01. The sequence continues at coordinate 151,714 of JAIXLE010000059.1, forward strand.
GTTTGTGGGGTTCTCGAATTGCTGCGGAGCGCGTGCGTTCGTCCCGGAGGAATCGGTGACGTAGAGCCGTCCTTTGTCGTCCAGGTCGGCGGTCACGGGGCGATCGACCAGCGGCGGCCCGGCAATCCGTTCCACGGTGAATCCGGTTGGCAGCGTAAAGGTGTGCCCCCCGAGTGCGACAGTTGTTTTTCCCGACTCCGCGGCCGCAGTCGTGGCGGCGAGGATCAGAACGGCGGCAAGTCCACGCATGATGACCCAGCAAGTGAATGGTTGAGCGAGCAGGTTGAGCTTGTTACTCTACCATAACTCCCCCAAAACCTCAGCCACGGAGTTCCCGTGTTTCTCTCACGCTTCCTTTGGCCAGCCCTGTTGCTGGTCGGCATGCCGGTGGTGTCCTCGGCGGCGGATCCTTTCCTCTTGCAGAATGGCGATCGTGTCGTTCTCATCGGTAGTACACTGATCGAGCGCGAGCAAAAGTCCGGCTACTGGGAACTGGCCCTGACCCAAAAGAACGCGGGCAAGTCCATCAGTTTCCGAAACCTCGGCTGGAGCGGTGACACCGTCCATGCGGAAGCCCGTGGCCGTTTCGACTATGCCAACGAGGCCAAGCGACTCGATCAACTCATCTCCTTGACGAAGGAACTGAAGCCCACCGTCATCGTGATCTGCTACGGTCAGAACGAATCGTTTGCCGGGAAAGACGGCGTACCCTCGTTCACCAAAGGGTTGGAAAAGCTGCTGGACCTGCTCCAACCGACGCAAGCGCGGATCGTGCTGATGAGTCCGACCCGGTTCGGCGCGGTACTCGCCCCCGCCCGCAACGCCACGCTGAGCCTGTATCGGGATGCACTCCAGGCCGTGGCCCAGCAACGCAAGTTGGCCTTCGTGGACCTGTTCACCCTGGTGCCGGAACCCCGCACGGAGAACGGCATCCATCTGACCCCCGAAGGGTATCGGGAATCCGCCGCCCTGCTGAGCGGCACTGCCCCGCGGGAATCGGAAGAACTACGGCAGGCCATCATCGCCAAGAATCGGCTGTTCTTCCACCGCTGGCGGCCGCAGAACGAAACGTATCTGTTCGGCTTCCGCAAACATGAACAGGGCCGCAACGCCGTTGAGGTCGCCCAGTTCGATCCCCTCGTGGCCCAGGCCGAAAAGCAGATTCAGACCCTCGCGGCGAAAAGCCAGTAACCCCCTCTTCCTTCACCCCACCCTGAACCACCCATGTACCGATATTTCCTCTTGTGTGTGCTGTCTTGGGTCTGCGGTCTGCCGTCTGCCTTCGGGCAACGTGATGCGACCGTGCCGGACCCGGACCCAGAAATCGAACGGAAATCGTTCATTCTCCCGGAAGGGTTCGAGGTCAACCTGTACGCGGCTGACCCGCTATTGGCCAAACCGATTCAGATGAACTTCGACCCGCAGGGCCGCCTCTGGATCGCCAGCAGCGCCACCTACCCGCAGATCAAACCGGGCGAGAAGTCCAACGATAAAGTGCTGATCCTCGAAGATACGAACCACGACGGAAAGGCGGACAAAACCACGATCTACGCCGATGGTTTGCTCATTCCGACCGGGGTCGCGCCGGGCGATGGCGGGGTCTATGTGGCGGATAGCACGGACTTGGTGCATTTCTCGAACCCGGACCCACAAACCGGGAAGGCCCGCACCAAACGCATCGTCCTTTCCGGGTTCGGCACCGAAGACACGCACCACATTCTGCACACGTTCCGCTGGGGGCCGGATAGCCGCCTGTTCATGACGCAATCCATCTACATTCACAGCCACATCGAGACACCGCACGGAGTCCGCCGCCTGAACGCGGGAGGGATCTGGCAGTTCCGACCCAGTACCCACGAACTCGATGTCTTCGCGCGGGGCTTCATCAACTCCTGGGGCACCGCCTGGGACCAGTGGGGAGCCACGTTTGCCACCGATGGAGCCCACTTCTTCGGCATCACGCCGATCGTGCCGGGAGCGTACTACCCGACCGCTCAGGGATCGAGCCGGGTTCTCGAAGGGCTTAACCCCGGCAGTCCGAAGCATTGCGGCCTGGAAGTCGTCAGCGGTCGCCATTTGCCGGACAGCTGGCAAGGGAACCTGATTACCAACGACTTCCGGGGCCACCGGGTCTGCCGATTCGTCGTCACCGAGGATGGTTCCACATTCTCATCGCGGGAGTTGCCCGAACTCATCAAGACCACGCACCCCGCCTTCCGACCGATCGACGTGAAGATGGGGCCGGACGGCGCGATCTACATTGCCGACTGGTACAACCCGATCATTCAACATGGTGAAGTCGACTTCCGTGACCCCCGCCGTGACAAGACCCACGGTCGCATCTGGCGGATCACCGCGAAGAATCGCCCACTGGTGCCGAAGCCCGTACTCGTCGGGGCATCCGTGGCCGATCTGCTCGAACAGTTGCAATCGCCCGAACAGTGGACCCGCGATCAGGCCCGACGGGTGCTGACCGAGCGCGGAGCCGCCGCCGTGCAACCGGCCCTCCGGGAATGGGTGGCCCAGCTCGATACGCAGTCTGCCCGTTACGAACACCATCGGCTCGAAGCCTTATGGCTGTATCAGTCTTTGAACATTGTCAACAGGCCATTGTTGGAAGCGATACTCGCTTCACCAGACTTCCGTGTCCGAGCAGCGGCTTGCCGAGTGGCGGGGGCGTGGTCCAAACCGTTGCTGGAATCTCTTGCCCCACCCTCAGCGGCTCCGTTGCCAAACGCGTTGGTGCTGCTGGCGACCGCCGCCGTGGACCCAGCCCCCCGCGTGCGGCTCGAAGCGGTGCGTGCCTTGGCGGAACTGCACTCCGTGGAAGCCGCTGCCGCCGCCGCGACCGCTTTGGATTGCCCCGTTGATAAATGGCTCGACTATGCCATTTGGCTCACCCTCCGGGATCTGGCTCCGCAGTGGCTGCCCAAGCTGACCGCGGGAGAACTCGATTTCGGCGGTGATCCGAAAAAGATCGTCTTCGCCCTGAAGGCCGCCGGGACCACCGATGTGGCCAAACCGCTCGTAAAACTCTGGAAGTCTGGGAAGATTGGCCGGGACCGTGCCGCGGACGTGCTGCCGTTGATCGCCTCCACGGGCGGCCCGGACGAACTGACCGTCGTCTGGCTCGAAGCGGGCCATCTTCCGGCCACGCAAGCGGAGTTGGCCACCGCGATTCTGACCGCACTCGACAGCAGCGCCCGCCAACGGAACGTGCGCCCCGCCGCCGGGGTTCCCGAACTGGCATCCTTCCTCCGCCATGCTGATGAACGGGTTCAGACGGCCGCCGCTCGGCTCGCCGGTGCCTGGAAAACCAACGGGGTTCAATCGGATCTTGCACGGATCGCCACGGACTCGGCCCGTTCCGTCGAACTGCGGCGAGCGGCTTGCGATGGCCTCGCGGGGATCGGCGATGCCACGGCCCAAGCGGAACTCACGCAGATCGCCACGGGTTCGCTCCCACCCGCTGACCGGGCGCTCGCCATCGCGGCTTTGGCGAGTGTGGAACGGACCCGCGCGGCCACCCTGGCCACGGACTTGTTGACGGCCACCCCGCCGAGTGACCCCAGTGAGTTGTTCGCCGCGTTCACCAGCCGGAAAGGCGGGGCCGAGGCTCTGACCCAGGCTCTCGGTGAGCGTTCACTGGCAGCCGACACCGCGAAAATCGGCGTGCGAGTCGCCCGCGCCGCGGCACAGCCTTCCGCCCCCCTCATCGCCGCGCTCACACGATCGGGTAAGCTCGGCCAACCGAAGAAGTACACCCCCGACGAGGTGAAACAACTCCTCACCGCCATCGCCGAGAAAGGCGATCCCGCACGCGGCGAACGGGTGTTTCGCAAGGCGGAGTTGAACTGCCTGAAGTGCCACGCCATTGCCGGAGCCGGGGGCATCATCGGCCCGGAAATGACGAGCATCGGAGCCAGTGCCCAGGTCGATTATCTGGTCGATTCCTTGCTCGACCCGAACAAGGCCGTCAAGGAAGGGTATCACTCCCTCATCGTCAACACGCTCGATGGCAAGTCCGTCACCGGGATCAAGGTGCGAGAATCGAAAACCGAACTGGTCCTCCGCGATGCCGAGGGCCGAGAAATCGCCATTCCGACCGCGAACATCGACGAAACCAAGCCGGGGCGTTCCCTGATGCCGGACAACCTGCACGACCCGCTCACGCAGGGAGAACTCGTGGATTTGGTCCGGTTCCTCTCCGCACTCGGCAAAGTCGGCGGCGGTTTCCAGGCCACTCCGGGCCGGGTCGTTCGACGCTGGGAAGCGATTCAACCCACGAAGGAACTGGCCTACCTCCTGGGTCGGCAACGGGTCGGAGCGATCGCGGGAACGGTAAACACTCTGACATGGTCGCCGATGTATTCGCTCGTGTCGGGCCATCTGCCGATTGAAGAATTGCCGACCTTCCGAGCCAGTCACGATGGGCCACGCACCGCCGCGGTGCGGTTCCGCTTCACGCAGACCGTCGCCGGAGCGGTGAAGCTGGTTCTGAACGCGCCGAAAGGTTTGACCGTCTGGGTCGATGGCCGCCCCGTGGTGCCTGCCCCGGAAACCGAACTCAAACTCGGCGCGGGGACGCACACGGTCACGCTGGCGATCGCCACCACCGTGCGCCGAGAACCGCTGCGGGTGGAAGTTCTGGACGTTCCGGGAAGCCCCGCTCAACCGCAACTGGAAGCCGGGAAGTAAACATCACGGGCGAATCGCAATGCCTGTTCGACAGTCGCTTGCCACTGGGTCGGCGGCTGTCGCATTTCGATCGAGTACCAACCCGAATACGCGGTTTCTCGCAGGTCCGCTGCGAACTGCGGGTGCGCCGAGGAAGGTGTTCCACCCACCGGAGCCAGACTCGGCTCACTGATGTGAAAATGGATCGGACGCACACCGGAGAGATTCTGAATCCGTTCCTGTGTTAGAATCATGCCGCCAGTGTCCAGATGTAGCCCGAAACCGGGGTGGTTCACATCTTGAACCAACTGAACGGCTTCGTGCAAGTGCGTCACAAAATCGCCGCCATATTCCACGGGATTCGCTTCCAGGCCGATCGTCACGCCGTGTGACAGTGCATTGTCACCGGCACGCCGGAAGAAGTCCACCGCCACCGGCCAGACTTCCGCCAAGGAGCGTTCCCCACGCAGGCGGTTTTTCGGTGACCCGAACACGAGTGCCCGCGCCCCCACGCACCCGGCTAGCCTGCACAACCGATCGAGCGTCTCGGCCAGTTCGTCCCGGACAGATGGTGTACCGAACAGCACCAGATCCGGTCGACCGAACAGCAACGCTTGGAACGCGACAATCGACAAGCCACGGGATTCCCACCAGTCCCGCACCGCATGGGCTTCGGCTTCGGTGGCGGAGACGGGGTCCGGCCAGACCTTTTTCGGAGCCAGTTCGACCCCTGTCGCCCCGTGGTGGCGCAGCAGTTCGGCCGCTTCCGCATCGGCATCGGCTGGCCAGGCAATGTTGGAAACAGCGAGTTTCACGCGGCGGCCCGCCGTACCGGGTAACTGGCGACGAACCGGGCCAGATCGTCGAGGATTTCCTGTTTCCCATAAAGGTAGCCGTCACGGTGGCCGAACAGTTCCGCGTGCTTGGTCCGCATGTCGTAGCGGGGAGCGGGTGCCGCCGTGGCGAGCGGTTTGAGAGTCCGGCCAAAAATGTCTTGTGCCAACTCTCCGGTGGAGATCGGCGCGGTGGCGAAGTTGATGACGGGCAACTGACGATCCACGGCCAGATGAATATCGTCGCCCAGGTTTTCGAGATTGTAATACTGAAAGGCAGCCGCCGGGTTGATCTTGTCGACCATGTTCTCATTGAGCAGATCGAAGATCACATTTTTCTTCAAACCGGAACCGAACAACCCTGGTAGCCGAATCACCGTGGTTGGGAAGCGAGCCGACAGCGTGTTTTCGAGTTCATAGCGATGGCGGCCATACGGTGAGGCATTCTCGGCGATGATCGGCGTATCTTCGTCCACGCCCACAGGGTCGGGGTAGACATCAATCGTCGAAATCAGCACGAGCCGTTTGCAGGAAGCCTTGAGCAGATGTTCCGTCAGAGCCGCGATACTCGCGCGATCGGCGGCAGGGTCGGCATTGGCTTTCCACTTCTCCGCCCGGACCCCGGCACAGATGATCGTGTCGTAATGGCGACCGCGAATTTCGTGGATCGTGCGTGAGTGATACGCATGGTCGAACGACAGAGTTCGCAGCAGATTCCCACCGACGAACCCGGTGGAACCGATAAGAGCGGTCGTCATAACTGATCCTCGTCCAAAAGGTCCGGGTTAGCGACGCACGTTATATTTTCCGAGGCAAGTGCGCATCAGAGTTGCCAGTACGTTCCAGTTTCCCCGCCAGCCCTTGATCTTCGTCGGGACACCGCCACCCTTGGGCGGGTAGGCCCGCGTCACGGGCACCTCTTTCACCCGATAGCCGAGCCGGGCCGCACGGATGGCGAGGTAGTAATGCAGTTCGTACCCCACGAACTCCTCGCGGAACGGAGCCACCCGCGGATCGAGCAGGAACGATCGACTGTAGGCTCGAAACCCGTTCGTGGTGTCGGAATAGCGGAACCCGGCCGCGATGCCGAGAATCGGAGCGTGCAGGAATCGCACGCCAATCCAGCGGCTCAGTGGTGTGTTGACGGCCCGCCCGCCCCGTACCCAACGGGAACCTTGCAGGTGATCGTAACCCGCATCCAACAGTTGCGCGAATCGGGGCAGTGCTGCCGGGTCGTCTTTGTCGTTGCCATCAATCGTGATGATGCCCGCATACCCACGAGCGAGACAATCCGCAAGCCCCATTCGCATCTGGGCACTGAGTTTTCCTGGTCCGGTTTTCACTAGCACCCGCGTCACGCCGAACCGTTCCACCGCCTCCCGATCGACGGAACCATCCGTACTGCCGCCATCGACAATGATGATGTCATAGCCCTCGGCATACGGCTGCATCTTGGCCAACTGCGCATGCAGACGCTGCCCCTCGTTGATGACGAACACGCAGACCGCGTAGCGGGACCGTTTGGGTCGAATCTCGACCGTGGTGTACGCGGGGAACTGCCACTGATCCGGGAATGCAAGTGTCATGCGGAAATGTTCCTCCGTTGTTGGAACTGCAGCAGATCCGAGCCGTTCCGTTCGTCGAGTACATGATAGAGCGGTTTGTTCGTCGCTTCGCCGAGCGTTCGTCCGACATACTCGCAGACAACGACGAGTACCAGGAACACGCAGAAGAACATGCCGCTGATCTGAAGCGAAAGCGTGGTCCACCCCGCGGCCACATGGCTCTGCACGAGGTTCACGCCAACGACGTACCCCGCGTACAGCAGGTTCAACAGAGCCACGGCGACACCGAAATAGCTGACCATCCGCAGCGGGGAAATGGACGATGTGACCAACACGGTCAAACCACGGTCGATCTTCGCCAGCAGCCCCGGTTCGGCTTGGCCGTGCGCCCGGTCGAGCGGTCGGTATTCGTAGGTGATGCCGCCATACCCGACCTGAGAAGCCAGGACCGGGAACGTCGGACATTTGGCACGAATCCGGGTCACGGCACTGACCGCGGCTCGGCTCAGAGCCTGGAACGTCGTCCCGTAACGGGGGAAGCTCAACCCCAGGACGCGGTTCGTGTACAGGTGATAGGCACCCCGCAACACTCGGGTCAGCAGACCGTCACCGTGGGGAATCGCCACGCCGGTCACGACCCCGACACCCGTTCGGCAGCGTTCGACCAGCGCGGGGATTTCGGCAGGCGGGTCACGATCCGCCCGCATCAGCACGATGGTATCGCCGATGGCGGTATCGAGCCCGGCCACCGCCGCGACATCCGGGCCAAAGCGCCGGGCCAAGCGCACCAGACGCAGTTCCTTCACCCCTTGCAGATGCTTGCCCACGATGGCGGCCGTGTCATCGGTGGAGGCATCATCCACGATGATGAGTTCATAATCGCGGTAGGTGTTCTGCAACACCACGAGGCACTCGTTCAGAAAATCCGCCATGTACGCGGCTCCGTTGGCCACCGGAACCACGACGGAAACAAACCCGGATTGCAGAGTCATTAGGCCACCCTGGGCGGGGAAATGGTATCGGTGAGAGCATCAATTTGATCGAGGACATCGAAGACGTTGTCGATCTTCGCCCCCAGGACCAAGTGATAGTGGGCCAAGCCCGCGTGTGGTCGGAACAGGATCGGCCGGCCATCATCCGCCTCGTTCGCCGGGAGGACCGTTTTCACTTCCCAGAGTGAGCGAACATACCGTGCCTGGGCAATCGCGGGCAGGTAGCGGGCCGCATCGAGCCGCATTCTCTCAAAGGCGGTCTGCTTTGGTGCCCGGTCGAAGACCTGATACGCCGAGAGTTGCTCCGGGTGCGGGTCCGACCAGGCGGCGTGGGGCGTGTACCGCACATGGCTCAGAGTGTGCCAGGGGGTCGAAGGGAACGGCATCAGCGAGAAGAATGGCCCGCACATCACGGTCACACCGATGTGCGCCAATGAAGATGGCAGCTCCACGAGCGCCATTTCCGCGAGTTCATGCTTGAGCGGAACAATCGGCAACCCGGATGCCATCGCAATGCGATTGAGTTCAGAATAGGTGCAGTTGAAGACACTCCCCGCCCGCACGACGGTTTCGCCCGCATCAGAATGAATCTTGACACGCAAACGATCACCCGGCAAAGGCGAGATCTGGTGAACCCGCTGCCGCGTGTGAACCTGAACGGAAGCCCGAGCCAGTTCGCCAGCGACCCGATCCCGAAGTTTCACCGCATCGAAGGTCATTTCCTCGACCGCGAAAACCGCTTCAATCGTGGTGGGATCGAAGAACTGTTGCAAATCCGGGTCGGCTGGCCCGATCGGTGCCCCGATCCGGCGACAGAACAAGTCGAACTGTGCCGCCGTGACTTTGGAGAACTCTCGGCCAATGGCGTAAACCGCCCGAAAATCCCGGAACGTGCAATCCGCATACGCCTCGGAAAAGCGGCGATAGTTGGCACGCGAACGGTAGCCCGTAATGAGGCTGCGCGGATAATGATACCCCTGATGGACGCGCGCTTGGTTGGAGTACGAAGCCCGGCCCAGCAAGTCCGCACCCGCTTCCACGAGTTGAACGGTCTGCCCCTGGCGGGCGAGATGAGCCGCGATGGTGCAACCGTAAAAGCCGCCACCCACAACCAGGGCATCACAATCCATTGTCACACCCCGCTCTCCCAGCGTTCCTGTTGACGGGCACAATAACAAGTCCACTATCCTCGTCAATCCCGTTTGATCGTGGCGTGATGGGGTGGCTTCACAGAGTGGCTTCACTGAAGAGAGGAACCGAACGGTTGATTCGTCGCCGTTCGGCTGAATTACCGGGAAAGGACACGGCGGAGTTCATGGCCGGTTCTTAAGATCGGTTCTTGTAGCGGGCGCTGACCCGTTCCATGAAGTGGCGTTCTTCGTCGGTGAGGGAGGCTTTGCCGTGCTGGGCGATCTTATCGAGCAGTTGATCCATCCGTTCATCTTCGAGTCGGCGTTGCTCGATCTCACGCTGAATGCGGCGGATCGCTCGGGCGCGGAGCCAGCGTTTGAAGACGTTCTCACGCCGCGGCCGCGGAGCAACGGGTTCGTCGTCGTCGCGCTCCAAGCTGGTGTACCCGGCCGAAAAATCGTAGCCGAATAAGGCATCCTCGGCTTCGGGGTTGTTCAACTTCATCCAAGATGAATACAGCACGAATAACCCCAAGCCCATCAAGAGCGACTCATTCGCCGTGATCGAGGCGATGAAGAACAACACCCCCACCACATACCCGGCATACGCCGCCACCATCGCCCCTTGGCGATAGTCGGATCGCGCCCAGATCAACCCCTGCATGATCTGTCCGCCATCCAGCGGATACGCGGGCAGCAGGTTCAGCAGCAAGAGAATCCCGCTCAGCCAGAATGTGCGATTCAGCCAGACTGCCCAACTTGGTGCCACCGCACGATCGTACAACAGATCTTTCACGACCAATTCATTCAGTTCCTGCCAGCGGGCTTCCGATTGTAACAACAACCATTTCGCCGGGGGATCGACGGCGACGGTTGTGTCTTTCTGATAGACCGACATTCCATAATCGCTGGTGTACGTCCGACCGTCCGGGCCGCTCATCTGGGAAACATACGGGTTGCTGAGCGGGTTGAGATTCGGGGTGAACCCTCCGATGAGGAGTCCACTCGCGCACGCCAAGCAGATGGCCACGTTCGCCAGCGGCCCTCCCGCGGCAAAGAGCGTATGGGCACGCCAATTCTGCGGCACATCCGCATATGCCAACCCGCCCAGTGGCCACATCAAGATTTCCGTCGGTTCTCCACCGACCCAGCGAGCCGCGAAGCCGTGGCCAAACTCGTGCAGCAAAATCACGGCGAACAGCAGCACGACCGTGACCATGAGGACATCCGGCCACCAGACGATATTCCCCTTCTCCCAGGCTACCTGTCGCAGGAAGAAGCCCAGAGCGATGATGGGAAATAAGAGATGGAGCTTGACCGGAATGCCGAACGCGCGGAACAGCGGGATCGACCAGGACATCGGATCACGCATCAAATCATCCAGTTCAATGCCGACGGGCGGATTGTCCGAGGGATAAGATCATGATAGCACTCCCGTAGGGGTGCCGCAATCGACACACCGATTCCCTGCGTTTCCCTCGTTCCCACAGGCACGGTTGCCTGGGCTTTCCTGGAGTGCATGATGGCGCGTGAAATCGTTCATGTTGGTCGAAAAATCCGAGTCGCGCTCGACGTAACCACCACACCCAGCGGGGAAACCATCCGCCGCGACATGATCTTGCATCCGGGGGCGGTCGTCATTCTGCCCGTGCTGGATGCGGAGCATATTTGCCTGCTGCGGAACTTTCGGTTTGTCGTCGATAAGACGCTGTTGGAGTTGCCCGCCGGGACGCTGGAACCGGGTGAACCATTGGAAGAAGCCGCCAAGCGAGAACTGCTGGAAGAAACCGGCTACACGGCGAAGAGGTGGCGATACTTGCAATATTTTTACGCTTCACCGGGCGTGCTGGACGAGAAATTGCATCTGTTCGTCGCCGAGGATCTGACCCCTGGCCCGAACCGGCCCGAAGCGGATGAACAACTGGAACCGATTACGATGCGGTTTGAGGAAGCGTTGCGGTTGTGCTTGGCTGGGGGAATCCGCGATGCGAAGACGATCACCGCGATCCTGCTCTGGGATCGGTTGCGGGAACGATAAACTGCTGTCCCACCAAGAAGCGGACTTTGGTAGCGTTGGGTATCTGCCATCCCTACCGCATGAGTGCGTGGGATGGTCTAGTGCGGGCATACAGCGCTGAATGGGGATGAACGTGGAGCGGATACCCTGGTCTTACCGTTTCTTTCTTGGCTCGTTTACGGCGGAGTTCTGACGGTTTCTCGAAATACCCAAACCGCCGTTTGTGTGATGGGCGCCCACGCGCTCGCCGTATCAGTGTGTTGAGACGAACCAAGGCAACTGCGACCGACTCACCATCGCGGACCAACACTTTGAGACTCATACTCTGTGTCTTCACGGCTGACACGCTGCCGGTGGAATGAACGAACAATGGCCGAAAGCGCAAGCTCATCAGCCGTCGGGGTTGCCTCCGGAAATATCGGAACCGGAACGACAACCCCAGCGGACGACGGCGATGGGTTCGGGATTGGCTGCCGCCTCTGTGTGTCCCTCGCCTTACCCCAGGTTCAGTGGGCCGTCACCGCAGAAGTCGGGGTTGCCGAAGGTCTTGAGGCGGTGGCCGAAACCGTGCGCCAGCGACAGCAACAAGCGGTTGTGCGGCACCCGTTTGAGCTTCGCCGATCGGCCCATCTGGAAGCCGAGCCCGCCGCCCACCAGGACGAACGGAATGTTGTCCAACGTGTGCGAGTTCCCCTTGCCGAGTTCGTTCGTCCAAACGATGACCGTATTATCGAGCAGGCTGCCGGGGCCACCCGGTTCCGGGGTCGCCGCGAGTCGCTGTGCCAGGTAGGCGAGCTGCGAGGCGAACCATTTGTTGATCTTCGTCAGTTTGTCCACGGCGGAGGCGTTATTGTCCGACTCGTGCGAAAGCGTGTGGTGGTTCTCCTCTACAC